>NZ_JBNTJU010000010.1:0-113458 GCF_051195015.1 Halococcus sp. AFM35
AGTTCATTGGCTGCTTGGTTCGGTCGCATCAACTGACCAAGCAGCCCGTTCATCTAACCCGCTTTGTGAGGTACTGAGATTCTTTCCTCCCCGAGGTGCTCTGGAGTCTCCCGGACCCGACGACCGAAATCGAGCTGTGACTGGTGGTATAGCCCGCCGAAAAACAGACGGGACGGAGACGGTATTGGTGATGCCACGCAACGGACCGCCCGGGACCGTCCCATTACTTGGTTGTCGAGCGACAAACTAAACGGTCGTCCCTGATAGTCGAGGCGAACGTCATCCGAAGCGGTCGTCGACGAGCCGTCCACAGCCGCGGCGTACCCGCTCGGAGGCGGCCTGATTCGAGATATCGAGTTCCGCGGCGATGTCGCCGAGCGTCGTTCCGCGCGGAATCCCGAAGTAGCCACCCTCGTGGGCCAGTCGGAGTGCCTCGCGCTGGTGGCTCGTGAGGCGCTCGCGCGACTGCTCGCGCTCGGGGTCGCTGTCGTAGAGTCGATGGAGCCGGAAGTCGAGATCGCGGTCGAGACAGAACGTTCGAAAGGTGCCAAGCGCCTCACGGCCGGGAAAGCGCATCCGGGCGTGCCAGCGCCCGTCGTGATAGCACATTTCGAGCCGCGCGGCCCCGAGGTCTATCCACGTATCGTAGGTCACGACTGGGGCCGCGCCGGTCAGTCGCACGCGATAGAGCCGCCGGTCGCCCACACCGCTCACCTGATGGACGTCACTCACGGTTTCGTCCTCGTCGAGCGCTCGCTCGAAGCCATCGAGGTCGTCGCCGTGTGCCCAGCAGAACACGACCGGCATCGCAGAGCGCGTCCCGTACTCCCGCTCGATCTCGAGTTCGATGGACGAAACCGCCGTGAGCGCCGCCGTGAACGAGAGCCGGCCCGGGGCGAGGCTGTACTCGGCGATGACACTCATGCCGAGCATTATGATATCGAATGGCAAAAGGGGCTTGCCGACCCGGGTCGGTGCGGTGGCGTTGTGTCGAATCAGTTCGTCCCGGTGCGGGCGTCCGGCAACGACGCTCATACCGTCGGTCGGATGTGTTCGAGTATTGGAAACCAGCGCGACGGCGACCGAATTTTTCTTCGACGGCCGCCGGTTTTCCGACCGACGGTATCAGGCGACCAGCAACCACGCGAGCGCCACCGCGCCCGCGCCGACGACCGTGCTCGCCACGGCATGGACGCGCAACCGGTCGAGCCGTGCGTGGGCCTCGCCGTGAACGTGTTCGCCGCCGGTCTCACACTCGGGCAGGAAGTCCATGGCGATGTGGAGAAAGATGCCAGCGGCAAAGCCGAAAACGACAGCGTTGAGCGCCAGCGAACTCGGCGGTTCGGCCAGTCCCACGAGCAGCGCTGTGATACCGACGCCGGCAGCCGGCAGCGCGAGCACACCAACCGGTAACCCTTCCGCCCGGAGGCGGCCGGCGGCGGCATACCCCGCAGGGGCCTTGTGTGAGACGATGCTCAGCCCGAGCAACAGCCCGAGGTCCGGCAGGAGCGTGTACACCGTGCCGATGACGACGCCGGCGGCCAGCGCGTGGGCGGTGAGCTGTGCAGTCGTCGTTTCGAGCGGGAGGTCGAGATGCGTGAGGCGATGGCCGATGGTGTGGCCGGCGTAGCCAGCGAGCAGGCCGACCGCGATGCCGAACCCGCCTAGCTGGGGCTGGTAGCCGATGGCTTGGGGCACCAAGAAGACGGCAGCGCTCGTGACCATCGCGCCGCTTGCGAGACCGTCGGCCCGGACCGACCGCGCCGCTCCCCGCTCCCGCGAACGCCTGCTGACGGCCGCCCCGCCGACCATCGCGGCGAAGGCGACCCAGCCGACGACCAACAGTTTCCAGAGACCCGCGAACGCCCCGATTCCCGTCAGGACGACGAACACTACTGTTCCGACGACGCCGACCCACGATACCTGCTCGCGCCGTTCGAGACCGACTGCTCCGATGTTCTCCATTCTGTTAGCAATATCGGTGCGGAAGTTAATAAAACCGTCGAGCGCCGCCTCGGCACGTCACCCATCCGACGTGCCGGTGTCAGTCGTCTTTTATACGCGCCGCCATATCATCCACCATGAATCCGCTCGCGGCAGGGTCGGACGCCGAAGCGCTCGTCGGTCGGACGGTCTCGGTGGTCGGCGGGGGCTTCGGCGGGCTGTCGGCGGCGTGTTATCTCGCCGCTGCGGGGGCCGACGTCACGGTGCTCGAAAAGAACGGGCAGGTCGGCGGTCGTGCCTCGCAGTTCGAACAGGAGGGGTTTCGCTTCGACATGGGACCGTCGTGGTATCTGATGCCGGACGTCTTCGAGCGGTTTTTCGGCCACTTCGACGCCGACCGGGCGGACTACTACGGTCTCGAACGGCTCGACCCCCACTACCGAGTGTTCTTCAAGGACGGCGACCGCGTGGATTTGACGCCCGACCGCGACCAAGTCCGGGCCGTCTTCGAATCCTACGAAGAGGGCGGGGCCGCCGCGTTCGACGACTACCTCGACCGGAGCGAGCGCACCTACGAGGCGGCGATGGAGCGGTTCGTCTACACGGACCGCCCCCGACTCCGCGATTGGGTCGACACTGAGGTGTTTCGGTCCGCACCGGTCGGTCTGAACCTGCTGCGCTCGATGGAGTCCCATGTCTCGAACTACTTCGAGCATCCGAAGCTCCAGCAGATAATGCAGTACACGCTCGTCTTCCTCGGTGGCTCGCCCAAGAACACGCCCGCGCTCTATACGATGATGAGCCACGTCGACTTCAACCTCGGCGTCCACTATCCCGAAGGTGGGTTCGGCGGCGTCGTCGCCGGCATCGCCGACCTCGCCGAAGAACTCGGCGTCACCATCGAGACCGACGCCGAAGTGGCCGAAATCACCCGCCGGCGCGACGGCTTCTCGCTCGCTACCGCTGCGGGCGAGCACACACCGGACATCGTCGTCTCCGACGCCGATTACGCCCACACCGAACAGGACCTGCTCCCCGAGCACGAGCGCCAGTACTCCGAGGAGTACTGGGACGAGCGCACGCTCGCGCCCTCTGCCTTCCTGCTCTATCTCGGCGTCGAGGGCGACGTCGAACCGCTCGCCCACCACACGCTCGTCCTTCCCACGGATTGGGATGGCCATTTCGAGCAAATCTTCGAGGAGCCGGCGTGGCCCGACGACCCCGCGTACTACCTCTGTGTCCCCTCGAAAACCGACGACAGCGTCGCGCCGGAGGGTCACTCGAACCTCTTCGCGCTCGTACCCATCGCGCCGGATCTCGACGATACCCCCGAAATCCGCGAGCGCTACCGCGAGAAAATTCTCGACGATATCGCGACGAACACCGGTGTGGGCCTCCGTGGGCGCATCGTTCTCGAAGAGACCTTCTCAATCGACGACTTCGCCGAACGCTACAACAGTTTGCAGGGCACGGCGCTCGGGCTGGCTCACACCCTCCGCCAGACCGCGCTCTTCCGGCCGCCCCATCGCTCGGAAACCGTCCCGGACCTCTACTTCTCGGGGTCGTATACGACTCCCGGAATCGGCGTACCGATGTGTCTCATCAGCGGCGAGCACGCGGCGAACGCCGTCGTCGACGACCACGGATGAACCGCGAGCGCGTCCGTCGCGGGTTGAGTCGGTACAAAGAGCACATCCCGCCCGAAACGACCACCACGGGCTATCTCCTCCGACTCTCCCGGCCCCGATTCTGGTTTTACCTCGCCGGCCCGGTCATCGTCGGCGTGGTCTATGCCGTCGACGGTCTCTCCGACCTGTTCTCCCCGCTGGCGCTCGCGCTGTTTGCCTACTTCCTCGTGCCGGCGAACGTCTTCCTCTACGGTGTCAACGATGTCTTCGATGCCGACATCGACGAAGCGAATCCCAAGAAGGACGACCGTGAGGTGCGTTACACGGGCGACAGAACTGTTCTCGTTGCCGTTCTCGTGAGCGGCCTTCTCGCCGTCGGGTTCGTTCCACTCCTTCCGTCGGCAGCGCTCGCGGCGCTGGCGCTCTTTTTCTTCCTCGCCGTCGAGTACAGCGCGCCGCCGCTCAGGTTCAAGACCACACCGCTGTTCGATTCGCTGTCGAATGGGTTGTACGTGCTGCCGGGTGTGGTCGCCTATACGGCCATCACCGGCGAGCTGCCGTCCCTTTTCGCCGTGGCGGGCGGGTGGCTCTGGACGATGGGGATGCACACCTTCTCGGCGATTCCGGACATCGAGCCGGACAGGGAAGCAGGCGTTCGGACGACGGCGACGGCACTCGGCGAGCGCCGAACGTATGGCTACTGTGCGCTCTGCTGGCTCGCGGCCGCCGTTGCGTTCGCGTTCGTCCACGTTTTCTTCGCATTGCTCCTGCTTGCCTACCCAGTTTTAGTCTTCGCCATCGCCCGCTCGTCGGTCGATGTCGAGCGCGCGTACTGGTGGTATCCGGCGGTGAACACGCTCGTCGGGATGGTGATGACCCTCGGCGGGCTGTGGATGGTGGTCTATGGCGGCTGAACGCGCGACTCGGCAGCGAATCGAGGCACGGCTCGACAGGGCGGTCGCCGACAATCGCTTCACCATCGCGGTGGTCTTTCCGGTGGTCGGCGCGGCCCTCCTGCTGGCGAGCGCCACCGGTCTCCTCGACCCGCCGCTGCGATACAACCCGTATCTCATCCTCTTCGGCACAGTGATAATGCGCCTGCCGCTCGTGGCGGGTCTCGCGCCGCTTTACGACCGCCGGGCGGCCCTCGGCACGGGCGTGCTCGTCGCCTACGCCTTCGGCATCGAACTCGTCGGCGTCGTAACCGGGTGGCCCTACGGCGCGTTCGAATACACCATCGAACTCGGGCCGATGCTGTTCGGGGCTGTGCCGCTCGGTCTCCCCGTCTTCTTCCTGCCGCTGGTGTTCAACAGCTACCTGCTCTGTCTGCTCGTGCTCGGCGACACGGCCAACCGGCGCGCGGTGCGCCTCGTCGCGGTCATCTGTACGGTGTTGCTCGTCGACGTCGTGCTCGACCCCGGTGCGGTCGCCATCGGCTTCTGGAGCTACTCTGGAGGGGTCTTCTACGGCGTTCCCGCCTCGAACTACCTCGGGTGGGTGCTCTCGGCCACCGTATCGGTGTTCGTCCTCGACTACTCCTTCGACCGCACACGATTGAGGGAGCGCCTCGAAACCTGCGCGTTCATGCTCGACGACCTCGTGAGTTTCGTGGTGCTCTGGGGAACCATCAACGCCGTCTTCGGCAACTGGATTCCGGTGGGTATCGCGCTGGTGCTGGCCGGCGGTCTCATCGGAACTGAGCGCTTCGACGTGGCGGGCATCGGCGCGAGCGACCTGTGGAGCGGTTAGCGTGTGGGCGTCGCATCCTCGGGACCGTGGTGGCGACTCGGGCTGTGTGAGACGGTGCTCACCTTCGCAAAGACCGTCTCGGGGTCCTTGTTCCAGAGCCAATGCCAGCGGGTGCGCACGAGGAGGGAGAGCTTTCGCGCCGAGGAGAGTTCGGGCGTCACGGAGAGGGTGTCGTACCCACGCTCTCTGATGAGGCGGTGGTGGTCGGCATAGAGCACGGCCGCGAGCAGCACGGGAAACTGACAGTCATCGGGAAGGTATTTGATGCCGGCGACGCCTTCGCGGTAGCGCGTTTCCGTCCGTTCGAGTTCGCTCCGCATCAGCGCGGCGAAATCGCCGTCCATCCCGAAGCGTTGTATCTGTGCCTCGGTGACGCCGTGCTCTTCGAGGGCGGTTCGCGGAAGGTAGATGCGGTCGCGCTCGACGACGTCCTCGCGCACGTCGCGCAGGAAGTTGGTGAGCTGGAACGCCTCACCCAGTCGGCGAGCGTGCGGGCGCGCGATATCGGGGTCGTCGGGCTGCATGACCGCGGTCATCATCTCGCCGACGGCGGCCGCCGACCCGCCCATGTATTCGTCGAGTTCCTCGTGGGTTTCATACCTATCCGTGTCGATATCGGTTGCCATCGCCTCGACGAACTCCTCGACGGCGGTGTCGGGAATGTCGTACCGTTGTCGGAGGTCGCTGAACGCCGCCACGACCGAGTCCTCAGTTTCGCCACCGAGCGCTCCGTCCCGGAGTCGGTCGAGCTGCTCGCGTTGCTCGGACGGCGGCGGTCCGTTCGGGTCGTCGACGATCTCGTCGGCAACCCGGAAAAAGGCGTAGAGGACGTACGTCGCGTGGCGAACGCGCTCGGGGAGCAGTCGCGTCGCTACGTAAAAGGTCGTCCCCGTTCGCCGATGGATTGCCTTGCTCTCGGCAAGCTGTGTGTCGTCGACCATGTCAGTGAGTTTCGTTGGGGCGAGAGCGACTTATGTGTTTGTACGCTGGGAAGTCTAAGAACGAATTATAATAGAACCAACTGTTTTTCCGGCGATGAGCGACCCTCTCGGTCGGTCTGTCGAGCCGTGAACCGCTCGCCGTCAGAAATGTTTATCCATCCCAATACCATACACAGCGATACCGATGTTCGGAACAACCACGGCCAGAGACCTCGCCACGCGGCTCGATGCGAATGCTGACGATTACGTGCTCATCGACACGCGCCCGGCCGAGAGCTACGACTCGTGGCGCGTGAGGGGTGCCGAGAACGTCCCGTTCGGTCCGACCGAAACCCTAAGCGACGACCAGCGAGAACGGGTCAGCGAGTTGTCAAACGGCGACGAGATACTCACCATCTGCGGCAAGGGCGCGACATCGGCGCGGTTCGCCTCCGAACTCGATGCCAGCGGCTTCGAGAACGTCGCGGTCGTCACTGGCGGCATGCGCGAGTGGAACGAACTGTACGAGACCGCCGTGGTCGAGACCGGGACCGAGGACCTCCTGATCACCCAGTTCCAGCGCCGCGCGAAGGGCTGTCTCTCCTATCTCGTCGGCTCGAAGCGTGCGGGCGAGGCCGTCATCGTCGACCCCACCCGCCACACCGACCAGTACATCACTGCTGCCGCCGAGCACGGAATGGAAATCACGGACGTGCTCGACACGCACGTCCACGCCGACCACATCTCCGGCGGCCGCGACCTCGCGGCCAGACTCGACGTTCCCTACCGTCTCGGCGAGAGAGCGACCGAGCGCGACCTCGATTACGGCTTCGAGCCACTCGCCGACGGCGAGACGCTCTCTGTGGGGACCATCGACCTCGAAACGCTCGCGGCACCCGGCCACACCACCGAGATGGTCGCCTATCGCGTCGGCGACGAGGCGGTTCTGACTGGTGACAGCCTCTTCCTCGATTCGGTCGGCCGCACCGAACTCGAATTCGGCGAGGAAGGGGCCGAGACGGGCGCACGGATGCAGTACGAGACCCTCCACGACACGTTGCTCGAACTCCCTGAAGAACTCACCGTCCTGCCGGGCCACGTCACGGTCGAAAACGACGGGAGCTACGCCAACGCCGCGCCGGGCGACCTCGTCGCCGCCAGTCTCGACGACGTACAGAGCCGCCTCGACCTCGCGGCCCTCGACGAGGAGTCCTTCGTCGAGCGGATGGTCGAGAACGTCCCCAAGAAACCCGACAACTACGAGACGGTCATCGCCATCAACCGGGGCGTCGAGACCGTCGGGAGCGCTACCGAGGCGACGACCCTCGAAACGGGCGCGAACAACTGCGCGGCCTAACCAGTATAGACGCTACGCCGCTTCTCAAATCGTGTCGTCGGGGTCGTGTTCGTCGGCCATGCGTTCGACCTCGTCGGCGTATCGCTCGCGGCGGTCGGTATCGTCGACGGCTTCGAGGTCCGCGGGCGAGACGTCCTTCGCGGCGGTCACGGTGTCGACGCCGATGGCCTGTGCGGACAGCTCCCGCCGAAAGAGCCGCTCGCCGTCGGGCGTCGCGTACTTGAGGACGATGAGGTCCCGGTTGTTGTAACCGCGCTCGACGAGCCAGACGCGAACCGTCCCGCTTTCGTCCGTCATACCACCGAAAACGGCGACCACGCGGTTAGGCGGTTCGGTCCTGACCGTTCAGTCCATCTGTGAGGGGTCGCTCATACCCTCTTTGACCCCGAAGCTCACGAGACCGACGTTCACCGGCCACGCGACGAGGAAGCCAATCGACAGCGAGAACGCGAGCGCGAGCCAGAAGAGCGTCTCACCCATCGCCGCCTGACTCGCCAACAGCAGGTCCGTGCCGATGGCGGCGATCTCCATCAGCGTTATCGAGGGCGTCTCGCTCCAGAGCGCGTCCACGAACGCCTCTTTGAACCCGACGCCGTCCTGCATGAGCGGACCGACCGTCAGCGCGAAGCCGAAGACGTACGCGAGCGCGAACGTGACGCCGGCGACGGCGACGACACCCAATCCGAGAATCCCCTGCGCGAGCGTGATGCCGACGATTTCGCCCGCGCCACAGCCCGAATAGCAGTGCGAGGTCGAGCGAAAGCCCCGCTTCCACAGCGAGTCATGGTCGATCTGCGTGCGCCCGGTGTACCAGTAGACGGTGAGTCCGAGCGGCCCCGAATACGCCACCGTAAGGGTCCAGACGAACTTCATGAGCGAGCCGATGGCCCGATTGTGCTCGCGGAGGTCCCACCAGAGCACGCCGAGCGAGAGGGCAACGATGGCCACCCAGACGGCGAGCACGGTGGGATTCGAGAGAATCGGGCGCAGTACCTCGCGGATGGGTTCGAAGGCCCGTTCGATTGCCCTGACGATGCCGCCGGTGGCTGCGACGGGCGCATCGACCGCCGGTGCGGACGCTATCGTCTCCACTACGAACTCACTCATCGCCGGCGCTAAACCGGGCGTCGCCTATTGGGTTTTGGCTTGCGTTCTAAACCACAGATTCCTGCTGGTCGGGCTGACCAAACTACTGGGGGTTTAACGGTGTGGGTCCCAGCGACGACGTTCGGCTCACGCGAGCGACGCAGTCCCACTGAGAACCCGCTGGATGGCCCGCTCGGCGAGCAGCGTCGTCGAGCCGCTACCGCAGGTGCAGCCGCTGAGGACCGTCACCGTTCCGGCGGCCGCCACGCCGACCAGCACGGCGGCCGGAAGGCTCCACCACCGGCCGGTCAGCCCGACGGCGACGCCCACAAGCCCCACCAACACTGTGCCCGCGGTGAGATACAGCCGCTCCATCCCGACGCCGAGATAGCCGAGGACGAACAGCCGGTTCGCGCCGGCAACCGCCAGTGCAATCGAGCCGACCGCCGACTCGACAGACACCACCGGCCCGCGCGTACCGAGCCGGACGAACAGCCCGCCGGCCGCGAGCGCCCCGACGGCCACCGCCAGCACGGCCACCCCGAGCCCCATCTCCGAAATCCGTCCACCGAGCCGCGACCGTGCGGATGCCATACCGGTCGAAACGGTCCCTCGGCCTTCTATCCGTCGGCGGGTCGCGCCCGTCTCGCCGCTCGGTCACTCCTCACACAGCTGCTCGGCGAGTATCGGCACGAAGGTCCCGATGTCGGTGACCATGCCGACCGCCTGCGCGCTCCCGCGGTCGAGCAGTTGGGTGACGGTCGCCGGATTGATATCGACGCAGACGACCCGCGTCGATGAGGGTAGGCAGTTGCCGACCGCGACCGAGTGCAAGAGGGTCGAAAGCATGAGTACCATGTCGGCCTCGTGGGCCTGCTCGCGGATGGCGTTCTGCGCCTCGACCGAATCCGTGATGGTATCGGGCAGCGGGCCGTCGTCGCGTATCGACCCCGCGAGCACGAACGGACGGTCGTTCTCGATGCACTCGTACATCACGCCCGACTCCACCAATCCCCTATCGACCGCCTCCTCGATGCCACCGGCGCGGATGATTTCGCTGATGGTGTAGATGTGGTGTTTGTGGCCCTTGCGGGGGTGGTCGAGGGTTTCGGTGTTCATCCCGAGCGAGGTGCCGTAGAGGTCGCGTTCGAGGTCGTGAACCGCGAAGCCGTTACCCGCCGAGAGCATGTCGATGTACCCCTCACGGACCAGTCGGGCGAGGTCCTCGCGCGCGCCGGAGTGGACCAGCGCCGGCCCACAGACGGCGAGCACTGACCCGCCCTCGCGTTTGGTCTCGGCGATGGCCTCGGCGACTTTGGCGATGGTCGACTCCGATGGTCGCTCAGAGGAGACACCACCCTGCATGAAGCCAAAGGCCCCCTCACGATTTCGGGGCCGTTCGGGTGGGCGAACGCGAATACCGGTCTCGCCAGTCACGACCAGCTCGCCTTCCTCGATTGCGTTGAGCACTTTCGTGTATGCGCGCGGCCCGTCATCCTCGCGCTCGACGACCACCACACAATCCATCTCGATGCGCTCGACGGGAATCCATTCGCCGTCGTGGCGAATCTCCGTGTGGTGGTTCGTCGTCGAGTAGAAGTTCGGGGGGACGACCTGGTCGTCGGGGGCGGGTTCGAGCGTCGCGTCGACGGGATGGGCCGGCGTCGCGCCGTTCTGGTGGAGTTCGTGGACGATGGAGCGGAGGTCGTCTTCGGTGTCTGCAAGCACCGTGAGACGGGCGTACGACTCCTCGACTTCGCTTCGGCCGATTCGGAACTCATCGACCTCGAAGGAGCCTCCCAAATCCATGATGGCCCCGAAACACGCCTGCATCATCCCCGAGTCGATGATGTGTCCCGAGAGTTCGACCTCGCGCGAGATGGTCATGGGAAGGGATTTCCGCCGGCAGGTAAGTCGGTTGTGGGTCTCATATTGTCGGTCAGAAATCCGCCATTATTCGATTCGATCCATTCGGCCGCAATCTCTGGGTTTCCGACGGCGGCTGACGAAGTACGTCTGACCGACAATATCAGACGTCGGTCTGACGGTCCACGACCCAGTCGTCGTCGCTCCGCTCGGCGAGCCGGCCGTAGAGTGCGCGTAGCCCTTCCGGGTCGGTCCCGGGCAGGACGTGAAATTCGATTGCTCCGTCCCGAACTGAGACTCGAAAGACGTCGCCGGTCCCGGTGTCGTGGACGAGATACAGCGCCATCGGCAGGTCGAACCAGTCGCCGTAGATGTAGGCGTCGCCGTCGAGCACGCTCTTGAGAAGGTCGTCCAGCGTGCCGTTCTCGCGTTCGGCGGTGGGCGACAGCGAGAAGACGGTGGTCCCCTCGTATTCGAGACCCGCGTGACGCGAGTAGCGCCGTTCCGGGTGACGAGGAATGGCGAACGAGGGGTCCTCGGTCATGGATACGGGCGAATACGGCGTGATATCGTTTATATGTACGGGCGGGAGGTGGCGTCAGTCGAACTCGACCGGACAGTCGTTGATCTCGCCGCCGCGCATGCCGCGGGCGAGCCAGAACACCGAGAGGACGAGCGCGAGAAGCGAAAGCGCAGCGAATTCGAGTCCCTCGAAGGGCAACACCGTGAGCGAAGCCGTCACGCCGAACAGCGAGAGCACGCCCGCGAGCACGGCCGAGCCACAGGCCGCACAGCCAGCGCCGAGCGTGCCCAAGAGGACACCGGCGACGCTCGTCGTGCCCTGTGCAGCAGAGAGGGCGTGCTCGCGGAGGTGATAGACGACCATCGCCACGTTGACCCCGATGAGCACCGCGGTCACGACGAGCAAGATACCTTGGAGCACACCGTAGTTCGTCCCGATAAAGGGATACTGCTCGGCGAGAACCACGAACCGGCTGTCGAGCGGGAGCGCCCCCGAGAGGAGGAAGCCGGCGAGCGGGAGGTTCTGTGAGAGGACAAAGAGGGTTAGGCCGGCGAGCGAGGAGACGAGCGCGAGGAGCGTGTAGATGGGGATGGTGACGACCAACCGAACCGTGCGGGCCATCAGCCGCCAGTCGCGGGCACGGGTCGGCAATCGAACCGAGCGCGAGCGAGTGCTCATTTCGCCCCCAGTGCCTGCGCGAACACCTGATAGCTCTGTGCGCCACGGACTTCGGTCAGAAATTTCCCATCCCGGAAGAGATAGAACGTCGGCGTGCTCACGACGCCCGCGGCGTTGCCGGCGTCGGTGTCGCGCTGTACAGCCATATCGAACTTCTTCGCCTCCGCATCCGCGACGACCGCGGCGGCATCGACCCCCGTTTCAGCCGTGAGGAACTCCCGCGTGCGGTCGAGGACGTTTTCCTCCGAGAACTCCTCTTGGGTGGCGAAGTAGTGGTGTTCGAGCGCCCAGAACGGCTCTTCGCCGCGGGCGAGCGTGGCTTCGAGCGCCTGCATCGCGGGTTTGCCCCACGCGAAGGCGTGGGGGAAGTTCCGATAGACGAAACTCGCCTCTCCGGGGGCGACGAGCTTCGATTCGAGTTCGGGAAACGTGTTCTCGTTGAAGCGCCGGCAGTTGTGACAGGATGGGTCCTCGAAGGCGATGATGGTCCCGCGGGCGGCTCCGGGGGCTGGACCGAGAAACGGCTGGCCCGCGAGGGCCGCGGCCGCCGGATGGCCGAGGCTCCGAGCCGCCGGCTCCGTGGCCGCCCGTGACCCGTTCGACCCGTCGGTTTCGGTCGCCACGTTCGAGTTGCCGGCTGACCCCGAGCTTCCGCTCCCGAGGCAGCCGGCGAGCGCACCGGCCGTCACGGCGCTTGCGAGAAACGCTCGCCGTCGTAGTTTCATGGGTGTCACTCACGACGGGAGCGAGTATAGCCCTCCCTCGAACTGGCGTGGTGTGCGCACAAGCGCCGGCGGCTTTCCGACCGTCCTATGCACACAGCACATCGTCGTGGCCGATGGCGTTATTCCGGCTGCGCCCCTCTTTCGCGTCATGTGCGGGCGCTACACCCTCTTCACGCCGCCGGCCGACCTCGAAGAGCGCTTCGGTGCGAGCTTCGAGCACCAACCGACACCGCGGTACAACGCCGCGCCCGGCCAGTCCCTTCCCGTCATCACGAACGACGCACCAGAGACCATCGACACGTTCGAATGGGGATTGATTCCTCACTGGGCCGAAACCGCGAGCGGGAACCGCCCCATCAACGCCCGCGCCGAGACCGTCGCCGAGAAGCGGAGCTTTCGTGACGCCTACGAGAAACGGCGCTGTCTCGTGCTCGCCGACGGGTTCTACGAGTGGCAGGGTACGAGTGAGGGAAAACAGCCATACCGGGTGACGCTCGAAAGTGATGGACCGTTCGCGATGGCCGGACTGTGGGAGCGCTGGCAGCCGACCCAAAAGCAGACCGGACTGGGCAAGTTCGGCGATGGTGGACCCGAGACCGAGACCGACCTTGTCGAGACGTTCACCGTCATCACGACCGAGCCGAACGACGTGGTGGGGGAACTCCACGACCGGATGGCGGTCGTCCTCTCTCCGGACGAGGAGCGGCGGTGGCTCGCCGAGGGCGGCGCGGACCTGCTTCGGCCCTCCCCCGACGAGATGAGGGCCTACCCGGTCTCGACGGCCGTCAACGACCCCTCGAACGACTCGCCGGAACTCGTCGAGGAAGTCGATGCGGCCGCCTGAAAATCAGCGCTCGAAGAGGTCCTCGTGGCGCTCGGCGAGGTCGGTGTACGCTCCCGACGAATGGGCCTCGAATATCACCTCCGGGTCGAGCGTCGTCTCCGAAAGCGGCGTCACGGTCGCGGGCACGCCCCGGACGAACGACTCCGGCGGGATGTCGTAGCCCTCCGGTACCGTGGTCCCGCTCGCGACGACGCTGCCGGCCCCGACGGCGACATCGGAGTTCACCGTCGCGTTGAAGCCCACGAGCGCGCCGTCGCCGACCGTGGCGTCGTTGAGTATCGCGCCGTGGCCGACCATCACCCGCTCGCCGACACGCGAGGCGTGGAGGACAGCGTTGTCACCGACGTGTGACTGTGAGCCGATTTCGACCGGCGCGACATCGCCGCGGAGCACGACGCCCGGCCAGACGCTCGCGTTCGCCCCGACGGTGACATCGCCGACGAGCGTCGCGCCGTGGCTCACGGAGGCGTCCGCATCGATTTCGGGTGCTGCTCCCTCGAAGGCGTACTGGTTGCCCGCCATACACGACGAACGCACCCCGCGGATATACATCTATGGGGGTCGGTGACAGGGCGAACGGAAGCGATATGACCACGCCGTGTGGCGGATGGGTATGCAGCTGGCGCGCATCCGCACTTCGGAGGGAACTATCACCGGCGAACACCGCGATGGCGTCGTTCATACCGACCACGAGACGCACCGCCTCCCCGACGAGGGCGTCGAACTGCTCGCGCCGTGTGCGCCGTCGGCGCTCTACTGTGTGGGTCGCAATTTCGCGACGACGCTCGACCAGATGGACTACGAGCGCCCCGAGCGTCCGGACTTCTTCATCAAGCCGCCCGTCTCGGTGCTTCCCCCTGACCGCGAGATTCGGTATCCGCGCTTCACCGAGGAATTCACCTATGCGGGCGAACTCGCGGCCGTCATCGACCACTCGTGTACTGGCCTCGCCCCGGAAGAGGTGTCCGATGCGGTGCGTGGCTACACGATACTGAACGACCTCGACGCACTCGACCAGGACGGCCGCACGGCCAGAAAGGCCTTCGACGGCTCCGCCCCGCTCGGGCCGTGGGTCGAGACCGACGTCGACCCCGGCGGCATCGACATGAAAACCGAAATCAACGGCGAGGTTCGTCAGGAGGCCAACACCGACCGGATGCTGTTCGAACCGCACGAGGTGATTTCCTTTCTCTCCGAGCGGTTCACCTTCCGCGCGGGCGACGTGATTTCGTTCGGCAGCCCGGCCAATCCAGGACTGCTCGAACCGGGCGACGACATCACCATCACTTACGAGGGGGTCGGCACGCTCGAAAACTCCGTCGGGACCTAATCGACGTCGGCAGCCGCCGGCGCGGTCTCATCGTCCCGGTCGCCGATGCGATAGCGCGTTTCGAGGGGATAGCTCTCGTGGCGAAAGAGGACGAAATGGACCGCGAGCGCCACGGCCAGGAGCCCGAAATTCCACAGCGGCGAATCGTAGTAGATGACGTCGATGGCCATGGGTTTGTCATAGAGCGGCCAGAGCGGTTCGAGTGGCTGGGCAACGTCGGGTGCCGAGAGGAGGTCGGCGAAGATGTGGCTCAATCCACCGGTGAGAAAACCGCTCGTGGCGAAGACGAACACCGTCTCCTCGGTGATGGTTTCACTGTGTATCAAGCGGTTGGCGTTGAACCGCTCGGTGAGCATGTGCGCGGCAATGGCACCGCCGAGAACGCTCATGACCGCGACGAACAGTATCGTGTGGGTGATGCCGTGGTGTCGTATCGGAAGGAACGTCTTGAGCACGAGGTCAACGTCCGGAAGCATCGCCGTCACGAGCGCGAAGCCGGCAAAGGCGAGCGCGCCACGTCGCTTCCAGATGATCCATGCTGGTGCGGCGAACAGTAGCGCCATCGCCAGATGGCCGCTCACATCGACCATACGGGGTACACCGAGCGCTCCGATATACGGGTTTGGCTTTCGAAAGCCATCGAGTAAGCACGCGAAAAACGAGGCCTCGGTACTCATAGGGGTCGTCATCGCCGGGTGCCGAGTCCGGCTCGGAACGCGTCTCGTCATCGGCCATCGGCCGTTCGTCCGCCGGTCGAAAAAGGTGCCTCGTTCAGCCGATGGTGAACTCGTTGCCACAGTCGGTGCAGGCGAACGTGAAGGCACCCTGCTGGGTGAGGTCGAGGTCGTGGACGGTCTCCGCGTCGCACTCGCGGCAGTGGACGACCGATTCCATCTCGTCGAAGTCGTGGCGGGACTTCGGCGCGCCGAGGGCGAAGCCCACCACGCGCTCCTCGGAGTCGTTCTTGCCCACCTGGAACTCCCCGCGCTCGAAGCGGATGAGTTCGCCCGCCCCCACCTCGTGCTCCTCGCGTTCACGACCTACCTCGAAGGTCGCCGTGCCTTCCTGCACGTAAAAGACCTCCTCCTGGTCGTGATGGGCGTGAAGTCCGCCGGAAAATGACTCGCCCGGTTGGAGTTCGAAGTAGTTCATCGCGAAGTCCTCTGTTCCGAGGTCCCGCGAGACCGGCTTGCGCACCGAATGCACGCCCAAGGGATTGTTGACGACGGACACATCATCGATTGTGACCTTTTCCATATGCCGGCTACTGCTGGCCCCAACAAAAAGGTTCGTCCACCCACCGTTTGCTACGGTCGCTCACTCCGTTCGCTCCCTCGCAAAAGGTGGATCAAAAGCCAATGTCGCCCCCGCTCGCTCCCTTCGGTCGCTCGCGATACAGTTGCTGGCGAAACCGCCTCCGCTACCGCACCACAACCGTCTACTCGCCGACAGCCTCCACGATTTCGATCTCACTCCGACCTTTTTCCGCCTCGGGTTCGCCTCCGGCGAACCACTCGGCGCAAAAACGTCGATGAAAAAGTCCCGAACCCCACTTCGTTCGGCTCGGTGAACCGCTCGCTTCGCTCGCGGATGCTCACCCACCGACAGCCCCTTCTACGATTTCGATTTCCTCGTCAGTCAACCCATACAACTCGTACACGATTTCGTCGATCAACTCGTCCGTCCGCTCGATTTTCTCGTCGAACTCCGCCGCGCGCTCGCGGGCATCCATGTAGCGCTCGATGCCACCCTCGACATCTGCAAGCTTCGGCAGCGTCAGCCCCTCCAGCCTGTCGAGCGGCGAAATCGTCGCCGTGGCGTTGTCCCGATAGCCCGCAAACCCACCGGCCTCATCGACCGCGTGGGGCACGAACGCTGCGATGAGGTCGGCCTTGGCCTCACTCAGCCCGACGAACTCCATCGCCGGCACGGGGTCGAGCGTGGCATACCCCCGACCGTTCGTCTCGTACTCCTCGGGATTCTCGGGCTTCACGTACGGCACCGCCAGCACCCGCAGGCGGTCGCCATCGCGCTCGACCTGCGCGCCCGTCACCCGCAACTTCTCGAACTCGCTGTCGGCTGCGGTGTCAGTCAGCACCGACTCGGCCAGCCCGCTCGCCGGCTGGTAGAACTCCCCGAGGGTCGGGCCATCCTCGTAATTTCCGAGGTAATCGAGGAGGTCGAGATTGAGATTGCGACGCTGACTGTGTGTCTCATACATTTCACCTGCTAAGTGAGCAAGAAAGTCCGCAGGTTGTTCCACCGTAGAAATCGCGCTACTCTGCGCATGTTCTTCAGATAATTCCAAAAATTCCTCCTTGCGCTCGTCAGTAATACTTTGCTTTGGAACTTCATCCGGGAGCGGAACTGGTGCAAGATACGATGTCATGAATCGTCTGAAATCACCACGGAGGACAGGGCTGGTATGATAAATGTAGAACCACGTCAGTGAACTGTTCAACACCGCGAGCAAGTAACGTCGATTTCGGTTGTGGTTCTCCTCAGGAACGACTCCATATGCACTATTTGGGAGGTGAATGCCGCCGTTTTTGTCTAGTGTAAACTCTGACCGCTGGCAGACATCTGGGACGATGAGTTTCGCAGATTCGAATAATTGTTTCGTTCGAGGGCACCAGAGCGAGTACCACATCGGGTAATTCATCGACTCCGATCCACGATTTTCTAGTCGTTCACGGAACTCAGAGAGATAGCTGTATACCTTCGGGTAATTGCTCTCCAGCCGTTTTTCTGGCATTTCCTCCGAATTATCGTCCGTTGCGCGGTACGGATATATTACTGCCAAGTCAGTCTCGATTCCACCGTACCGTTCTATTTTGTCGCCATCCACGAGTGGTCGGACGATTTCGCTCTCGACTGCATACGTTTCGTCGTTTGCTCGGCTCCTGATTATATGCTGGTCGTCGTCCCACTCTTCGACTTCTACGAAGAGAACATCATTGTCGCCCGAAACAATCCCTTCTGATAGATATTCCGTCCTCTCATCAACAGTCACACCAGACGACTGCATCTTTTGTATTGCCTCTCGTTCAATCGGACCGGTAAGAATCCAACCAGCCTCATCCAATTCATCGGAAGGGATTTCACCCAACTCTACATCCGGAAGAGTTTGCTCCAGAGCGCTAGACTTGATCACTTCACCGTACTCCAAAGACTCCGAGCCAGACAAAAATAGTAAACAGGTGTACGTAGTTGCCCCCTCAAACACCTGACCCTGTCCAAAATCGATTATTTTGTCAAGTCTTTTGGTATCTGTAAGGAATGTCCTGAGTCCTTCGCCTGCGCCAGACTCGAAAAACTTGTTCGGTAGAATATATCCAAGATGGCCGGAGCGAGCCAGTTTAGAACCCTGTTCCGTGAAGAGCGCGTACAAATCGAATCGGCCTGTCGCTGTTCGATATTGCTCGGTTGCGTATTCGGCGAGTCGGCTATTTGTTTGTCTGATGTTCTGAATTTTCACATACGGCGGATTCCCCACAACTGCATCGAAACCCGCACTCGCCAGTCGCTCGCCGTCGCCGTCGAAGAAGACCGCGGGGAATTCGAGTTCCCAGTGGAAAAAGCCCTCCTCGTCGGCCATCGCCTGCGCCGTGCGGAACCAGTCGCTCGCCTCGATGTCGGCCCACTCGCCCTCGTCCTCGATGGCGCGGGCCATGCGCTCGATGGCATCCTCGGGCACGTCGAGTCCGAACTCACCGGCCGTGTGGACCGTCGCCATCGCCTGCAAGTGCTCGTAGAGCGGGTCCTCGCGGATTTCCGCATAGAGGTCTTCCATCGAGTGCACGTCGTCCAAGGTCTCGTTGTCGATGGCGAGCAGTTCGCCCATCCGGTCCATCACCTGCCCGAGCGCGCGCCGGCGAGTCTGGGCGAAGTCATACGCCAGCGTCACCTGCCCCGGCTCGTCCTCGTCGGCGAGCACCTCGGTGATGTCCGACCCAACCAAGGAATTCCCGGCTTTGAGGTGGTGGTCCAGAAAGGCAAGGGGCTGGTCGGCGGCGAGCGTTTCGAGCCACATCGAGAGTTTGGCCAACTCGACGGCCATCCCGTTGACGTCCACGCCATAGATGCATTCCCGCGAAATCGTGCGCCGGACCAACTCCTCGTCGAACAGCGACCCCGACTCCAACTCCCGGACGCGCTCCATCACCGCGTCGGCGAGATACCCCGTCGCCTTCGTCAGGAAGTGCCCGCTGCCCATCGCCGGGTCCAAAATCTTGAGGTCGGTCACGCGCTCCCAGAAGGCAATCACGTACTCCTCGGTGCCCGGCTCCAATCCGTCAAGCTCCTCCTCGATATCGTCCAACAGCGGCCCGACGGTCTCCTCGATGATGTACGTCACCACGTAGTCGGGCGTGTAGTACGCACCCGTGGCCTTGCGCTCGCCGTCGTCGTTCACGACATAGAGTTCGCCCTCCTCGACCGTCTCGACCGCCTCGGCCACGCTCACCTCGTCGGCGGGCTTCCAGACCTGTCCCCCGTCGCCCGCGACGGCGGCCTGCGCTTCGGGCGCGACGGCGAACTCGTGTTCGAGCAGGCCTTCATAAATCGTTCCCAGATGCCGGGTATCGAGGTCGGCGTAGTCCGCGGCGACGTGACCCTCGTCGGTCTCGGTCGTCGAGAGTCGATAGATGACTTCGGCGAGATGGCGGTCCGACACCTCGTTTGCGGCGAGAAATCTATGACTGTCCTCGTCGAACAATCCTCCATTGTACGCCGGAATCCCCAGTTCGTCGTTGCCCGAATCCACGAGCGCGAAGAGGTTTTCGAGCTGGCCCCACATCCGGGTCGCGTAGGAGGAAAACTCACGCTCGAAGTCCGCCTCGTCGGCGCGCTCGCCCACCTCGTCGATGACCTCGCGCCGGAGCGCGTCGAGGCTGAAGTTCTCCTCGTACTCCCGCGCGCTATCGGGGTCGTCCGGGTCGATGAGACCGCGCGACTCCGCATAGAGAACGAACATCAGTCGATAGAGCAACACCAACGAGTGCTCCTTCAACGCGGCGAGCCGCTGGTCGTCCGCGGGGTCGATGTCCAATCCATTGGTTGCGACGAACCCCTCGCCGAGCACTCGCAGCGCGGTGAACACGTTGTCCTGCAAGTCCTCGCCCAGTTCTTGGGCAGCGGTCTCGCTCTCGGACCACACCGTGTCGAGAAACGTCGTTCCCGACGATTCCCGGAACGCGGCCGGCCGGAAGAACACATAGAAGTATTTGAACACCTCGACACTGTCGGATTCGAGCAGGTCGACCAGATCGACCTCGTAGTAGGTTTCGGTTTCGTAGTCCTTCGTGCCGTACAGCCGCCACTTCTTCCCGTTCGTCAGGATGCCCCACGAGACCGATTCCGGCGTGTGTTCGAGGTAATACTTTATCTGGTGGGAGGCGTCCCGATAGGAGCGCGCCTCGCCGAACCGTTCGGTGAAATCGGCGTCCCACTGTTTGGCTTCGAGCACCGACAGCGATTGCCCATAGATTCCGGCGTACTCCCCGTCGGCTTTCATCGCCGCGGCGTGCCGGCGCTCGTCGGCGGAATCGTACAGCGCTCGGTCGATGGAGCCGCGCGCGTCGAGAATCGGCGTCTCCGGAAGCGATTCGTAGCCGAGAATCGAGAGCACTTCGTCTATCCAGTGTCGCCGGAGCGGGTCCTCGTCGTAGCTTTCGAGCGTGTCCCCTTCGGCCTCGTAGAGCGTCTGCAACTCTTCGAAGGCTTGCTCGGCTTCCGCGTCGCAGTCCCACTCGTCCAGTCCGAAGACGCGCTCGTCGAGATAGTAGCCCGAAAAGAGGTTCGAGTTGCGATACCGACCCGGAAGCGTCGCCTGACTCATTAGCCATTCGTCCAGCACCGCTGCCCATGAAACCTCGGGATCCGTCATCGGAGTCGACGGATAGTATATACTCCTCCGGGGCCAACGCCCGGTATGCCCGTGCCCGGCTACGACCCGGAGGACCTCGACGAGGAACTCGAAGCCACGGCCAGCGACGGGGAACTCCGCGCGCGCATGACCGACGAGGAGTTCCGGGAGTACGAAAACGGCGCACACCTCATCGAACTGCTCGACGAGGAGGACATCGACGACCTGCTACACGGCGAGTAGCCCGCATCCGAACGGTTTTGTCGCCGACCGTCCATCACCGTTCGTGGAATACAAAACCCTTGGCTCGACGGGACTGCGAGTCTCGGAACTCTGTTTCGGCACGTGGCGTTTCGGCAAACACACCGGCGACGTGCTCGAAACCGACGAAGAGGAGGCCCACGCTTTGCTCGACCGCGCGGCCGACCACGGCATCAACTTCATCGATACCGCGAACGTCTACGGCGATCCCTCCGGTACTGCCGAGGAGTACATCGGCAACTGGCTCGACGACCGCGACCGCAACGACTACGTGCTCGCCTCGAAGGTCTACTTCGACTACGGCGACGGCCCGAACGAGAGCGGTCTCGGTCGCAAGCACATCCGGACCCAAATCGAGGGTACCCTCGACAGGCTCGGTACTGACTATCTGGACCTCTACTATATCCACCGCTTCGACGAGGACACCCCTATCCGCGAGACCCTCCGCACCCTGAACGACCTCGTTCGCAAGGGGAAGGTCAACCACCTCGGCGCGAGCACGATGGCCGGCTGGCAGCTCACGAAGGCGCTCTGGCAGTCCGACGTCGAGAACCTCGAACGGTTCGACGTCACCCAGCCGCTCTTCCACGCCGCCTACTACGAGGACGTCTCCGAGTACCTGGAGGTCTGTGCCGACCAGGACCTCGCCGTCTGCCCGTACTCGCCGCTCGCGGGTGGGTTCCTCACGGGCAAGTACGAACGCGCCGGCGAGGACGTCCACGACGTCGAGTCGCCCGACGGCTCGCGGGGCACTTTCGACGAACTGTTCGACGACTACTACGTCTCCGAACGTGGCTGGGACGTGCTCGATGCCGTCCGCGAGGTCGCCGACGAACTGGACGCCAGCCCCGCACAGGTCGCGCTGCGCTGGCTCATCGCACAGGAGAGATTTACCTGCGTGCCCATCGTCGGCGCACGCACGACCGACCAGCTCGACGAGAACGTGGGTGCGGTCGAACTCTCCCTCAGCGACGACCAGCGCGAGCGTATCGACGCCGCGCGCGAGGGCGAGCAGTAACTCAGTCGCCGGTCGCGTTCGGTGCCTGTCCGGTTTCGAGACCCTCCTCTTCGGGCACGGTCTCGGTTTCCTCGAACGGCGTCCCCGTCTCGTCTGGCGGTGCTTGCCCCGTTTCGAGCGCCTCGCCGTCGGTCGAAAGT
Organism: Halococcus sp. AFM35; assembly: GCF_051195015.1. Classification (NCBI taxonomy): domain Archaea; kingdom Methanobacteriati; phylum Methanobacteriota; class Halobacteria; order Halobacteriales; family Halococcaceae; genus Halococcus; species Halococcus sp. AFM35. The sequence goes on from NZ_JBNTJU010000010.1 coordinate 21,936, forward strand.
GCGTCGACGGACTCGCCATCCGTGCCCGCTCCGCGTTCGCCCTCACCGCTGGTTTCGTCACCACCACCGTTGCCATCACCACCACTTTCACCATCGTCGCTCGAACAGCCAGCGAGCGCGGCGATTCCAACCGTGACGAGGCCCGCAAGGTACGCTCGTCGCTCCATATCGTTCACCTCGACCGAGTGGGTGAACAAAAGCGTTCGGAGTTCGTGTCGGCGCGGCCGTATCGTTTAGTACTCACGTCGCCAACCGCCGCCGATGGCGTCAAACGACTACCGTGCCATCCGCTCGATTGCCGTCAACGCCGAGGACGTCGTGACGGCGCTCGAAGCCACCCGGCGGGGTGAATCGGCGGTGTTCCGGGTGACGCCGCCGTTCAGCGGGCGGATGCGCGCCCGCATCCACGTCGAGCACGCCGGCGAGTACGATACGACGCCGGAGCCGGTTCACATCGCACCCGCCCGCTTCGTTCCGGATGCGCCCGACTATCCGACGCCGGATGCGACCGAAGGGCGGCTTCGAGCGGATTCCGATGTCGAGTACACCGTCGAGCACCACCACGAACACCACACCGCGGCCGTGGCGGCGTGGCGCGAGACCGTCACCGATGCGATTACCGACTCGGTCACGCTCGACGGCGAATTCGGTCCGCATCGGGTCGCCGTCTCGGCGCTCGGGTAGTCGTCACGTTTTATCGGTCGCGTCACCCAGCACCAGTATGCCCGACGAACCGTCGATACTCAGCCACGAGGAGCGCGCGGTCGCCGCTGCCCTCGATGCGGGGACCGACCCGGTGACGATTGCCAACGAGCGCGACAGCTCCATCGAGGAGGTCGAGGCGGCCGTCGACCGCATCCGCGAGAAGACCGAGCGTGCGTTCGCCACGCTCACAGAAAGCCCCTTTACGGGGGACCTCGCCGCGGACCTCGACCCCGAGCGCCGCGCCGCACTCCGTACCGCGCTCGCTGAGGACTGAATCCCGTCGGGCGACAGTGTGATTCAAGACGAGCGCCGACCGAGCGCGGACATGGACATCGAGGGCACGATACTCGCCGGAACGGACTTCGACCCAATCGAGGGCCGAATCGTCATCGAGGACGGCCGCATCGAAACCATCGAGGAGACCACGACCGATTCGGAAAAGGTCGTCCTGCCGGCGTTCGTCAACGCCCACACCCACATCGGCGACTCCATCGCTAAGGAGGCCGGCGGCGGATTGGACCTCGACGAACTCGTCGCACCCCCCGATGGGCTGAAACACCGGCTGCTCCGGGCGGCGAGCCACGAGGAACTCGTCGCCAGCATGGGACGGACCATCGCGTTCATGCGCGAGGGCGGCACGGGCGCGTTCTGTGAGTTCCGCGAGGGCGGCGTCGAAGGCGTGCGCGCCATCGAGGACGCCCTCGCCGAATCGCCCATCGCGGCGACGGTGCTCGGCCGCGAGTCGGTCGCGGCGATGGAAGCCAGTCAGGGATTCGGTGCGAGCGGCGCGCGCGACGCCGATTTCGCGGACGAGCGCGAGGCGACGCGCGAGGCCGGGAAACTGTTCGGCATCCACGCCGGCGAGCGCGACGCCGAGGACATCGACGCGGCGTTCGCACTCGACCCCGACTTTCTGGTGCACATGGTTCATGCCGACGCCGACCATCTCGACCGGCTCGAAGCGGAGGGGTGGCCGGTCGTCGTCTGTCCCCGTTCGAACCTCGTGACCGGCGTCGGCCTGCCGCCAGTCGAGGACCTCACCGCCCACACCACCGTGGCGCTCGGGACCGACAACGCGATGCTCGACAGCCCGTCGATGTTCCGCGAGATGGAGTTCACCGCGAAGCTCACAGGGGTGTCGGCTCACGAGGTCCTCCGGATGGCGACCCTCAACGGGGCGGACCTCTTGGACATCGACGTCGGTATCGAGGCGGGCAACGCGGCGCGGTTGTGCGTGCTCGATGGCGACTCGCACAACCTCGCCGGCGCGCGCGACCCGGTGCGGGCGGTCGTCCGCCGGGCGGGCGTGAACGACGTCGAAGGGGTGGTGCTTCCCGCGGAAACCGACGACAACAGTTAACACGAAACGGTGCGAACAGTGTGGTATGTACGAGCGGATTCTCGTGCCGACCGACGGTTCGCCGGAGGCCGATGCCGTCGTCGACCACGCTGCCGGTCTCGCGGCCGTCCACGACGCCGACCTCCACGCGGTGTACGTCGTCAACACGGCGGGGTATGCCGGGCTGCCGGGCGACGGTGCGGTTGGCGGGCTGAGCGCGATGATGAACGAACAGGGCGAGACGGCGCTCGACCGGGCCGCCGAACGCGCCGGCGATAGCCCCACCGAGCGCGTGCTGGTCGAAGGCTCCCCGAGCGCGGAGATCGTCGATTACGCCGATGAGGCGGGCTGTGACCTCATCGTGATGGGAACGCATGGTCGCGGCGGCATCGACCGCCTCCTGTTGGGAAGCGTCGCCGAACGCGTCGTCCGCACCTCTCCAGTCCCCGTGCTCACCGTGCGCGTCGGCGGGAACCCCGACAACGGAACCGACGAGAGCGCCTAGGCGGGGCGCAGGTGTTCGCAATCACCGGCGTGAACGCGGACAGGTCCGTCGTCGGTCGTGACGACCAGCGTGCCCGGAAATTCGATTTCACGAGCTGTACCCACGACATCGCCCGTCGACGTCTCGACGCGCACTCGTCGCCCGAGCGTGAGCGCGTGGTCGCGCCACGCCGCGAGCACCTCTTCGGGGTCGGTGCCGAGTTCGTCGAACCGTTCGAGAAGGGTCTGGACGAACGCGCGGCGGTCGATTTCCTCGGTATGCGCGCACAGTCCGGTCGCGCCGTCGGGAAGCCCCTCCTCGTGGACGTTGATGCCGATGCCGACGACGACCCACGCGACGCGGTCGGCCTCGCCCTCCATCTCGGTGAGGATGCCCGCGAGCTTTTCCTCGCCGACGAGCACGTCGTTGGGCCACTTGATACCCGCATCGACGCCGTGCTCGCGGGCGGTTTCCGTGACTGCGACCGCCGCCGCGAGCGTCATTGTTGGGGCGTGGGCCGGCGGCACATCGGGTCGACAGAGGGCGCTCAGCCAGATACCGCCCGGCGGCGAGTGCCACGCGCGGTCGAGCCGGCCGCGGCCGCCGGTCTGTTCGTCCGCGACCACCGCGACATCGGTTTCGCCCTCGGTGGCGAGGTCGCGCGCGCGGGCGTTCGTGCTCGGCAGGCTGTCGTGATATTCGACATCGAAGGGTGCGTCGAGACCGAACGCGATGGCCGGGCCGCCGTAGTCCGGGATTTCGACCAAGCGATAACCGTCTCCGCCGCTCTCGATGGAAAATCCGGCCTCGCGGAGCGCCTCGATGTGCTTCCAGACTGCCGCGCGCGAGACGCCGAGGCGGGTGGCGAGGGCGGGTCCCGAGACCGCCTCGTCGGCGATGGCAGCGAGCACCGCACGGCGCGTTTCGTTCATGGAACGGCTACGACCGCCGAAGGATAAATGATGGCCGATGGCGCTGGCCGGCGCAGCGGCGGTCGCGGTTGCGGCGCGGTTGCGGTGCGGGTGCGGATGCGGTCCCTGGCGGATGAAGGGCGAGCGAACGGAGTGAGCGAGGGCTTCTGCGGTGCTGTGTGGTTGGTGGGTACGGTGTGGAGGGTGGTGGCATCCGCGCGAGCGCAGTGAGCGCGGTTTACCGCTCGCGCGGTTTGCGAGCGGGAGTTTTTAGTCCAGGTTTTTGCGAGGGGTTGAGCGCGCCTGCGGCGCGCGATCCCCCGAAGTAAAAACGTGGGGCCGGTCGGCGCGCGAGGGCGGCGGAATCATCTCGTCGGTGTCGAAGGTGGCAGGGAGCACACACCGGTTTGGCTCGTCGTTGACGTGGCTGTATTGGGTGGGTGCGTTCGCCAGCGGATGAGCGGGGTTGTCGGCGCTCTCGATGCGTGCCACCCGACAGTCGGCGAAGCCGCGCAGGCGTGCCTGGATGCCGCGCCAGTGATGGCGGGAGCGGTCGGGTATCGTGAGCGGCTCGTCTGGACACCAGCCCTCGTCGGTGGCGAGCAGCGTTCTGTTGGCGTTCGCCGCGAGCGCGTCGTGGTCGACGAGCACGCCCACACGGGCGTCGCGTGGTGCTCTGGCGGCGAGCACGTCGAGACCGAGATGCAGCGCGCGGTACTCGGCGACGTTGTTGTCGGGCGCGTGGTCGGGAAGGGCGAGCCGGGCGACGCGCTCGCCGTCGCGGGTCTCGATGACGACGCCGAGACCGCCGCCCGCGGCGCGAAAGGAGCCATCGGTGGCGACGTAGAACCCCCGGTGGTGGGTTCGCGGCGGGTGGGCGATGTGCGGGGTGGGCGAGTCGTCGAAGAGGTCACGCAGCGCCGGCCGGCCGTATGCGGCCATGCGATTCGTTGGCGCTACCGCAACTTAAAATATACGGCGGCACGCGCCGGGAGCGAAACGTTCAGGCGATGGTCAATCGGAGACACGCCATGCGCTATCGGAACCTGCTGGCGTTTCTCGCGCTCGCGTTCGTCTGGGGTACCGCGTTCATGGCCATCAAGGCCGGGCTGGGATATTTCCCACCCGTCCTCTTCGCGGCGTTTCGCTTCGACCTCGCGGCCATCATTATGCTCGGGTATGCGGTGTACGCGACCGACCGCTGGCGACCCAAAGGGAGAGACGAGTGGTTGCTGGTCGCCGTCGGCGGCGTGTTCATCATCGCGGGCTATCACGCCCTGCTGTTCATCGGCGAGCAGAACACCACGAGCGCCACCGCGGCGGTCATCGTCAGCCTCTCGCCGGTGCTGACGCCGGCGCTCGCCCGCGCGTTCCTCCCGAACGAGCGCCTCTCCAGAGTCGGCGTCGCCGGCATCCTCCTCGGACTGGTCGGCGTCGCCGTCCTCACGCGCCCGACGCCGGAGAACCTCCTCGGCGGGGACCTCCTCCCCAAGGCGTTCGTCTTCGCGGCGGCGGTCTCCTTCGCGCTCGGCAGCGTCACCTCGGAGCGGATTTCGGCGGCCCTCCCTGCGCCGACGATGGAGGCGTGGTCGATGGCCCTCGGAGCCATCGTGTTACACGCCGCGAGCGTGCTTTCGTCAGAATCGCTCGCGGGCGTCGAGGTCGCCATCCCCGGACTCGCGGCACTGGGCTATCTCTCGGTCGCCTCAAGCGCGGTCGGCTTTCTCATCTACTTCGACCTGCTCTCCAGACTCGGCCCGGTCGAAATCAACCTCGTCTCCTACGTCGCGCCGGTGTTCGCCGCGCTTTCGGGCGCGCTGCTGCTGGGCGAGGTCATCGACGCCGTCACCGTCGTCGGCTTCGTCGTCATCTTCTCGGGGTTCGTTCTGCTGAAACGCCGCGCCATCGCCGCCGAACTGCCGAGGGTTCGCGCCGCACTCTCCGGCGAGTGAGCACAGCGAGGGTATCGACTGCGGGGACGACGTTTTCGATTGCTGTCGTCGCCATCACTCCGTCGAGAACTCGTCGAGCGTCGCATGAACGCCCGGACGGACATCCGAGACGAGCGTGCCCTCGATGTCGAGACCGAGCACCGAGACGGCCACCGTCCCAATCCGCTCGGCGTCGTCGGCCGGCGCATAGACGCCGAGTCGCCACTGTTCGCGTTGGGTGGTCTTGAGCGCCTCGACAAGCGTCGACTGCCGGCCGAGCGGGCGAATCTCGCCGCTCACGACGACGCGCGTGGAGGATTCGGTCATGGTCGGGCGCGCCGGTACGTCGAGAATCACGCTCTCGGCATCGACGCCTGCCCGCTCGGCGATTTCGGCTTCCCACTCGCGGACCGTAGTGTGGTCGGCATCGACGAGTTCGTCGGGCGTGTCGCGGAGTTCGGCCCAGACCGCCCGCTTGTAGAGGTCGCGCCGGCCGAGGCGTTCTGCGTCCCTCGACGTGCGCTCGTCGTTCCGCAGCGTCACCAGTAGGTCGTGGTCGTCCATCCGGCGCAGTTCTGTCCCACTCAGGTCGCCGTCGAGCAGGCGCTCGGTCGCCCGGCGAAGCATCGCCTTGCCGATGCGGGCGACCGGGTGGTTGTAGACGACGGGGTTCATCAGCGCGCGCGCGAGCAACAGCGCCTCGGCCGTCTGGACGTTGCCCGCCGCGAGCGCGAGTTCGCCATCGACGAAGCGAAGTTCACGGACCAACCGGCCGTGGTCGATGGTGCCGTAGGGAACGCCGGTGTGGTGGGCATCGCGCACCAGATAGTCCATCCGGTCGACGTCGAGTTCGCCCGAGACCAGTTGACCGAGCCGGCCCTCGCCGGCGACCAGCCCCGCGATGCGTTCGGGGTCGAGGTCGTGGGCTTCGAGGATTTCGGCGACCTCGCCACGCGAAAGGAGTTCGTCCACGTCGTCGTGGTAGTCGCCGGTGTGGCGGTGGATGAGGGCTTCGAGGTTGTGGCTGTAGGGTCCGTGGCCCACGTCGTGGAGCAGCGCGGCCGCACGGACGCGCTCGGCCTGTCTGCCCTCGATACCGAGATGCGAGAGCGCGCGGTCGGCGAGGTGATACACCCCGAGACTGTGCTCGAAGCGGGTGTGGTTGGCCGAGGGGTAGACCAGATCGACGGTGCCGAGTTGGCGGATGTGGCGCAAACGCTGGACGGGTTTGGTATCGAGGAGGTCCTGTGCCACCTCCGAAACCTCGATGTGGTCGTGGACGCTGTCCTTGATGGTCTTCATTGGGCCTATTTTCGGCGCGTTCGGTGAAAAACTTCGGCCCTGTTCGTGTTTGTTGGCTCTCTCAGTGTCGGCTCTCCTGTAATCATCGACTCGATATTCACGCTACGACAGCCGACCACAACGAGAGGCCGCAAGCCACACCCTCCCCAACCGATTCGCTCACTCGCTGCGCTCGTTCGCTCATCCCTCGCACGAGTCGCACGTCTCCGACGTGCTCACGGGTCGCTTGCGCTCCCCGTTCGCATCCACGGCGCTCCCTTCGGTCGCACCGCGCTGCTCCCGCGCGCCGACGCCACCGCCCCGCTATCGAACGGTGGATTCCGTCGGCTGCGGTGAGCACAAGCGTTTACTCCGCCCGTCGTGGAGTCGGCGTATGGTGACGTTTCTCTCCGGGGGCACCGGCACGCCGAAGCTACTGGCCGGAGCGAGGGAGGTCTTCGACCCGGCGGACCTCACGGTGGTCGGGAACACCGGCGACGACGTGGAACTCGGCGGGTTGATGGTCTGTCCGGACCTCGATACCGTCCTGTTCGAGCGGGGCGGCGTCCTCGACCGCGAGCACTGGTGGGGCATCGACGGCGATAGTACCACTACTCACGACGAACTCCGCGACCTCTCGGCGCGGGCGGGCTTCGAGGCAGGCCCGCGGTATCTCGCCGACGAGCGCCAGACCGATGGTCCACGACTCGCACGCTGGCGACGCTTTTCGGCCGTGGGTGAGTTCATGACCATCGGCGACCGCGACAGGGCTATGCATCTCCTGCGGACGAGCCTCCTCAATGAGGGACACATGCTTACCGACGTCACGAAGCGCCTCGCCGACGCGTTCTCGCTCGATATCTCACTGCTGCCGATGAGCGACGACCCGGTGGCGACGATGGTTCACACCTCTGAGAGCGCGATGCACTTCCAGGAGTTCTGGGTCGCACACGGTGGCGAGCCGACGGTCGAAGACGTCGAGTTTCGGGGTGGCGAGCGCGCCGAGCCGACCGAGGAGGTGCTGGAGGCGCTCTCCGAGCCGGTGGTCATCGGCCCGTCGAACCCCGTGACGAGCATCGGGCCGCTGCTCGCGCTCGATGGCGTTCCCGAAGCGCTCGCCGAGACCACCGTGGTCGCCGTCTCGCCGTTCGTCGGCGACCGGCTGTTTTCGGGACCGGCGGCGAAACTCATGGAGAGCACGAACGTGGAGGCGAGCACCGCGGGAATGGTCGAATCGTACCCCTTCGCGGATGCGTTCGTCGTCGACGAGCGCGACCCCACCAGTCTCGGTCGGCCGACGGTCACGACCGACATCACCATCGAAAACCGAGAAGACTCGATGCGTGTCGTGCGGGCGGTTGCGGACGCGCTCGACCTCGCACAGGAGGCGGTCTGATGTTCGACCCTCGCCTCGCACTCGCGAGTCTGAGCGGCGAATCGGACGCCGCGTGGGCACGCCGAGCGGAAGCCCACGCCGGCGCGGCGTTTCTCGGCGGCATCGCCATCGACAAACCATCGAGGCGGGCCGCTCGGCAACTGGTCGACCGCGACCGCGAGGAGTTTCTGCCATCGGACCCGCTGGCGTTCGTCGACCGCGAACTCGGCGCACTCGACGACGCCCCGATTCGGGCGGGTTTCAACGTTCGCAGCGGCTCGCGCGCGCCCATCAGGGAGGCGGCCGAAACCTGCCACGAGCACGACGCCATCATCGAACTCAACGCCCACTGCCGACAGGACGAGCTGTGCGCGGTCGGCTGTGGCGAGACCCTGCTCCGGGACGCCCACCGCCTCTGCGAGCAGGTCGAGACCGCCGCCGACACAGGCGCAACGGTGAGCGTGAAGGTCCGAGCGGAGGTCCCCGGCGTCTCGCTGCCCGACACCGCGCGCTGGGTCGCGGCGGCCGGTGCAGACATCATCCACGTCGACGCAATGGATTCCGAATCCGTGATTCGTGATGTGGCGGACGCGACCGACCTGTTCGTCATCGCCAACAACGGCGTGCGCGACACCGCAACCGCCCGGGAGTACCTCGACGACGGTGCTGACGCCGTGAGCGTCGGCCGTCCAAGCGACCGGCCCGCGGTTCTCCGGCATGTACGCGAAGCGGTCGACGAGTGGTTCGAGACGCGAGTCGAGCAGGCGGGAGCGGGCGGATGAGAACCCCAGTCCAGAACGCCCAATTGGCACTGTTGCTGGAGGTCACGGGCACGCCCAAACCCGGCAACGTCGACCGCGCTCGCGAGTATCCCGACCTCCGTTTCGAGCACTTCATGGCCGGCGCGGTCGGGGCGAACGATGGACTCCGGATGGTCGGTACGGGCGAACCAGTCGGTGAGTCCTTCGAGCGAGCGGTCGCGGGAATGGCCGACCAGCGCGGCGGCAACACCCAGTTCGGCGCACTCTTGTTGCTCGTCCCGCTCGTCCGGGCGAGCGCGACCGGCGAACTGACGCCCGAGCATGCGGCCGAAGTGGTCGAGGAGACAACCGTCGCCGACGCCGCGGGGTTCTATCGCGCCTTCGAGCACGTCGACATGGGTATCGGCGACCCGCCCAAGGGAATGGAGGACCTCGACGTTCGCCGCGGCGCGGACGCGATTCCGGAACTCGAAGCGCGCGAACTGACGCTCGAAGACGTGCTCGCGGCGAGCGTCGAGTACGATGGCGTGGCCCGCGAGTGGGTCTCGCGCTTTTCGCGGAGTTTCGAGACCGCCGAGCGCATCGTGAGCGCCAATGGTCCGGTGCCGGACCGCGCTGCACGGGCCTTCCTCGAAGCGCTCGCGAGCGAACCGGACACCTTCGTCGTGAAGCGCCACGACGAGGCGACTGCCCGCGAAGTCACCGAGGCTGCGCGGGCAGCTCTCCGCGGCGATGTCGACCCCGAAACGCTCGCCGAGGAACTCGTCGCCGCCGAGGTGAATCCGGGAACGACGGCGGACCTCGTCGCGGCCGGGCTGTTCATCGCGCTCGAAGACGGACTCGCGGTATGACCGACTCGCAGGAGGTGGTCGAGTGGCCAGTCGAGCTTCGGGGCGTTACCGAATCGGTCGTGGGGACGCTCGGTCCCAATGGGCAGTGGAACTTCGCGGCGCTCGGTCTCCACGCCGGCGAACCGGTCACGGCACGCACGTGGGGGCGCACGCGAACGCGGCGCAACTTCCACGAAGAGGGCGGGGGCGTCGTCCAATTCTTGTGCGACCCGGTAGTGTTCGTCGAGAGCGCGCTCTCGATTCACGAACGCTCCTCGCCCGTGCATCCGGCGGCAGCGGCATGGGCGCGCGTCACAGTCGAATCGGTGGATGAAGGCGAATCGGACGGCACGGGATGGGAGCAGTGGGAACTCACGCCGGTCGAGACGGGTATCGAGCAACGGACTGTGCCGACGACCAGCCGCGGCTACGGCGCGGTCATCGAGGCCACCGTCGCGACTTCCCGGCTCGACGTGCCGGCCTACGATACCGACGAACTCCGCGAGCGACTCGACTACTTCGCCGACGTGGTCGCAACCTGCGGCGGCGAGCGCGAACGCGAGGCGATGGCACGCATCGGTGAACTCACGGCGTGGAACGACGAAATCGGGTGAACGTTACATACCGTCCGTGAATGACTGCCCCGACAGTTGATGATATCACGTCTTTCGTGAGATTTCTTCGATGGCGACAACGAATCGCCAGAATAGGTACAAACCCAAGATGGAGACGCAAACGATAACGATTTCGGCAATTGGGACGAACCACAGGAGTCGTGATGCAATCACGAGCAATACTGCGGCGGCGAGCGAACCAACGACAATGCGCTGATGACTGATTTCCGATTGTTGTTTCGTATCCATGACAAAATCGGTTTTCCTCCACCATACTATCGGTTTCGGCAACTATATTTATATTGACTCGTGTTCCGAATCGACGGTCGAACCATCTTCGAGCGGAGTGGCACGAGCGAGAACGGGCCGTTTATACGCCGGGCGAAGAAGGATTGGATATGGCAATCAAACCGGCCTACATCAAGAAGACGGGCAACCTGCTGCTCGAACGGTATCCGGAGGCGTTCTCGACCGACTTCGAGCACAACAAGGAGAGCGTCACTGCGCTGACGAACGTCGAGTCGAAGGGCGTTCGCAATCGCATCGCGGGCTACGTCGCGCGCAAGCAGCAGGGCGCTGTCGCCCAGTAGAACCTGCACCGACCAGAACAGTTTTCATCGGGTTTGTCCTACGTCGGGCAATGACACACGTTGGCGTCCTCGGTGCGACCGGAGCCGTCGGACAGCGGCTGATTCAACTGCTCGACCCGCATCCCGAGTTCGAACTAGCCTGCGTGACCGCGAGCGAGACGAGTGCGGGTCGGTCCTACCGTGACGCCGCGAAATGGCGCATCGAAACGCCGATTCCGGAGGAGGTGGCCAACTTGGAAGTTCGCCAGACCGACCCCGCGGCGATCCCCGACGACATCGACTTGCTGTTCTCGTCGCTGCCCTCCTCGGTCGGCGAGCGCGTCGAACCCGACCTCTGTGAGGCCGGTTATGTCGTCTCGTCGAACTCCTCGAACGCACGAATGGCCGAGGACGTGCCGCTGACGATTCCCGAACTCAACCACGACCACCTCGACTTGCTCGAAGTCCAGCGCGACGAGCGGGGCTGGGACGGCGCGCTCGTGAAGAATCCCAACTGCTCGACCATCACCGCAGTGCCGACGCTCGCGGCGCTCGATTCGTTCGGACTGGAGACCGCCCACGTCGCCACCCTGCAAGCGGTCTCCGGCGGCGGCTACTCGGGCGTGACCTCGATGGAGATCATCGACAACGTGCTGCCCCACATCGGCGGCGAGGAGGAAAAAATCGAGACCGAATCTCGCAAGCTTCTTGGCGAGTTCGACGGCGCGGAACTCAGCCATCACGATGCTGACGTGGCCGCCTCCTGCAATCGCGTGCCCACCCTCGACGGCCACCTCGAAAACGTCTGGGCCGAAACCAACGAGGAGGTCACCGCCGAGGACGCGGCGGCGGCCATGCGCGAGGCTCCCTCGCTCGACCTCCACAGCTCGCCCGCCCAGTTCATCGAGGTCTTCGAAGAGCCGGACCGCCCACAGCCGCGCCTCGACCGGATGGTCGGCGACGGGATGGGCGTCGCGGCCGGCGGCATCCGCGAGACGAGCAATGGAGTGCAGTACAACTGCCTCGCCCACAACACCCTGCGCGGGGCGGCCGGCGCGAGCGTGCTGAACGGCGAGTTACTCCTCGAAGAGGGTTGGGTCTGAGGCGACTACGCGACCTGATTCTTCAGGCCATCGTACTCGCCAGTGTCGGCCACGCGTCGCATGTTCTCGGCGAGGATGTCCGCGAGGCGCTCGTAATATTTCGGCGTGTTGCCGGCGTTGTGCGGCGTAATCAGGACGTTCTCGAAGCCCCAGAGCGGGTGGTCTTCGGGCAGCGGTTCGGGGTCGGTCACGTCGAGGGCCGCCCCGCCGATGGCGTTCGACTGAATCGCCGAGACGAGCGCCGCCGTGTCGATGACCGGTCCGCGCGCGACGTTCACGACCGTTGCATCCGGCGGCAGCGTCGTGAACTCCGCCTCGCCGATCATGCCCTCCGTCTCGTCGGTCAGCGGCACCGTGAGCACGAGGTGGTCGGTGCGAGCGAGCGCCTCGTGCAGGCGGTCGGGACCCACCACCTCGTCGGTCGGGCCACCCTTCTCGGGCGAGTGACGAATCCCGATGGTATCGACGTCGAAGCCCTGTAGCCGTTCGACGACGGCACTCCCGAGCGCGCCGAGTCCCGCGACCGTGACCGTCGAGCCGGCGAACTCGCCGACCGGGTAGGCACGCCACTCCCGGCGCTGTTTGCGTCGCCAGCCCTCGTGATGGCGGCGGGTGAGCGTGAGCAGGTATCCGAGCACGTCCTCGGCGATGTTGGGGCCGTGAACACCCGAAGCGGTCGTCACGCTCACCCCATGCCGTTCGATGGCGTCCATCGGGAGGTGGCCGTAGCCCGCGTACGAACAGGCGAGCAGTTCGAGGCTCTCAGCGCTGTCGAGGAGTTCCTCGTCGACCGTCTTGCCGGCGACCACTTGCGTCCGCGTGATGAGCTTTCGCTCCTCTTCGGGCGTGCGCGCCAACCGGATGTCGTACTCCGGGAGGCGCTCGCGCAGCGCCGCCGCGTACTCGCTGGCCGGGATGCCGTGGACGCCCTCACGGCGCACCACGATGTCCGGTTCGTCGCCGCTCATCGTCCATCCCTCGTTCGGGTCATGGCCGGTGTTCGGCGGCCACCGTCATTAAGTCCATCCGTTGGACCCGTCCTTTGGGACGACCGCCGAGCGGGAGACATTTATTCGCGGCGCTGGCCGGACTCGTATGGAGCGGATTGACGTGGCGGTCGTCGGCGGTGGCCCGGCGGGTACTTCGGCCGGACGGGCAGCGGCGCGACAGGACGCCGAGACGGTGGTGTTCGAGAAGGGCGTCCCGCGCGAGGACCGCGAAGCGTTGGGACCCGATTCGACCGACGCCGCGGGAATGCTCGACTACTGGGTCGACCTGATGGACCTCCCGGAGGCGGTTCCCGACGACGTGATCCTGCGCGAACTGGACGGGGCGACGTTCGCCGGCCCTACCGAGCGCATCACGATTCGGGAGACAGGGATGGACAGTTCGTCTCCCGATTTCGGCTTTACCTTCCATCGCGCGCGCTTCGACGACTGGCTGCGCGAGCGCTGTGAGGACGCTGGCGCTGCCTATCGGGTCGGCACGAGCGTCAAGGACGTCGACATCGACCGCCGCGGGAGCCACACACTCACGCTGCACGACGGTCACGAAATCGAGACCGAATACTTGATTCTCGCCGACGGGCCACAGCGGACGGTTACTCGTGGAGTGCTCGCCGAGTTCGTCGCGGAGCAACGGCTGGAGGACCTCGCCTCGAACCGCGCGAACCACATCGCCTATCAGGAGTATCGGGAGTTTCCGCCCGAACTGTTCGACGACGACCTCCTCAAATTCTGGTGGGGCGCGATGCCGGGCCACACCGCCTACCCGTGGGTATTCCCGAACGAGGGCCGTGTGGCCCGCGTGGGCCTCACGATGCCCATCGGTCTCGACATCGACGAGGTGCACAACCCCGGAAGCTACCGACTGCTCGAACCCGGCGACACGACGGTTCCCTCTGGAAAGAAGTACGTCGAACGGCTGCTCGAAACCGAGTATCCGGATTACGACCTCGCGGACTTCCCACTGGTCGAGAACCGGGGCAAGCGCGGCGGCACCGAGACCTATCCCATCTCCTCGACACGGCCAATCGATTCACCCACCGGCGCGAACGTCGCCATCGTCGGCGGTGCAATGGGTGCGACCTCCGCCTTCCACGAGGGCGGCGACCACGTGGCGGTGCGCACCGGCAAAATCGCGGGGTCGCTGGCGGGTGCGGGCGCACTCTCGGCGTACAACCGCGAGTGGAAGCGCGCGGTCGGCGACGAAATCCTCCGGAACGTCGCGATGGCCGACGTCGTGGCCGGCTTCGAACCCCCGGACTGGGACCGTGCGTTCGCAGCGGTCGGCCGCATGCTCGACGACGGACGGTATCGCGCGCTGCGAGCGCCGTTTGCCGGTCGCGCCGGTCTCTCGGTGCTCGCACGCTACGGCAAAGCGAAATTCGGCTATCGCAACGGTAGTTACGTCCAGCTTCGGGAATCGGAGTACGCCGTCTGATGCTGTCTGTCGGAAGTATCTACCGCCGAATTTTGTTTGCCAGTTCGCTTTCGCCCGATGGTGCCGAGAACAGCACGTGACGAGTTCCGACCGACAGCATGAGCCACGAACGGTTTATGCCTGTGGCCCGGACGACGGACGCGCGCCGTAGTCCTCGCCCGAGCACGTCCACACGGACGCGATGACGTGCGACGAACCCCGGCGTGCGATACTGGTCGTGCTACGCACGACCGAACGTGGAGCCGGTATCAACCGGCGACACGGGTTGCGCCATGCGCAACCGATTGCGAGGCCGGCATCAGCCGGCCGCGGATGGCCACCGACGGCCCGCCCGGCATAGGGTTTGCCGGCCGAGACGGCACACCGCCCGCGATGAGGCCGGTCGTTAGTGTTCCGGGCGATACCTCTCACTTTCGGATACGCTTGCTTCGCTCGCTACTCCTGCTCGCAGGTTGAGACTGGTCTGTGGAAGCGTTGAACCGAGTGGCCAACAGGTCGTATCGGAACCAGTGGACTTGCTGGCCTGTTATATCGTCAGCGTTCTTGCTCGAATACAAATTTCCACACCGCCATATCGTGCCGAGAACCGGCATATTTTTCAAGAACGATTAACACTCTGCAATATGGCACCGCATAGATATCGCAATCGTCTCCGAGACGCCGAACGAGGGATGGTTCCATGAGCGAGACGGAACGACGTTCGATTGGCGACCGCATCCGATCCGATTTCACCACCGAGGCATGGGTACTGATTCCCATCGGGGTCGGTATCAACATCGTCGTCGGCTCCATCGTCCAGACGCTTCGCCTGCCACTGTTTCTGGACACCATCGGCACGATGCTCGTGGCACTCCTTGCCGGGCCCTGGGTGGCCGCCATCGCTGGCGTCCTGACGAACGTGGTGCTCGGGTTCACGGTCGGTCCCCAGCTCATCCCGTTCGCCCTCGTGAACGTCGCCATCGCGCTCGTCATCGGCTATCTGGCACGGCGCGGCTGGTTCCGCATCAAGAGCACCGCCGGCTACTGGCGGCTGGTCGCCGCCGGGGTCCTCCTCGGCGTGGTCAACACGCTCGTTTCGACGCCCATCGCCGTGCTCCTGTTCGGCGGACTGACGGGCAGCGGACAGGACATCGTCACGACGGTGTTCCTCGCCGCGGGACTGCCGATCTGGTCTGCGGTCTTCGTCTCCTCGCTGCTCGTCGGTGGCATCATCGACAAGACCGCGAGCATCGTCATCGCCTATTTCGTCGCCAAATCGGTACCGAGTCGGTATCTCCCGACACGTGGCCAGGAAACGCTCGACACATGACGCGGCGTGGTAGCCGCGCCATCGGTTCGCCGCTCTCGACGGACCGGTTTGCCCCCGTTCGATGCCCGCCATGAGCGGTCACGACATCGACCCCGATGCGCTCCTGGAGAACACGCAGGGCGCATCGAACAGCGTCATCGGCTATCAGTCCGGGGATTCGTTTCTCCACCGGCTGAACCCGGTCACCAAACTCGTCCTCACGGTCGGCATCACCGCGATTGCGTTCGTGCTGCCCGGCTTCCGTGGACCACTGGTGCTGCTGGCGGCCGTGGTAGTGGTCGCGGTCGCGGCGGGCGTGGGACCGAGCGTGCTCCGGGTCGGGGTGGTGATCGGCACGCCGCTGGCGGTGATCCTGCTGGTCGTCCAGGGCTTTTTCTATCCCGGCAACGAGACGCCGTTGGTCGCCGTCGACGGTCTCCCCGTCGTCGGCACCGTGACGCTCTGGCTGGAGGGCGTGCGGTTCGCGCTGGGCATCCTCTTCCAGCTGCTCGTGGCGATCATCGCGATGTTGGCGACCATCGCCACCTCCCATCCCCGGAAGCTCACGGCGGCGTTGATAGAAAAAGGCATGCCGCGGAAGCTGGCATACGTGTTCATGGCCGCACTCCAGTTCGTGCCCCGCATCCGCGGGCGTTCGCAGGGCATCATCGACGCCCAGCAGGCTCGCGGTCTCGACACGCGCGGCAGCGTCCGGCGGCGCGTGCGCGCGCTCGTCGACCTCCTCTCGCCGCTTTTGATCAGCGAACTCATCGCCGCCCAAACGCGCGGGCTCGCGCTCGAAGCGCGTGGCTTCGGCCGGTCGGACCCGCAGACGGTCATCTACACCATTCCGGATGGGACCGTCGACCGGGTCCTGCGGTGGGGGACGCTCCTGGCAGTCATCGTCGTCATCGCCGGGGTGGTCCTCGGATGGGGATGATAGACTTCGATGACGTCTCCTTCAGCTACCAGACCCAGCCCGACGACGAGTTCGCGCTCGATGGCGTCAGCTTCGCAGTCGAGCGCGGGAGCTTCGTCGGCATCACCGGACCGACCGACGCCGGGAAATCGACGACGAGCCGCGCGATGGCGGGCTACATCCCCCACTTCTTCGATGGCGAGTTCTCCGGGCGGGTCACCGTCGACGGGCAGGAGACGACCGACACCACGGTCGGCGAGCTCTCGGACACGGTGGGGATGCTCTTCGAGGACCCCTTCGACCAGCTCACGGGTGCCGCGACGACCGTCTTCGAGGAGGTCGCCTTCGGGCTGGTGAACCGGGGGCTGCCCAAACAGGAAGTTCTAGATCGGGTCGCCGACAGCCTCGAAACGGTCAGTCTCACCGACCAGCTCGCGCGAAACCCCCAGCAACTGTCGGGCGGGCAGACCCAACGGCTGGCGCTCGCGTCGATCCTCGCGCTCGACCCCGAGCTGCTCGTCCTCGACGAACCCACATCCCAGCTCGACCCGCAGGGCACTCAGGAGATCTTCGACATCATCGCCGACATGGAGGGGACCGACTACACGGTCGTGGTCGTGAGTCAGGACCTCCAGCGACTGGGCTCGTCGCTCGACCGGCTGCTCGTCCTCGACGAAGGCGAGAAACGCTACGACGACGACCCCGAAGACGTCCTCGCCCGGGAGAGGATTTCCGAGCTGGTTCACGTTCCGACCACCGTTCGCATCGGCCGGCGACTGCGGAACGAGGGGTTGGTCGAGCAATCGAAGCCCCTGCCGCTGGATTTCGATGGCGCTGTCGCGGAACTCGAAGACCACGTCCGGACGGACCACGAACAAGCCGAACCTCGGGCGGGCGACGGCGGGGTCGAACCCCCGACGGCCGCCGAGGACGGGGAACCGCTCGTCGAACTCGACGACGTCCACTACCGCTACTCGGAATCGATCCACGCCCTCCGGGGGATTTCGGCGACGCTCGACGGGGGCTGTATCTGTTTGGTCGGACAGAACGGGGCGGGGAAATCGACGCTCGCCAAACAGCTGAACGGGCTGCTCACGCCGACCGATGGTCGCGTGCTCGTTCGCGGCACGGACACCCGCGAGACGAAAACCGCCGAACTCGCCCGCGACATCGGCTTGAGCTTCCAGAATCCCGACGACCAGCTCTTTCACGATACGGTGGAGGCGGAGCTGCGATACGGACCCCGAAACCTGGGATTTTCCGAGGAGGAGGCCGACGAGGCGGTCGAATCATCCCTCGAACGGATGGGCTTGGAGGACGTGCGCTCGAAGAACCCCTACGACATGGGAATCGCGCGTCGCAAACAGGTCGCCGTGGCGTCGGTGCTCGCGATGGACACGCCCGGCGTGGTGCTCGACGAGCCGACGGGTGGACAGGACGCCCCCGGTACCGAACTGCTGGCGCGGGTGGTGCGTGAACTCGTCGACGAGGGCAAGGTCGTGATACTCATCACTCACGACATCGAGTTCGTCCGCGACACCGCCGACCGGGTTATCGCCCTCGGCGAAGGTGAAATCCTGCTCGACGACGACCCGGCGTCGGTGTTCGCCGACCCGGAGACGCTCGCCCGGACGGACGTCACGCCGCCGAGCGTCGCCCGGGTCGCCGCCCGACTCGGCCTTCCCGCGACCGTGCTCACGATTGAGGACCTCTTCGAGTTCGTGACGTAGACGTCCGTTCGCTCGGAGCGACAGCCGGCCGCTCTGGGGGCCAAACACTTAACCTGCGATATCTCCGTAGCATGGAGAATGACCCAGCAGGTACTCTTCGATACCGACCCCGGCTGTGACGATGCCGTCATGCTCGCGATGGCGCTCGGCCATCCCGCCATCGAGGTCGTCGGGCTGACGACCGTCTGTGGCAATACGGTGGTCGAGAACACGACGCGGAACGCGCTTTCCATCCTCGAACTCGGGGACGCGACGGACGTACCGGTCGCGCGCGGCTGTGGTCGACCCCTCGTCGGGCCGCTCTCGACCGCCGAGGAGATCCACGGCGAGGGCGGCATTCGCGGGGACCTCCCGGAACCGACGACCGGGCCGGTCGATGTCCACGCGGTCGAGTTCATGATCGACTGCGCCCATCGGTACGGCGACGACCTCGCCATCGCCGCCGTCGGGCCGCTCACGAACCTCGCGCTCGCGCTCGCACAGGAACCGCGCCTCCCGGAGTTGGTCGGTGACATCTACGTCATGGGCGGAAACCCGTTGTCGCCGGGCAACAAGACGCCGGCGGCCGAGGCGAACTTCCACAACGACCCCGAGGCCGCCGCACGCGTCCTTCAGGACGGGCGGGTGACGCTCGTCGGACTGAACGTGACGAACGATGCGACGGTCCTGCCCGAGCGGGTCGAACGCTACCGCGCTTCGAACGGCGTATTGGAAACGGTCGGCGACTGGCTCGCCTATCCCGACGCCGCTCCGGGAATCTACGACCGAATCGGGTACGCGATGCACGACGCCGCCGTCGCCGCGGACCTCCTCGATTCGAACGTCCTCGCCGCCGAGACCAACTACTGTGAGGTCGATACGTCGAACGGTCCCTCCCGCGGCAGCGTCGTCTGTGACGTTTACGGCGTCACCGGCGAGGCCGCAACCACCGACGTGGCAGTCGATATCGATGTCGAGCGCTATCGTGCGCTCCTCGGGGACGGCGTCGAACAGTTCGCGGACGGGTGACACGTCGGCAACGCCCTCGCCGTTCACCATCGGCGGAAACCGTCCCTTGTTCGATGGCCCGTGATACCCGGACCATGGGGTGAACCTTCGACATATTACAGATGAGCATCGACTGGCCGAATGATGTCGGATTCCGACGTCGGTGGTGTCGTCGCTGCCGGATTGGTCTCGTTCGGCTGGCTCTCGTGGGTTACTGAAATCCCATATTCGACTCTCCACGTTCAAAATCAGCGGTGTTGGTACCTGCTCGTCCGGAGTCCCGTAGTAGTCGGACGAGAACATTCGTCACGGTCGGGCCGAGGTACTACCCCCGAATGGGAGCAGTCGTTCCGTCGCCAGACATTGCGCTTGCATGGTAGTCGTCTGATGGTTCCGTCGAGACCGCCTCGCGGCTGTTCTGGAACTCGGCCTGTGCCTCACCGAGCGACCGAGCAAGCTGGGGAAGTTTGCTCGGGCCGAACAGCATGACGACGACCAGCAGGATGACGACCAGTTCGAGTCCACCGGGAATCCCGACGAACAGCGGGACGGCCGGCTCGAACAGCCCTGTACCGATCATGCTGATGTACCTCCCTCGGTGGGCTGGGCCAGCGCGACGAACACCGCGCCCTTCATGCCCATCGCCTCGTGAGGTTCACAGACGTACTTGTAGACGCCCGGCCGGTCGAAGGTGTACTCGAAGGTGGTTCCCGTCTCGGCGACGGGCGGACCGCTGTTGAACGTGCCTTGGTCGGCGACGACGTTGTGGTCGCCACCGCCACCGGTCCATTTCCACGTCACCGTGGTGTGGGGCGAGACCGCCACCGCAGCGGGTCCGAAACCGTATTCGCCCATGTTGCCTTCCGAGCCCACTTGGATCGTGACTGCGCTCCGTCCGCGCATGTCGTGGGTGTAGTCGTAGTTGTCGGTGCCGTCGAACCAACCCTTGTAGTTGGGTTCGTTCGGAAGCTGTGGACCACTGGGCTGGCGCTGGGCGGCCCTGCCGGTACAGCCGGCAAGGCCAGCCGAACCCAGCACCGCCATAGCGCCGGCGGCTTTCAGGAAGTCCCGACGACTCGTGGTCATTTACCTCACGGCTCCCTTGGTCTCGGTGAGGTCGCTGGTTTCGGTCCGGGTGCGCTCGGTGGCCTTGCTGCGCCGTTCACTCAGGTAGAGGGAGGCGAGCAATGCGATCAACGCAATCTGGACGGTCTTGTCGGCCACGCCGATGGCGAAGTCGGGCATTCCCAGCTGGACCCACGCCGCGATTTGGGCGAGGGTGAAGGGGATGCCACCGAGGGAGAGCAGACGGTGGTCGAACGTCGTGCCCATCAATCCTGCGAGGGTGAGGAATCCCAACCCGGCGAGCAGGAAGGGAAGGAAGCTCTGTGTCCAGTAGAGGTACAGATGCACGCCGCCCGTGATGGCCGCGAGGGCGACGGCTCCCCAGTGTTTGGTGCCCATCGAACCGAGGGCTGGTCGGATGCCAATCGTGTTGTCCCTGATGTATCTCATAGTGCTCATTGTAAGTCACCAATGCTCTATAGGTATCACAAGTATATAAAGTTATCGTATATGTTAATACCATGAAATTGTCTTTTGATGGGAGCTTTACGAACGAACAGCGTGTTGTGGGTGCAACGAAGCCTTTCGGTACTATCGAGGTAGAGACAGAAGGAAGGGTTAAGCTTTCGGGATGCCTACTGATACGTACCGGGCACAGCCAAGCGAGTTTCTGCTCAGTAGCGTCACCACTGTGCCCGGGGACCTTTCATCCCTTCGATGTTCATCGATAGCTCAATGTCTCGACGGTTCGCACAGCACCGCCCAACCGCGGGCGAACGCGACCGTGGGCGAAACTCGCTGGTCGCGCTCCAGTATTTATATCCACGACCACCGTATCGTCGGGCCGATGAACAGGAACGGGTTCGTGAAACTCTCGGTGCTCGCGTTCGGACTGGTGCTGCTGAGCTTCCTGATTCTCGGCTTCTCCCGGCTCGTTCTGCCCTATCGGACCGCGCGCGTCCTCGCCGCACCGACGACGCTGCTCGCGTTCGCGCTGGTCTGCTATCTCCTCGCTCGGGCAATCCTCTCGAAACTCCACCTCGTCGAAATCGAGGAGTGATAGGGTGTATCGTCGGTTTTTAGTGATTTTCGATGCGTCGTGTGACGGGCTCGAATCCGGGAGCATCGAACGGCCGAATGGAGACGACACTCCCTCCGAGAGACCACAAACCGTTTTCACGCCGGCTCCGAACTGCTCGTATGGACGCAAACACCGTTGGGAACCTCCCGCCCGATAGACGGCGCGCACTCTTCGAGCGCGACGCGGGCATCGACGCCATCGCTGGCGACGTCGGCGACATCATCGAGCGCGTGCGCGAGGAGGGCGACGCCGCGCTGCGGGCGTACGCCGAGGAGTTCGACGACACCACCGTCGGCACCATCGACGTGACCGACGCCGCCGAGCGCGCCCACGACGACATCGACGACGACCTCAGGGAGGCCATCGAGACTGCCGCCGAAAACATCGAGGAGTTTCACGAACGCCAACTGCCCGACGACTGGCGGACGGATTTCGATGGCCGCGAACTCGGGCGGCGCTACCGACCAATCGAGCGCGTCGGCGCGTACGTGCCGGGCGGCGGGGCGGCTTACCCCTCCAGCGCGCTGATGACCGTCGTTCCCGCCAAGGTCGCTGGCGTCGAGCAGGTCGCCGTGGCCACGCCGCCGGCCGAGGAACTCAGTCCTGCGATGCTCGCGGCGCTGCACGTCGCCGGTGCGGACGAAATCCATCAGATTGGCGGCGCACAGGCCATCGCCGCGCTCGCCTACGGCACCGAAACGGTCTCGCGGGTGCACAAAATCGTCGGTCCCGGCAACCGATGGGTGACCGCGGCCAAAGCCGCCGTCAGAAACGACTGCGCCATCGATTTCCTCGCTGGGCCGAGCGAACTCTGCGTGCTCGCCGACGGGACGGCGAACCCGGAATTCATCGCGGCGGACCTGCTCGCACAGGCCGAACACGACACCGAGGCATCGGTCGTCGCCGTCACCGACGACGAGGCTCTCGCCGAGGACATCGTTGCGGCCATCGACCGGCAAATCGAGGGCCGCGAGCGCGAGACTATCATCCGTGAAGCGCTCGACAGCGACGCCAGCGGCGTCTTCGTGGCACGCTCGATGCCCGAGGCAGTCCTCTTCTGTGAGGAGTACGCCGCCGAGCACCTCTCGATTCAGGCAGAGGACGACGAAGCGCTGCTCGACCGTATCAGCAGTGCAGGCAGCGTCTTCCTCGGTTCCCACAGTCCGGTGGCGGCAGGTGATTACGCCGCCGGGCCGAACCACGTGCTGCCGACCGGCGGCGAGGCGCGCGTCACGGGCGGGCTGTGCGTCGAGACGTTCCTGCGCTCGACGACGGTCCAACGCCTCTCGTCGGACGCGCTCGACGCACTCGGCGACACGGTGCGGACGCTCGCAGCAGCCGAGGGACTGGAGGCCCACGCCGAAAGCGTCCGGGTTCGCGGGCAGGCCAGCCGGGACTGAGTAACCGACACGCGAGAGGTGCACGATTTCGACCGGCCGATGAAAGTGGGTGACACTCCGGCATAGGTTTTTACCGTTAGTGGACGAGACATCGATATGGACGAACCAGCCACCGAACGGAACGGCGGGGAAGACGGGCGTTCGCGGCGAGCGTTCATGGGCGATGCGACGCTCGTCGGCGCTGGCGCGGCCGCATTCGGCGTGGTCGGCAGCGGCGTCGCGGCCGCAAACGACGGCAACAACGGCAACGGCAGCAGCGGAAGCAACGACGTGAGCGACGTGGACGTTTTGAACTACGCGCTCACGTTGGAGCACCTCGAAGCAGCCTACTACAACGACTTCCTCGACAGCTACTCCGAGGGAGAAGTCGAAGGGTCGAAGGTGGCCAACTACTTCGCGCGGCCAACCCTCCAGTACTCGACCTACCAACAGATCGAGGGCGTCCGCGACCACGAGGAGGCCCACGTCGACGCGCTCACGACGACCATCAACGACCTCGGCGGGACGCCGGTCGAACCCGCCAACTACGAGTTCCCCTATTCATCCATCGAGGAGTTCGTCACGGTCGCCGACCGCCTCGAAGCCGTCGGCGTCTCGGCATATGCGGGCGTCGCGCCGATGATCGACAGCGACGCGGTGCTCGAAGCCGCGCTCTCGATACACTCCGTCGAGGCGAACCACCAGACGTACTTCCAACTGCTCAACCTCCAGCGGCCAGCGCCGAACGCGTTCAACCCCGCCCGCTCGATGGACGAGGTGCTCGGTATCGCCAACCAGTTCATCGTCGACGAGGACGGCGGTGGAAACGCCGATGGCGAGGGCGAACTCTCGGTCGCCGGCCTGAGCGCCGACGCCGACGGCACCGACGCTAACAACCTGAACGACGAGTACATCACCTACGAGAACACCGGCGACGGTCCCCTCGACCTCTCGGGCTGGACGGTCACGGACGAGTCGGCCACGACCTATCGGTTCCCGGATGGATTCACGCTCGAACCGGGCGCGCAGGTCACGCTCTACACCGGCAGCGGCACGAACACCGACACGGAGTTGTACTGGGGGCAAGCAACCGAGGTCTGGAACAACGGGGCCGACACGATGACCGTCGCAAACGCCGACGGGGAGACCGTCCTCCAGCGCTCGTATCCCTGAATACGGTCGTGACGAATCGCTGTCCGAACGGAACGAGCGGCCGTCCCGAATCCGCCGCAAGCGACGCGTCGACGGGTGAGCGCTGAATGCCCGATAGCGATGGCGACGACCACAGTGAATTCGTCTTCGGCGAGGAGCGTTCGGCCGACACCGACGCAGCTCCCGGTCGCGCTTCGAGGCGAACCATCGCTGCTGCGGTGTTTTTCGTCGTCATCGTCGCACTCGTCGCCATCTATCCGTTCGCATCGAGCGCCGTGACTGGGTTGTTCGGGAGCAGTGCCGACGGCGCAGGGGGAGCGAACGCAACGGCTGGCCCGACCAATGCAGCCGGCGAGACGGTGGGGACCGAACCCACCGGCGAACCGGCCGAGACGAACGCCACGATGGGGACGCGGGTGGACACGGTGACCACGACTGCGACACGAACGCCGATGGCCACGCCGACCACAACGCAGACGTCCGATACGCCGACAGCGACGGCGACACCGACCGCGACCGAAACGCCCGCATCGGCCGCCCCGGCAATCGAGTCGTTCGCCGTCACCGACCGGTCGGCCGACGGGGCAGCGCGCTTCGACATCGGCTGGAACGTCACCGACGCCGATGGCGACCTCGTGGCAGTCCGGGCGACGGTCGTCGCCGACCCCGACGGCGAGGCGCGGACCGTTGCACAGCGGCGCTTCGATGCCGGCGGAGCACAGTCGACCGGCGACACGACCTTCGAGGTCCCCGAGGGGAGCGGCGCGGTCTACGAACTCTCCATCGAGGCCGTGGACACGAGCGGCAACACCGCCTTCGAACTCACGCGTGAGGTCGCCGACGGCAGTCCCGACGGATGACCGGTCGTCGATACGCGGTCGCGCGGGTCTCGAAACCTTCAAACGCCATCCCATACGACGTGGCACAATGGCAGCCTTACCGTACGAGACGGCCGCGTTTGCGCTGTTCGCGCTCGTCACCATCGCGGGTGCTCTCGGCGTCGTCCTGATGGAGGACGTCTGGCACTCGGCGCTCCTGCTCGGGGTGACGCTGTTGAGCGTCGCCATCCACTACGTGATGATGAGCGCGGAGTTCCTCGCCGCGATGCAGATACTCGTCTACGTCGGCGGCGTGCTCATCCTCATCACCTTCGCCGTCATGCTGACACGGGTCGACGACCCGAAGGAGGCAGTGTCGTGACCACCCGACCGAAGGTGAAATCGGGCAGTCATCTCCTGCCCGGTCTCGTCGCGGTCGCGCTGTTCGTCGTCCTCGTCGCCGTCTTCCTGACGAGTTCGTTCGACGCGCCGGTGGGCTTTCCCGGCGGTGGCTCGGTAACTGCAGCCATCGGCTACGCCCTCTTCAACCTCGACGGTGGGGCCTACCCGAGCGAGGGCTTTCTGGTCGCCTTCGAGGTCATCGACCTCGCGCTCGTGGCGGCGCTCGCGGCCGCGGTGATGCTCGCAAAGACCGAGGAGAACGGTCGCATCGCGGGTGCGCTGCGATTCATCTCGCCCGACCGCGACGCCGACGAGGGCGAAACTGCCCGTGCCGACGGCGGCCGTGAGGTGACGACCGAGGAGGAGGGCCGCTGATGGTCCCCGTCCAGTATTACCTCGTCCTGTCGGCGGCGATGTTCTGCATCGGACTGTTTGGAATCCTCACCCGCCGGAACGCGCTCGTCTTCCTCATGAGCGTCGAGATCATGCTCACCGCCGCCAACATCAACTTCGTTGCCTTTTCGTTCCAGCACGGCAACCTCACCGGACAGGTGTTTAGCTTGTTCACGATTGCACTCGCTGCGGCGGAGGTCGCGGTCGGCATCGGCATCATCCTCGTCCTCTACCGCAACTTCCGCGGCGTGGACGTAACGCAAGCGGCGACCATGAGGTGGTAACGATGGCGGCATTCGACTACGCGCCGGCGATAGCGCTGCTTCCCTTTGCCTCGTTCGTCATCGCGTTGTTCGCCGGACAGTACATGCCCAAACGCGGCGCGCTCGCGGGCATCCTCGCCACCGGTGGCTCGCTCGTGCTCTCGATCTGGATGGCCGTTTCGGTCGCGGCCGGCAACACCTACAATCGGGTGCTCTATACGTTCGTCTCGCCGGAAGCCTTCGACCTCCATCTCGGTATCCTTATCGACCCGCTCGCGGCGATGATGCTGATTATCGTCTCGCTCGTCGCCTTCCTTGTCCACGTCTTCAGCCTCGGCTACATGAACGACGAGGGCGAAATCGGCCTGCCTCGCTACTACGCCGGTCTCGGTCTCTTCACGGCGAGTATGCTCGGGTTCGTCATGGCCGACAACCTCTTTATGGCCTTCATGTTCTTCGAGATGGTCGGGCTGTGCTCGTGGCTGCTCATCGGCTTCTGGTTCCGTGAGGAGGCCCCGCCGAGCGCCGCGAAGAAGGCCTTTCTGGTGACGCGCTTCGGCGATTATTTCTTCCTCGTCGGCGTCGTCGCCGTCTTCGCCACCTTCTCCACGGCGACCTTCGCCGGTGCCGAGAGCTTCGTGCGACTCGCCGAGGAGGCACTCGCCGGCAACGCGAGCGCGGTCAACACCTTCGGCTTCGACCCACAGACGTGGTTCGCCATACTCGGATTGCTCGTACTGGGCGGCGTCATCGGCAAGTCCGCCCAGTTCCCGCTGCATACCTGGTTACCTGACGCGATGGAGGGTCCAACCCCCGTGTCGGCGCTCATCCACGCCGCGACGATGGTGGCGGCGGGCGTCTACCTCGTTGCGCGGATGTACGGCTTCTACGCGCTCCTCCCGACTGTGCTCGCGGTCATCGCCTTCATCGGTGGATTCACGGCGCTGTTCGCGGCGTCGATGGCCGTCGTCAAACGCGAAATCAAGCAAGTATTGGCCTATTCGACCATCTCACAGTACGGCTACATGATGCTCGGGCTGGGCGTCGGCGGCTACGTCGCCGCGACCTTCCACCTGATGACCCACGCCTTCTTCAAGGCGCTACTGTTCCTCGGTGCGGGGTCGGTCATCATCGCCATGCATCACAACGAGGACATGTGGGATATGGGTGGGCTGAAAGACCGCATGCCAGTAACCTACTGGACGTTCCTCGCTGGCTCGCTGGCGCTCGCGGGCATCTTCCCCTTTGCGGGCTTCTGGTCGAAGGACGAAGTGCTCTACGAGGCGCTCGTCCACGGCCTCAACGACCCGCTTCTGTTGGGCGCGTACGCGATGGGACTGCTCGCCGTCTTCCTCACCGGGTTCTACACCTTCCGGATGGTGCTGCTCACCTTCCACGGTGAGCCGCGCACCGACACGGCCAGAAATCCCCACGGGGTGCGCTGGAACGTCAAGGCTCCGCTCGTCGTGCTTGGCACGCTCGCGGTCGTTGCCGGGTTCATCAACATGGTGCCGGTCGCGGAGGTCACGGGACTCGAAATCGAGTTCCTCCACAAATGGCTCGAACACGGCATCCAAGGGGTGAACGCCGAGCACTACGGCGAACTGATTCACGACGTCGCGGGCTACACGGCAGCCAACGTCTCACCGTTGCTGCCTGCTGTGGTCTCGCTTGCGCTCGCGCTCGCCGGTGCTGGACTCGCCTACTCGCTGTACAGCGGTCCCGCTCCCGACACACACACCGACCGACTCGGCAGTATCAAAACGCTACTCATGAGCAACTACTATCAGGACGAATATCAGGTCTGGCTGGCGAACGCGACCGCACGGGTCGCGCGTGCGGCCGATACGTTCGACCAAGGGGTCATCGACGGCACAGTGAACGGCGTTTCGAGCGTGAGCCTGTTCTCGGGCAGTCGCTTGAAACGCGTACAGACCGGGGTCGTCACCAACTACGCCGCGCTGCTCTCGCTTGGTCTCGTGGCGCTGCTGGTGGTCTTCGGCCTGCTCGGGGGGTGGTTCTGAATGATTATCGAGCTTCTGCTCGCGTTCTGTCTCATCGGTGCGGCGGTCGTGTTCGTCCTGCCGGACGAGTACGCACCGGTCGGCGCGCTCGCGGCGAGTCTGTTCCCACTGGTCACGAGTTTCGTCATGTGGTTCGGCTTCGACGGCTCCGGGAACGCCTTCCTCGGTGGGGAACTCGCCTACGAGACGATGGTCCAGTGGATATCCTTGGGACCGTACGCCATCAACTGGCACGTCGGCGTCGACGGCATCAGCATGCCGCTTGTGGTCCTCGCCACGCTGCTGACGACGCTCGCCATCCTGACGGCGTGGACGCCCATTGACGACCGGCGCTCACAGTTCTATGGGCTGATGTTGCTGCTCGAAGCGGGCCTGCTCGGCGTGTTCGTCGCGCTCGATTTCTTCGCATGGCTCGTCTTCTGGGAGGTCGTACTGGTCCCGATGTACATGCTCATCGGGGTCTGGGGCGGTCCCAGACGCAAGTACGCCGCCGTGAAGTTCTTCGTCTACACGAACCTCGCCACGCTGGTGATGTTCCTCGGGTTCATGGCACTCGTGTTCGGGCTGGGTGATTCGGTGTCGAGCCTCGACATGCCCGCCATCGCACAGGCCATCCGCGCCGGCGAACTCGGCTCGCTCGCTGGCTTCGGGCCGAACACCATCAAGACCGTGGCCTTCATTGCCATGTTCGCCGGCTTCGCGGTCAAGGTTCCCCTCGTGCCGGTCCACACGTGGCTGCCCGACGCCCACGTCGAGGCCCCGACGCCGGCCTCGGTCATGCTGGCGGGCGTCCTGCTGAAGATGGGGACCTACGCACTGCTGCGATTCAACTTCACGATGCTGCCCGATGTCGCCGCACAGCTCGCGCCGTTCATCGCGTTGCTTGCTGCCGTCTCGGTCATCTACGGCGCGATGTTGGCGCTCGCCCAGCAGGACTTGAAGCGCATCGTCGCCTACTCGTCGATCTCCTCGATGGGCTTCGTCATCCTCGGACTGGTCGCCTACACCGAGTACGGACTGGGTGGGGCGACCTTCCAGATGATTTCGCATGGCCTGCTCTCGGGGCTGCTGTTCGCCTGTGTCGGCGTCATCTACAACACGACCCACACCCGGATGGTCGGCGACATGGCCGGGCTGGCCGACCGCATGCCCGTCACGACTGGCATGTTCGTCGCCGGCTCGTTCGGCTACATGGGGCTGCCCTTTATGGCGGGCTTCATGGGTGAATATTTCATCTTCCAGGGCGCGTTTGCCGCTGACTTCGCCGGGTCGATGGTCTTCACGGCGGTGTCGATGTTCGGCATCGTCATCGTCGCGGGCTACTTCCTCTATGCGATGCAGCGGACGCTGTTCGGCGAGTATCGCCTCGAAACCGACTATCAGGTGGGTCGGGCAGCGGTCCACGACATCGTGCCGCTAGCGGTGTTGGTCGTGTTCGTCATCGTGCTCGGCACCGCGCCGAGCATCTTCTTCGACATGATAACGGATGCGGTCGGCCCGATGCTGGGAGGTGGGCTGTAGATGGCCCCGCTTCCGGACTGGGCGACGGCCGCACCGGCCATCCTGCTCGGGCTGACGGCGCTCGCCCTGCTGGTCATCGACAGCATCAGCCCCCGCACGAAGAATCGGAACCTGCTCGCGGGCACGACGCTCGTGGGGACGCTCGCGGCGCTCGCGGCGGCGGTCGGACTGTTGGTCACCGGTGTGGGCACCAACGGCGGCGTCTCGATTTACGGGGGCCAGCTCGTCGTCGACGGGATGAGCCTGTTCTTCACGATCATCTTCACGAGCGTCGCGGCGCTCGTCACGCTGGCGAGCTACGACTACCTCGCCGGCGAGACCGAGCAGGCCGAATACTATGCGCTCGTCATGCTCGCCGCTACTGGAATGGCCCTGATGGCCTCGGCGGGCAGCCTCGCGGTCGTCTTCGTGAGCTTCGAGTTGCTCTCGCTACCCTCCTACGCGCTGGTCGCGTTCCTGAAGACCAACCGCGGTAGCGTCGAGGCCAGCCTGAAGTACCTCCTCATCGGCGCGCTGTCGTCGGCCATCCTGCTCTACGGCATCAGCCTCATCTACGGCGTCACCGGCGGACTGCTGTTCGAGACGGTCGCCGCGAACGTTCAGGACAGCGGTCTCACCGGGATGCTCGGCGTCGGCGTGTTGATGGTGCTCGGCGGGTTCGCGTTCAAGATGGCGAGTGTTCCCTTCCACTTCTGGGCACCCGAGGCCTACGAGGGCGCGCCCGCGCCCATCTCGGCGTTTCTCTCCTCGGCATCGAAAGCCGCCGGGTTCGTGGTGGCCTTCCGCGTCTTCACGGTGGCGTTCGGTCTCGACATCACTTCGAGCGTGGACTGGGTGCTCGCCTTCCAAGTTCTGGCTGTGGTGACGATGACCCTCGGGAACTTCGCCGCTGCGACGCAGGACAACGTCAAACGAATGTTGGCGTACTCATCGATTGGGCAGGCGGGCTACGTGCTCATCGGGCTGGCCGCACTCGGCGGTGGGCAGAACGCGCTCGTCCTCGGGGCGAGCATGACCCATCTGCTGGTCTACGGGTTCATGAACACCGGGGCCTTCCTGTTCATCGCGCTCGCCGAACACTGGGAGGTCGGCCGGACCTTCGAAGACTACAACGGTCTCGGCAGGCAGGCCCCGGTCGCCTGTGCGGCGATGTCGGTGTTCGTGTTGAGCCTCGCCGGCATCCCGCTCGGCGGCGGGTTCCTCTCGAAGTACGTCCTGTTCGGCGCGGCCGTCGGCGCTGGCTTCTGGTGGCTCGCGGCCATCGCGGTCGTCAACAGCGTGCTCTCGCTGTACTACTACCTGCGCGTGGTGCGCGCGATGTGGTTCGAGGAGCCGAACGGCAATCTGACCATCGAGAGCTACCCCATTGGCCTCTACACCGCCGTCGTCGCCGCCGCGGTCGTCACGGTCCTGCTGATTCCCACGTTCGGATTCATCTCCCAGCCAGCAGTTGACGCCGCTGCTGCACTCTTCTGAGTTGGTTCACGGTTCTGATTCATTCGTTTTCACCCTGCCGCCAGCGGCGGCTTTGCGGTTGCGGTGCGGGCCTTGGCGGATGAAGGGCGAGCGCACCAGGCGCGAGGGCTTCGGCGGTGCTGTGCGGCGGCGGTTGCGGAGCGGTCGGCTGGAGCGCGTCTGGCGTCAGCCGGGCGCGCGACGATGGGAAAGGTAGGCCTGCGGTGCAGAAGCGGCAGATGGCGGACTCAGCGCGGGCCGGGCCACGCGCCCGGCACGCGCAATGCGTTGCTGTGCGGTCCTGGTGTCCTGCCGAGCGGAGCGAGGCAGGGCTCGGGAGAGCGACGCTCTCCCGGTGGACATGAAAAGGGCGAGCGAGCGCGCCGAGTCGTTCGAAAGGCGCTTCGCGCCTTTCGTGATGACGAGAGAGCTTCGCTCTCTCGAACCACGCGAGCGAGGGCTTTCAGGTGCGGAAGGACTCCCCGCAGCCGCATTCGCTCACGACGTTGGGGTTTTCGACGTGGAAGCCAGCGCCTTGGAGACCGCCCTCGAAGTCGAGGACGCTGCCGCCGATGTAGTTCATGCTCGCGGGGTCGACGAACACTCGGAGGTCGTGGTGTTCGTACACTTCGTCGTCGTCTTCGGGTTCGGTATCGAAGCGCATCCCGTAGGAGAGACCGGCACAACCACCTTGTTGGACGAACAGCCGCAGGCCGGCGACTTCGGTGTCCATCCCTTCGCCGTCGAGGAGGTCGAGCGCCTGTTCGGCGGCGGTCTCCGAGACCTCGATTTCGGGTGCCGCGTCGGCGCTTGCAGCCGTGCTCATGAATATTGATTCGTCGCCAGCGGGTTAACGGTGACGGCGAGTGTGGCGGGGGAGTGGCAGGCGGGCGACCGTCAGTGGGCCGGTCGTGCAGTGGCGCTACAGCACGCGCTTGCCGAGCGCGCTCGCGGCGAGTTCGGTGGCGAGTTCGGCGGTCTCGTTGTGCGAATCGAGAATCGGGTTCACCTCGACGACTTCGAGCGACCGGAGCGCGTCGTCGTGGCCGGCGACCAGTTCCATCGCCGAATGGGCCTCGCGGTAGGTGACGCCGCCGCGGACTGGCGTGCCGACGCCCGGAGCGTGGCTCGGGTCGAGCCAGTCCATGTCGAGGCTCACGTGCATCCCTCCGACGCCGTCGGTGGCGATGGCGAGTGCCTCCTCGGTGACGTCGACGACGCCGCGCTCGTCGATGTCGGACATCGTGTAGGCGGTCATGTCGCTGTCGCGGATGCGCTCGCGTTCCGGGTCGTCGACGCTGCGCAGGCCGACGAGTGCGACGTTCTTCTCGGAGAGATTCGGGGAGTTTGCCCACGGCGTGTCGGCGAATTCGCCCATCCCGAGCGCGGCCGCCAGCGGCATGCCGTGGACGTTTCCTGAAGGAGTGGTTTCGGGTGTGTTGACGTCGCTGTGGGCGTCGAACCAGACCGCGCCGATGTCGCTTTCCCGTGAGGCACCCGCGAGCGTGCCGATGGCAATCGAGTGGTCGCCACCGAGGACGAGCGGGAGCCCGCCGTCGTCGAGCGCCCCAGCGACCTCGTCGGCGAGTCGGGTGCAGACCGCCTCGACTTCGGGGAGATATTTCGCGTTGGTCGCGGTCGCACTCGCGTTTGGGTCGCGCTCCTCGGCGTGTGGCACCGTGAGGTCGCCCGCCTCTCGGCTGGGACGGCCGATGTCATCGAGCGCGGTCGACAGCCCCGCATACCGTATCGCCGACGGTCCCATGTCGACGCCGCGCCGGTCGGCTCCGAGGTCCATCGGCACGCCGATAGTCCGAATCGTCATGACGGGACTGCGAGAGGGTGGTATAAAAATCGACGTGTTACTGGTACTGCGCGCAGACGCGCCGAATGCCCTCGTCGAAGTCGATTTGCGGTTCCCAACCGGTCGCTTCCGTCATCTTCTGCGGGTCGGCCATCGTGTCGTGGACGTAGGCGTGGTCGGGAATCGGGTTCTCGACGTACTCCGGCTCGATATCGGAATCGAGTTCCTCGGTGAGTCGTTCGACGAGCGTGTTGATGGTGTAGCTCTCGCCGGTACCGAGATTGTAGATACCGTTCAGTCGATTGTCGGCGGCGCGTTCGAGTCCGCGAACGACGTCATCGACGTGGGTGAAATCGCGCGTCTGCGTGCCGTCGCCGTAGATTACCGGCGAGTCGCCGTTGGCGATGTCGTCGGCGAACTGCGCGATGAGGTTCGCGAACTCGCCCTTGTGCTCTTCGGCCCCGCCGTAACCCTGATAGACCGAGAAAAATCGCAGGCCGGCCATGTCCATGTCGTAGTAGTGCGCGAAGTATTCGCCGTAGCGCTCACGGGCGAGCTTCGAGGCCTCGTAGCCGGTGCGGGCTTTCACGTCCATGTCCTCGGGCGATGGCTCGGTGCGGTCACCGTAAATCGAGGAGGTCGAGGCGTACACCACGGTGTCACAGCCGTCGTTGCGGGCCTGTTCGACGGTGTTGACGAACCCCTCGACGTTGACCCGGGCACCCTTTTGGGGGTCGTCCTCGTGCATCGGTCCCGACGAGAGCGCCGCGAGATGGAACAGTACGTCGATGTCGGTTGGCAGGTCGTCGTCGAGCACGCTCGCCTCGACGTACTCGACGTCCGTATCGAGATTTTCTGGGGTGCCGAGATAGCCGTCGTCGAGAGCGATGACGTCGTTGTCCGTCGCGAGGTGGTTCGCGAGGTTCGAGCCGATGAAGCCTGCCCCGCCGGTGACGAGTACGCGGTGTCCGTTCATGAACGAACAGCGTGGGCGGGTCGTCATGTTTCTATCGGAATACGGTCCGAATCCATTGCGGCGCGCCGCAGTCGCCTCGTGGCTGCGAGCCGACAGCCGTCGGGTTTAAGGTGCGGTGTGCCGAATGACACGATATGTCATCTATCGAACTCACGGACAGCCAGAAGAAGATCCTGCAGGAACTCGTCGACCTCTACCGCGAGAGCGAGAGCGCGGTCAAGGGCGAAGCCATCGCCGAGATGGTCGACCGCAATCCGGGCACCATCCGCAACCAGATGCAGAGTCTGAAAGCGCTCCAGCTCGTCGAGGGCGTCCCGGGACCGAAGGGCGGCTACAAACCCACGGCCAACGCCTACAGCGCGCTCGATATCGAGGAGATGGACGAGCCGGAATCCGTCCCGCTCAGCCACAACGGCGAGGTCGTCGAGAACGTCAACGTTCAAGAAATCGACCTCCTCAGTGTCCATCACCCCGAGAAGTGCCGCGCGGAAATCCACATCCAGGGCTCGGTACGGGACTTCCACGAGGGCGATACCGTTACCGTGGGACCGACGCCGAAATCGAGCCTCGCCATCACGGGACGGGTCGATGGCATCGTCGATACCGACAACACCATCATCCTCGACACCCAGAGCATGCGAGCGCCCGCCGAGGGCTGACCGTAACCGAACTCCGTCGTGCTTGCGGTCGTCGCGGAACCCGTTTTCCGCCGTAGTCGGGTATCTCCATCGCTGTGTACGCTCTCCGGTGGCCATCGACCCATCGAGCATTCCACACCATCGAAAATTCGATGGGTTCGCTCGACTCACTCGCCGGTGAACTCGGGGTCGCGGCCGTCCATGAACGCCATCACGCCCTCGGCGAAGTCGTCGGTTTCGACCATGCGGTCCTGGGCGCGCGCCTCGGCACTCAACGTTTCCTCCAGCGAGCGGTGACTGCTCCGGAGGAGCAGACGTTTCGCCTCGCCGACCGCGCGGGTCGGCCGCGAGAGCAGCATCTCGACACGTTCGGTAACGAGTTCGTCTAGCTCGTCCTCTGGAACTGCGTCGGTGGCGATGTCGAGTTCGACGGCCTCGTCGGCGTCGACCCTCCGTCCGGTCGTCACCAACTCCATCGCCGTCCGCAATCCGACGAGGCGCGGGAGAACGTGGGTCGCGCCGGTGTCGGGCACGAATCCGATGTCGGTGAATCCCCACGCGAACACCGCAGCATCGGCGGCATAGACGAAATCACACGCCGTGGCGATGGATGCCCCCGCACCGACCGCCGGTCCCGACACGTTCGCCACGACGGGTTTTTCCATCCGCATGAGGGTCGTCACGATGGCGTTCAGCCCGCCTTCGAGTTCCTCGGCCGGGCTGGCCACGTCCATACCGCTTGTGAGGTCGATGCCCGAACAGAACGCATCGCCCTCGCCGTCGACGACCACACACCGTACCGAGGAGTCGTGGGCGAGCTCGCGGAGGGAGTCGGCCATCGTCTCACAGGTCGCGGGGGAGAGCGCGTTCTTGCGTTCCGGGTTCGACATCGTGACGGTCGCTACCTCGTCTCCGTGAGACACATCGATCTGCGTCATGGGGAAGCTTTCGTTTCACTTCGTCTAACCACGTCGCCGGTCAATCGAGGCTATTCAAGCCGTGCAAAGCATCTCTCACTCTCCGACAGAACGGAGCATTGATTTCGCTGTCGATGCGTATACCAAATCGTTGGCCGGCTTCCGAGTGAGTCGCCCCAGAATCGGAAATAGAATACGTCTGCACCCACCGTTCCCACCCAGAACAATGACCGACGATATCGACGATACCGTGGCCCGGTTCAAACGCCCACTTCTCTACGTGATGGGACTCCTCTACGTCGGGGCTGGCGTGATGCATTTCGTCGTCCCGAAGGTCTATGCTCAAATCGTCCCGCCGGCGTTTCCCCGACCGCTCGGTCTCGTCTATTTCTCGGGTATCGCCGAAATCGTCCTCGGCACCGGCGTCCTGCTCCGCCGGACGCGCCGTCGGTCCGCGTGGGGCCTCATCGCTCTGTTGCTTGCCGTCTTTCCGGCGAACGTCCATATGGCGACCAGCGAGATGGTCCCCGATGCGGTCCCCGACTGGGCCGGCGGCATCGCTCGGGGAGCACTGTGGGCGCGCCTCCCGCTTCAAGGCGTCTTGCTGCTCTGGGCGTGGTGGTACACGCGCTTGACCCCCGAGAACGCCGAGTGAGGTCCGGCTCCGAACGATACAATCAGCTGACGAGTGGGCTCTAGTTGTGCTGCCCGAGGTATCGTCGATCCGCTGGCGACACCCGCCAGTTCCCGACGCGCGGTGGTTCGTCGACCCGCCGAGTGACTCCGGGACAACGGTTAATGGTCCCTCGCACGATGGGGAACTCGTGCAGAACCCGCTTGTCGCCCTCGCCCACCGTCTCTTCGGGGAGCGCCGCTCCGACGAACGGACCGCCGAGGCCGAGGGACGAACGATGCTTGAGGCCGCCAATGACATTCGGGAGAACCCTCGTACCGTCGAGTGCCGCGACGGCCGGGCGCTCGGCTACGCCGACTGTGGCGACCCCGCCGGCGACCCGCTGGTCGTCTTTCACGGCTTCCCGAACTCGCGGGTGTTCGGCGCGCTCTTCGATGGAGTCGGCCGCGAGCGCGGGCTTCGAATCGTCGCGCCCGAACGGCCCGGTATCGGGGTCTCGGACCCGCTGCCGAGTCGAACGGTCGCCGACTGGACCGCCGACGTGGCCGACCTCGCTCGCGCGCTCACGCTCGATTCGTTTCCGGTGCTCGGCGTCTCCGGTGGTGGTCCCTACGCGGCGGCCTGCGCCGCCGGACTTCCCCGCGTCGAGCGCGCGGCCATCGTCTGTGGGCTTGCACCCCTCGAATCGGTTGGCTTTGGCGACCGTCTGCCCTTCCTGCTGGCCGAACACGCCCGGCCGCTGGCGACGCTCTCGCTATGGGCCGATGGCCGCAACGCTCGCAGGAATCCCGAGAACTATCTCACCTCGCGTGCGGAGGCGAGCGCCGACACGGATGAAGAGCGGTGGCGCGGCGAGATGGGACAGGTGCTGCTCGAAAGCGGCCGCGAGGCGGTCAACCGCCACGGCTACGGCCCGCTCGTGACCGACCTCGCTGTGCCTGCCCGCGAGTGGGGCTTCGACCCCGGGAGCATCGACGTTCCCGTTTCGCTGTGGTACGGCAAGGAAGACCACATCGTGCCGCTCTCGATGGGATTTCACTATGCCGAGGCGATTCCGACCGCCGAAGCCCATATCTATCCGGGACAGGGCCATCTCTCGGTCATCGAGGAAAATCAGGGACGGGTTCTCGACGCGCTCGTCGGTAGCTAGTGCTCGACCAACTCGATGAGCACGCCACCAGTGGACTTCGGATGCAGGAAGGCCACCTCGTGGCCCCACGCGCCCGCCCGTGGCTCCTCGTCGATGCGCTCGACTCCATGCCCCTCCATTCGGTCGAGCACCCCCCGAATATCGTCGGTCGCGAGCGCGAGATGGTGGATGCCCGGCCCATTTCTGTCGAGATAGCGCGCGATAGTTCCCTCGTCGATTGGTTCGAGCAATTCGAGATAACTGTTCCCGCAATCGAGAAATCGGACGTCCATCCCCTCGAAGCGCTCCTCGTGGACGACCGGTGTGTCGAACAGGTCGGTGTACAGGTCCGCGAGTCCGTCGGCGTCGTCGGTGGCGATGCCGGCGTGGTCGATACGCATGCGTACCCTCGTGTGCCCCCGAAAGATGAGTGTATGGGCTGGCGGGACTACTACTCGTCCGTAAATAAGGAAAACAATTATGATGGTCTGGCCTAAGGCGTCGTTGTGAGTCAATCACACTCAGCCGAGAAACAGTCGCTGTACGAGCGCCTCGGCGGCGCGTACGGTATCGCCGGAGCAGTGGACGACCTTGTCGACCGCCTGTACCACAACGATGCCCTCAACCAGAACCCCGCAGTACGGGAATTCCACGAGGAGGGCGGCGAGGCCGGCTTCAAGTATCTCGTGACGGCGTGGTCAATCGAGGCGACCGGCGGGCCGGCGGTCTATCCGGGTCGAGACATGGACGAGGCACACGACGACCTCGACGTCAGCGAGCGCGAGTTCCAGATGGTCTATGACCTCATCGAGGCCAGCCTCTATCAGGTGGGCGTGCCCGAACAGGAGTGCGGCGAGTTCATGGACATCATCGAGAGCTACCGAGACATGGTGGTCGCCGACCGCGACTACGGCGGCGAGGACGTGCCGGAGTTCGTCGAGAGTCCGGCTTCCTACTGAATACCGACCTGCATTAGAGTGCGGCCCCGCCCTGATGCTCGCCGAAGACCTCGCGCAGCGTATCGGCGATTTCACCCGTGGTTGCCTCGGCTTTCACCGCGTCGATGATATACGGCATCAGGTTGTCCTCGCCCTCGGCGACCTCCTGTAATGCTGCGAGCGCCTCCTCGGCCGTTTGGTCGTCGCGCTCGTCGCGCACGGTTTGCAGGCGCTCGCGCTGGCGCTGTTGGTCCTCCTCGGTGACCTCCTCGATGTCCATCTCGGGTTCCTCGTCGACCTGATACTCGTTGACGCCGACGATTATTCGTTCACTCTCCTCGATTTCTTGCTGGCGCTCGAAGGCCACGTCCTGCACTTCGCGCTGGACCCACTGGTCGTCGATGGCCTGTAACATGCCACCTCGCTCGTCGACGGTCTCCAAAATCTCGAAGGCCTCCTCCTCCAGCTCGTCGGTGAGACTCTCGACGTAGTAACTGCCCGCGAGCGGGTCGATGGTGTCGGCGGCACCCGACTCGTGGGCGAGAATCTGCTGGGTCCTGAGTGCCGTGCGGACGCTCTCCTCGGTCGGGAGGGCAAGCGCCTCGTCCTTGCCGTTGGTGTGAAGGCTCTGCGTGCCGCCGAGAACGCCGGCGAGCGCCTGATAGGCCACGCGGACGATGTTGTTGTCGATCTGCTGGGCGGTTAGCGTCGAGCCGGCAGTCTGGGTGTGGAACTTGAGCTTCTTCGAAGCGGGACTGTCGGCGTCGAAGCGCTCGTCCATAATCTGCGCCCACATCCGGCGTGCAGCCCGGAACTTGGCGACTTCCTCAAAGATGTTGTTGTACGAGGCGAAGAAAAAGGACAGTTGGGGCGCGAACTCGTCGACCGCGAGACCGGCCTCAATCGCCCGCTCGACGTATTCGATGCCGTTGCCGAGGGTGAAGGCGATCTCTTGGGCTGCGGAGGAGCCGGCCTCGCGGATGTGATAGCCCGAAATCGAGATGGTGTTGAAGTTCGGGACCTCACTCGCACAGAACTCGAAGATGTCGGTGACGATGCGCATCGACGGTTCGGGGGGATAGATGTAGGTGTTGCGCGCGACGTACTCCTTGAGCACGTCGTTCTGGATGGTTCCCCTCAATTCCTCGCGGTCGACACCTTTCCGGTCGCCGACGGCGATGTACATCGCCAGCAGGATGGAGGCGGGCGCGTTGATGGTCATGCTCGTCGAGACCTCCTCCAAGTCGATTCCCTCGAAGACGGTCTCCATGTCGTGAATCGAGTCGATGGCGACGCCCGATTTGCCGACCTCGCCGGCGGCCATCTCCGCGTCCGAATCGTAGCCCATCTGGGTGGGCAGGTCGAAGGCCATCGACAGTCCCGTTTGGCCCTCGTCGATGAGGTACTGATAGCGCTCGTTGGTCTCTTTGGCAGTGCCCATGCCCGCGTACTGGCGCATCGTCCAGAGCCGCCCGCGGTACATCGTCGAATACACCCCGCGAGTGTAGGGTTCCTCGCCCGGAAAGCCGAACTGCTCGTTATACCTGCGTTCGCCGACGTCATCCGGCGTGTAGAGGCGGTCTATCTCGTGGCCATCGGTATCGGTCGTGAACTCCTCTTTCCGTTCGCCGAAGCGTTCGAGCGTCGGCGCGAGCGTTTCCTCTTCCCACTCCTCCTTCGCCGCACGGATGTCGGCGAGGTCGTCGGCGTCGAACATGGTTCGAATGGACGGCGCGCGCCCTTAACGTTTCACTGCCTACTCGGTGTCGTACTTGTAGGTCGCGCTCTCGGAGTCAATGCCGAAGTCCTCGGGTGTCTCCTCGATTTCGTCGTCCTCGTCCGTGGCGCTTGCGTGTTTGAACCGCTCTCGGAGGCGGTCGGGCATCGAAAACCCCTCGACGGAGACTGAGAGCGCGACGGCCCCGGGGACGCTTCCCTCACGCTTTTCGTCGAGTCGGTCGTCGAGTTTCGCGGGGAGGCCTTCCCTATCGAGCCGCTCGAAACCGAACTGTTCGAGGTAGTCGGGCTGGTCGGTGAGCGAAGAGACTCTCTCGAAGCCCTCGTCGCTCGCCCTGTCGAGCAGGCGCTCGATGACATGTGCGCCGACGCCCTGCCCGCGCCAGTCTTCGAGCACGCCGATGCCGGTGAGTTCGCAGACCCGCTCGTCACCACGGTGGATGCGAATCCGGCCGAAGCCGACCTTCTCGTTCGAGCTTTCGTCGATGGCGACGACGTAATCCCGCGAGCGGAAGGCGGCGCCGTCCAGCCCCATCGCCTCGATATGGTCCAGAAGCCAGACCTCCTCGCGGTTTCTCGCGTTCCGGACGTACATGGGGGCGATAGCCGCGGTGGCTATAAAAAGGGTCGCTTAGTAGGGTATCACGACGAGCGCGACCGCGAGAAACGGAATCAGTAGGAGTAGCATCGTCGCCGCGTAGCCGAACATGTCGCGGGCGCGGATGCCGGTAATACCTAACAGGGGCAGCGCCCAGAACGGCTGGAACAGATTCGTGTGAGCGTCACCGACCGCGTAGGCCACGACGGCCTGTCCCGGCGGCACGCCGAGTTCGTTGGCCGCTTGCAGAACCGTCTGGCCCACCACGGTCCACTCGCCGCCGCCAGAGGGGACGAAGAAATTGATGAACCCCGCCGTAATCCACGCGATGGCCGGGAACGTTTCGGGCGTCGAGACCGAAACGAGGGCCTCGGCGAGCGTCGTCGACAGCCCTGAGGCGTTCATCATGCCGATGATGCCCGCATAGAAGGGAAACTGGAGGATGATGCCGCTGGTCGCTAGAACGGCCTCGCCGAACTCGTTTTCGTAGGCTTTCGGGCGGGTGAACAGCGCCAGCCCGATGAACAGGAAGGCGAAGTTCATCACGTTGAGGTTGAGCGCGCCCAGTCCCTCCTGGTAGAACGTCCAGAGCGCGACGCCGACGCCGGTGAGCGCGATGACCGCGCCGATGGCGCGGCTGTTGTTGATGCGGTCGCCGACCGTCCGCTCGCCGTCGGTTTCGGTGGCTACTGCCGATTCCTCACCGCCGTCGGGAGCCGCGCCGTCGAGCTGGCCCCGTGGGACGAACTCGGTGATACCCGCGGAATTTTCGGGGTCGGGTGAGAGCAGATACAGCGCGATGGCGGCATACGCGATGCCCGTGACCGTGAGCGTGAGCGAGTACGTGCTGAAGATGGTCCGGGAGGTCGAGATGAGACCGTCGACAATACCCTGTTCGATGAACACGTTGCCGGGCGTGTTCATCAACAACGGTGCCGACCCGGCGAGTCCCCAGTGCCACGTCAGCCCCATCCCCATGTAGCCCGCGACACAGAGGAGGGGATAGTGCACCGCAAGCCCGCGACGGTCGGCTTGGCGGCCCATCTCGCGGGCGAGCACCGCGCCGACGATGAGTCCGAGACCCCACTGTATCCATGAGACGACCATCGCGACCACGCCCACGAGGACGACCGCCTGCCTGCCACTGTTGGGCACCGACGCGACCCGCTCGATGGCGCGCCGCACGAACGGATGGTAGGCGAGCACGTAGCCGGTTGCGAGGATGAGCACCATCTGCATCGCGAAGGTCAGCAGCGTCCAGAACCCGTCGTACCAGTAGCCGACCATCGCCGCCGGGCCCGCGCCCTCGATAACGATTCCGCCGAGGAAGACGAGGTAGCTGAGGATGAGGGCGAACAGAAACGGGCTCGGCATCCACTCTTCGACCACGTCCGCAACGCGCGACCCGAACCGCTGAACCACCGTTCCGCCGGTGCCTGTTGACATAACGAGTACGATGGCTTATCGTGGGCGGATAACTCTTTCCCAGCGACCGCCCGCCGCCGGTCGCACAAAGATACTTGTCGAATCCGACGGAAGGTCGGGCCACGATGACCTCAGTACCCGATACCGACGACATCGTCCACGAACCCGCACAGGAATTCGTCGAATCCACGAACGTGTGGGATTTTATGGACGAATACGACATCGACGACTACGACGAACTCATCGCCCGGACCTGTGGCGAGGTCGAGGGGGTCGAGCAGTCGGGTATCGAGTGGTTCTGGGACGAACTCGTCGATTACCTCGACATCGAGTTTTACGAAGACTACGACGAGGTGCGTGACGACTCGAACGGGCCGCAGTTCTCGGAGTGGTATCCCGGTGGAGAGATCAACATCGCCCACAACACGCTCGACCGCTATGCCGAGGGCGACACGCGCGAGAAGACGGCCTGCCTCTGGGAGGGCGAACCCGGTGAAGTGCGCGACCTCACCTTCGGCGAGCTGCACGCACAGTCGAACCGCGTGGCCAACGCCCTCGAAGAGCGCGGCGTCGAAACAGGCGACACAGTAGGGTTGTATATGCCGATGGTGCCCGAAATCACCGCAATCCTCTACGGCTGTTTCAAGGTCGGCGCGATTGCCGTGCCCATCTTCTCGGGCTTCGGCGTCGATGCGACCGCCACCCGCCTCGCCGACGCCGAACCCACGGTCCTGTTCACGGGTGATGGGTTCTATCGCCGCGGCAGCGAGGTCCGATTGAAGGGCGCTGCCGACGACGCTATCGAAGAATCCGGCCACGTCGAACACACCATCGTCTTCGACCGGCTGGGACTCACGCCGGAGGGCGACGGCGCGGTGCCGTGGGACGACACACAGGACGAAACGTGGAGCGCGGCCGTCGAGGGCCAGAGCGACGAGTACGCGACGAAAGAACTCGACGCGAACGCCACCGCCATGCTGCTCTACTCGTCGGGCACCACCGGCACGCCGAAGGGCATCGTCCTCCCGCACGCGGGCGTCCTGCTGAAGTGTGCGATGGAGATATTCTTCGGGTTCGACCACGAGGACGACGACCGATTCTTCTGGGTGTCGGACATCGGCTGGATGATGGGACCGTGGACGCTCATCGGCAACCACGCCTTCGGCGGCACGGTGATGCTGTACGAGGGTGCGCCCGACCACCCCGACCCCGACAGGTTCTGGCGGATGATCGACGACCACGACCTCACCCAGTTCGGCATCTCGCCGACGGCCATCCGCGCGCTGCGCAAACAAGGCGACGACTGGGTCGAAGACCACGACCTCTCCAGTCTCCGAGCGCTCGGCTCGACCGGCGAGCCGTGGGACCCCGAATCCTGGAATTGGTTCTACGAGAACGTGGGGGGCGGCGACACACCGATAATCAACATCTCCGGCGGCACGGAAATCTGTGGCTGCTTCCTGATGCCGCTGCCGATACAGCCGCTGAAACCCTGTACGCTCGGCGGCCCAGGATTGGGGATGAACATCGATATCGTGAACAGCGAGGGAGAAAGTGTCGCCGACGCACACGAGAGAGGGTATCTCGTCGCGCGCGATTCGTGTCCCTCGATGACGAAGTCGCTCTGGAGCGGCGACGACCGCTACCTCGACGAATACTGGTCGACGTTCACCGAGCCGCCGCTGTGGAACCACGGCGACTGGGCACAGAAGGACAAAGACGGACTCTGGTTCCTGCATGGGCGAGCGGACGACGCCCTCAACGTCGCCGGACGCAAGGTCGGCCCGGCCGAAGTCGAGGCCGCGCTCATCGAACACGACGACGCCAATCAGGCCGCCGCGGTCGGCGTCCCCGACGATACCACCGGGACTGCCGTCGTGGCCTACGTCGTCCTCGAAGACCACGCCGAGGTCTCGGATTCGCTGCGCGAGGAACTCAAAGCACAGGTCGGCGCGGAGCTGGGCAAACCGTTCAGACCGCGCGAGGTGCTCTTCGTCGATGAGTTCCCGAAGACTCAGTCCGGGAAGATCATCCGCCGAGCCATCGCGTCGGTCTACCGGGGCGAAGAGCTGGGTGACATGGACTCCATCGAGAACCCCGGCGCGCTCGATGCCGTCGGGCAGGCGCGGTAGCTCGCACACGCCGATTTCGCCACCCCACGCGCGGAAAGCCTGATACTGCCGCCCGCCCAACGTCGTGTATGAGCACGCGCGCATGGCAGGACCGCATCGTCGGCGACCGGATGACCGTCGACCAGGAGTTCACCGATGCGGTCGAAGGTTCTCGGTTCAGCCGCCAGCAGTGGGGCCTCATCATGACGGCCGTCGAGTTCGAGATTCACCATTCGGGCGATGACTCTGCCCGCCTCGTCGCCAATACGGACAAACTGCCCCACGTGATGGGCGAACTCGACGACATCGACGCGCGAACGAACCCGATGGGCGGGAGTGATTCGGACGGTGGCGTCATCGACTCGCTCAGGGGACTGCTCGGTGGGAACGATAGTGGGAACGACGAGCAGCTCCCCGCGGCCGAACGGCTCGCCGAGGAGTACGCAAAACGGTTACAGACCCATCTCGAAGAGCAGGGCAAGTGGGATGAAATCCGCGCCGCCGCGCGCGACTAGGGACTGCCGCCGCGAAAGAGCGTCCGCTCCTCGGTCTCGTAGATGTTGATGAGTTCGGTCACGATCTCGTCGTACGATTCCTCCTCGACGCGGAGTGCGTCGAGGCGTTCGACGGTGTCCTCGTCGAGCGATATCTCGGGCATGGACTCGCCATGCGTGCGCGAGCGGTTTAACCCCGACGGTCAGAGCCGGTCGAGTAGCGCTCGCTCCATCTCCTCGGTCGTGGCCGTGCCGCCGAGGTCCGGCGTGTGCGGGCCGTCGGCGAGGACTTCCATCACCGCCGTCCGAATCCGTTCGGCGCTTTCCGATTTATCGAGGAACTCACAGCACATCGCGGCGCTCAGCACCGTCGCCACGGGGTTTGCGACGCCCTCGCCGGCGATGTCCGGCGCGCTTCCGTGTACCGGTTCGAACAGCGCACGCTCCGGGCCGATGTTCGCACTCGGCAGCAATCCGAGGCCACCGACCAGCCCGGCCGCCAGATCGGAAAGGACGTCGCCAGCCAGATTCGGACAGACCACGACGCCGTAGTCGGCGGGATTCATCACGAGCTCGGTCGCTAGCGCGTCCATCAGGTGGGTTTCGTAGTCGGTTCCTCGCTCGTCGGCCACCCGCGCTGCGGTATCGACGAACAGTCCGTCCGTCCGGGCCATCACGTTCGCC
Source organism: Halococcus sp. AFM35 (assembly GCF_051195015.1). Classification (NCBI taxonomy): domain Archaea; kingdom Methanobacteriati; phylum Methanobacteriota; class Halobacteria; order Halobacteriales; family Halococcaceae; genus Halococcus; species Halococcus sp. AFM35. The sequence goes on from NZ_JBNTJU010000010.1 coordinate 66,843, forward strand.
TTGTGCGCCACGGTCACGTCGTAGTCGTGCTCGGCGGCGTATTCGAACCCGAACTCCGCGATGGCCCGCGATGCGGGTTCGGTGATGACGCGCGTGAGCGTCCGCACCTCCTCGGTGAGGTCGCTCTCGATGCCCGCATAGACCCCTTCGGTGTTCTCGCGGACGAACACGAGGTCGGCGTCGGGATGGAGCGCGTCGACACCGGGATACGCTCGCGCCGGACGGATGTTCGCGAACGACCCGACCGCACTGCGGAGGGGAAGAATCACGTCCGCCGCGCTCTCGCCGGCCGCACCGAACAGCGTCGCATCGCTCGTTGCGGCCGCTTGTTTCGTCTCTGCCGGCAACGGCTCGCCAGTTTCCGCCTCGACGCTGTCGCCGGCGTCGTACTCAGTGAATTCGAACTCGCCGACCGCATCGAGCACCGACACCGCGACCGGCACCACTTCCATACCGATACCGTCGCCCGGTATCACGGCGATCTCCTCAGTCATCGATGTAGGGCAGCGCGGCGGCCGTCTCGGCGACCGCACCCGAATTCGATTGCATCAGTGCGGTCGTGTCCCAGACGCCATCGACGAGCGCTCGGCGCTGGGCCTCGTCGACCTCGACGGTGGTCTCGTCGTCCCCATAGCGCACCGTCTCGTCGGCGACGTCGATATCGAGGTTCCCGTCGGGGTTCGCGTCGACCCACTCCTGGATTTCGGCTACCGTCTCGTGGTCGGCGGTCACGGTCGGTATCCCGAGCGCGAGACAGTTGCCGGCAAAGATTTCGGCGAAGGACTCGCCGATGAGTGCATCGATACCCCAGCGCATGAGGGCTTGGGGGGCGTGCTCGCGCGAGGAGCCACAGCCGAAGTTGGCGTTGACGACCATCACCGAGGCGTCGCGGAAGCGCTCCTCGTTCATCGGGTGGTCCTTCTCGTTGTCCTCGTCGTCGAATCGCTGGTCGAAGAAGGCGAACTCGCCGAGACCGTCGAAGGTGATGACCTTCATGAACCGCGCCGGAATGATCTGGTCGGTGTCGATGTCGTTGCCGCGGATCGGAACGCCAGTTCCCGAAACCGACTCGACGGTTTCGACCTCGGTATCGCTCATTGGGCCGTCACCGCCGGCAGTTCGCGCACGTCGGTGACCTCCCCGGTGATTGCCGCCGCCGCGACCATCACCGGACTCATCAACACCGTGCGCCCGTCCTTCGAGCCCTGTCGACCGACGAAGTTCCGGTTCGACGAGGAGGCACAGGCTTGGTCGCCCTCCAACTGGTCTTCGTTCATCCCGAGACACATCGAACAGCCAGCGCCGCGCCACTCGAAGCCGGCGTCGGTGAAGATTTCATCGAGACCCTCGTCCTCGGCGGCGGCCTTGACGCGCTGACTGCCCGGTACGACCATCGCGCGCACGCTCGTATCCACATCTCGTCCTTCGACCACCTCGGCAGCGTCCCGGAGGTCGGCCAGTCGCGCGTTCGTACACGACCCCAAGAACGCGACGTCGACCTCGTAGCCCTGCATCGTTTCGCCGGGTTCGACGCGCATGTGCTCTTGGGCGCGGCGTGCGGTGTCCCGTTTGTCCTCGGGTAACTCTTCGGGGTCGGGAATCGATTCGGTAACTCCAATACCCTGCCCCGGCGTGGTCCCCCACGTCACGACGGGTTCGATTTCGTCGCCGTCGATGGTCACGACGTCGTCGTATTCGGCATCCGCATCCGAGCGAATCGACTCCCAGTATTCTCTGTACTCAGCGAATTTTTCCTGTTCGTCCCGGAAGGCATCCGTCTCGCGGAGCCACTCGTAGGTGGTCGCGTCGGGATTGACGTAGCCCGCGCGCGCGCCGCCCTCGATTGACATGTTACAGATGCTCATCCGTCCCTCCATCCCCAACGATTCGATGGCCTCGCCGGCATACTCGTAGACGTAGCCGACACCGCCATCGACGCCGAGCTTGCGGATGATGGTCAGGATGACGTCCTTGGCCCCTACATGACTACTGAGTTCACCAGTGACTTCGATCTTCCGGACCTTCTTCTTGTCCATCGCAATCGTCTGAGTGGCCAATACGTCACGAATCTGGGAGGTTCCGATGCCGAAGGCGAGCGCGCCGAAGGCTCCATGAGTGGAGGTGTGCGAATCACCGCAGACGATGGTCACGCCGGGCTGGGTGAGACCCTGCTCCGGGCCGATGACGTGGACGATGCCCTGATTCCCGCTGCTCGGGTCGTCGAATTCGATGTCCGAGTCCCGGACGTTTGCCTCCAGTTCGCTCATCATCTCCTCGGCGGCGTCGTCGGCGAACGGCCGGGACTGGTCGGCGGTCGGAACGATGTGGTCGACGGTGGCATGGGTTCGGTCGGGATAGGCCACTTCGAGGTCGCGCTCGCCGAGCATGCCGAAGGCCTGTGGACTCGTGACCTCGTGGATGAGGTGCAGGCCCACGAACAGCTGGGTCTGACCGGTGGGCAGTTCCGTGACGGCGTGCTCGTCCCATACCTTGTCGTAGAGCGTGCGCTCGCTCATCGGGTCCCGTCGCGGCCTTCATTACCGCGCTCGAACACCCGGTTGGCTTCGGCCTCGTTCGGCGGCTCGTGGTCGACGTCCTTCATCCGCATCTCGCCGGTGTCGTCGGTCTCTTCGGGGTCCGCTTCGCGCTCGTCCTCGCCACGGGTTCCGCCGTCGGAGCGCTCAGCGCTCCGACGAGGTTTGCGCCCACTCCGTTCGCGCTCACTTCCGGCAGACGTTCCGTCTGCCGACGTTCGCCTCGTTTCGCTCGGCTCACCGCCGTCGGCCGCCACGGCCGGCCCGCGCTGATAGACCACCGCCTCGCCGAACGGCCGCCCGGTATCGGGGTGGGTGTGGTCGACTGCTTTCATCTCGGTTCGCCGTTCGCTTGTGTTCTCAGTCATCTGCTTGCACTCGCTCTTGTTCGCTCTGGTCTTCTTCCGGTTCCTCTGCCCACGCGAACAGCCCGCGCAGGCGCTCGCCCACGTCCTCGATTTCGTGGTTCTTCTCTGCTTCGCGCAACTGACGGTAGGCGGGCCGGTTGGCTTGATTCTCCGCGATCCACTCGCGGGCAAACGCCCCATTCTGAACGTCTTCGAGGACCTGCTCCATGTTCTCGCGGGTGTGCTCGTCGACCACGACATCGCCCTTGGTGAGTCCGCCGTATTCGGCCGTATCCGAGACCGAATCCCACATCTCGCCGAGTCCACCCTCGTACATCAGGTCCACGATGAGTTTCATCTCGTTGAGGCACTCGAAGTACGCCATCTCCGGGGAGTAGCCGGCATCGACGAGCGTCTCGTAGGCCTGTTTGATGAGGCTCGTCACGCCGCCGCAGAGCACCGCCTGCTCGCCGAAGAGATCGGTTTCGGTTTCCTCGCGGAACGTGGTTTCGACGACGCCGGCACGGGTGCAGCCGATGGCCTGTCCGTAGGCGAGCGCCTCGTCCGTTGCCTCGCCCGTCGCGTCCTGATAGACCGCGAGCAAGCCGGGCGTCCCTTGGTCGTTCTCGTAGTTGCGCCGGACGAGATGACCCGGTGATTTGGGCGCTATCATCGTCACGTCCACGTCCTCGGGTGGTTCGATCTGTCCGAAGTGGATGTTGAACCCGTGGGCGAACTGGAGCGTGTCGCCAGCGTCGAGTTCCTCGGCGATGTCGTCGTAGACCGCCGGCTGCACGGTATCGGGCACGAGCATCGAGACGATATCGGCTCGCGCGGCGGCCTCGACGGGCGTCGCCACGTCCAGTCCGTCCTCGCGGGCGGCGTCGCGCGAACTCGACCCCTCGCGGAGACCCACCACCACGTCGACCCCGCTGTCGGCGAGGTTCTGGGCGTGGGCGTGGCCCTGCGAGCCATAACCCATCACGGCCACGGTCTTTCCCTCGATGGCGCTTTCCTCTACATCCTCGTCGTAGTGTATCGTCGCGTGTTCTGTCATGGTTCGTGTACTCGTTCGTACCGCTCCTCTTCTGCGTGTGTCGTCCACTCCTCGCCGCGAGCGAGCGCCGTCTGGCCGGTTCTGGCGAGTTCGCGGATGCCGAACTGCCGAAAGGCGTCGATGGCGTCGTCGATCTTCTGCTCGTCGCCGGTGATCTGCACAGTAATCGTTCGTGGCCCGGCGTCGAGCGTCTCGCCCTCGTACATCCGCGTGACGGCGTGGACCTTGTCGGGTTCCTCGCCGTGGACTTTCAGGACCACCAGCTCCCGACGCACGGCGTCGTCACCGAGTTCGCGCACCGAGATGACGTTGACGACCTTGGCGAGCTGTTTTTCGACCTGCCGGACGCCCGGTTCCGGCTCCTCGATGACCAGCGTCACGCGGGAGGTCTCAGGATTGGTCGTCGTCCCCACGGTGAGGGACTCGATATTGAACTGCCGGCGCGAGACCAGCCCCGATATCTTCGCCAGCACGCCCGGCTCGTTCTGCACGAGCGCCGATAATACTGTGCGCCGCGGCTCGTGTTCGGCCCCGGTCTCGGGGTCGATGCGGATACCCTGCGCGTTGCGCCGGCCCGACGGGTGGGGTCGCTCCTCGGGGGCCGGTCCCTGCAATCCCTCCGTCATAGTTGGTCCTCCGTCAGCACGAACTGGCCGTTCGCACCACCACTGGGAACCATCGGATAGACGTCTTCGGTCGGGTCGATGTACGCGTCGACGACCGCAGGACCATCGTGGGCCAGCGCCTCGTCGATGACTGCCTCGACGTCGTCGTAGCCCTCCATCCGGAACCCGCGCGCGCCGAACGCCTCGGCGAGCGCAGCGAAATCGGGCACCCACGGGTACTCAGAGGCCATCCGCCGGCCGCCGTGGAAGCTGTCCTGCCACTGGCGCACCATACCGACGGCCTCGTTGTTCAGGATTATCACGGTGATATCGAGGTCCTCCCTGACAGCAACGGCGAGTTCCTGGAGCGTCATCAGGAACGAACCGTCGCCGTCGAAACAGACCACCGACTGGTCGTCATCGGCCGCCATACGGGCACCGATGGCCGACGGCAGCCCGTAGCCCATCGTGCCCAATCCGTGCGAGGAGACCCACGTTCGGGGTTCGGTATACGTCCAGTACTGGACCGCCCACATCTGGTGTTGGCCGACGCCCGTGGTGACGATGGTGTCGTCGGCCGTCGCCGCATCCACCGCCTCGACGACGAACTGCGGCTTGAGCGGGCCGTCCTCGTCCATCGAGTAGTCCATCGGGTAGTCGGTCTTCCACTGCTGGCACTGCTCGACCCATTCCTGAAAACGCTCGCCGGTGGCCGACATGTCCGCCGCGCGCTCGTCGGCCATCGCCTCGCCCACCTGTTCGATGACGGTGCCGGCATCGCCCAAGAGCGGATAGTCGGCGTGGACGTTCTTCGAGATCTCCGCCGCGTCGATGTCGGCGTGGATGATTTCGGCCTCGGGGGCGAACGTCTCGACCCCGCCCGTCAGGCGGTCGTCGAAGCGGGTTCCGACCGCGAACAGCACGTCACAGTGGGTGATGGCCATGTTCGCATAGCCCGTGCCGTGCATCCCCGCCATCTCCATGGCGAGGTCGTGGTCTTCGGGGAAGACACCCACTGCGGGCATCGTCGTCACCACCGGAATCCCGTACTCGGTGGCGAACGCCCGCAGCTCGGCGCTCGCCTCGCCCTTGATGACGCCACCACCCGCCAGAATCACGGGCTTTTCGGCGCGGGCGAGCACACCGGCGGCCGTCGAGACGGCCTCGCCGTCGGCACGTTCGGGCGGGTCGTACGTCTCGGGCGTCACGCCCTCGCCCGGTTCGCGCTCGGTCGTGCCCGTGGTCACGTCCTTCGGGAGGTCGACCAGCGTGGGACCCTGCCGGCCCTCGCGGGCGAGCGCGAACGCCTCGCCGACCGTATCGCCGACCGTATCGGAATCGCCCGCGAAGTAGTTCTCCTTCGTTATCGGACCTGTCACTCCCGTGGTGTCGGTCTCTTGGAAGGCGTCCGAGCCGACCATGTCCGAGGGAACCTGTCCGGTGAGTGCCACCAGTGGGTCGGAGTCCATCGAGGCATCGGCGATGCCGGTCACGAGGTTCGTCGCGCCGGGTCCGGAGGTCGCCAAGCACACTCCGGGCTCGCCGGAGACGATACCGAAGGCGTCGGCCGCGTGGGCCGCGCCCTGCTCGTGGGCCATCGTGACGTGGGTGAGGTCGGAGTCGTACAGCGCGTCGTAGACCGGCATGATGGCCCCGCCCTGCACGCCGAAGAGGTGTTCGACGTCGGCCCGTTCGAGCGCCCGCGCAACCGACTCCGCACCGGTCGTCACGGGCTGCTCGTCGGTCTCGACCGTCTCGGGCGGTTCGGTCACCGCTTCCTCGGCGCGCTGGGTCGGCTGGCCCTCGCTCATCGGTCGCCTCCGTGGTTCGTTGTCGGTGCCGCTCGGTCGTCGCGTGTGGTCGTTGCTGGCTGTCGTGTGGTCATCGGTTGGCAGTCGTCGGCTGTCGCGCGTGCTGTTCGCTGTGCGGGATGCGTCGGGGTCGAAGGAGGTGGCTGTGTAGGGGCTACGCCCCTACAATAATGAGACCGCGCGCGCCGACCGCGCCGCTCGGAACCGGCGTGCTCCGAGCGGTCGTCGGTCGTGTCATCGTGGTCGATTCCATCACGGGAGTGGTAATAACCCTTGCGCGTCGTGCAAACATTGCCGCGGACGTGCGGGTCGGGAGCCACCCGCTGCTGGTGGGATGGGGCGTTCGGCGGGGCCATTCTCAGGCGTTGACCTCCGTGCGTTCGGTCTCCCGGATGCCGACCTCGCGGGCGAATCGTTCGAGCACAGCCATCGTGACGCGCTCTTTCTCCGCGCCGAAGTCCTTCACCCGTCGGGTACACTCGCGCACTTCGTCGTCGGTCGGCTGGAATCCGGCTTCATGCAGGCGTTCGCGCACCGAGTGTGTGCCCGTGTGTTTGCCGAGGACGAGTTCGCGCTGTGCACCGACCATCTCGGGGGTCATCACGCCCGGCTCGAACGTGTCGGAGTTCTCGATGACGCCGGCGGCGTGGATGCCCGACTCGTGGCTGAAGGCGTTCTGCCCGACGACGGGCTTGTTGCCCGGCGTGTCGATGTCGCTCGCGCGTTCGACCAGCCGCGAGAGTTCCGTGATGCGGGTCGTGTCGATGCCCGTGTCGACGCCATAGAGCGATTCGGCGCTCATGACGACCTCCTCGTAGGCGGCGTTGCCGGCGCGCTCGCCGATGCCGTTCACACTCACTTGGGCCTGCGCCGCGCCGTTCTCGAAGCCCGCGAGCGCGTTCGCACTCGCCAGCCCGAAGTCGTCGTGGGTATGGACGTCGACCTGCGCGTCGGCGACCTCGCAGACCTCGGCGATGAGGTCGCCGAATCTCGTCGGAGTGGCCACTCCACAGGTGTCGGGAACGTTTATCCAGTCGGCACCCGCTTCCGAAGTGGCCCCGATGACGTCTACGAGGTACTTCTCGTCCGTGCGAGTGGCGTCCATCGGCGAGAACATCACGTCGACGCCGGCCGCCTTCGCACGCTCGACCGCCGCGACCGAGCGCTCTTTCATCTCTTCACGGTTCGAGTGCATCGCGTCTTCGAGCTGCACATCGCTGGTCGAGGCGAAGACGTGGACCATCTCGACGCCCGCATCGAGCGCCGCCTCCACGTCCGCATCGACCACGCGCGCCAGTCCACAGGTCGTTACTCCCGTGCTCTCGGCGATGTCACGGACGGCTTCGAACTCGGCATCGGAGTTCACCGGGAAGCCCGCCTCGATGACATGGGTACCCATCTCGTCCAGCACGGCCGCTATCTCGCGCTTGTCGTCGTAGCTGAACGAGGTGCGTGGCGACTGCTCGCCGTCGCGCAGCGTGGTGTCGAAGACCCGTACAGAATCTACTTCAGTCGTATCTCCCAGGGTGCCCTGGAAGAACTCGATCCGCCGGGGTCTCCGACGAATCCTCCGTGTCCGCGTCGTGGTAGGACATTACGCTCGACCGAATGGCCATCACACGGATAAACCTACCGCTCCGGAATTTCCGTTCGGTCGGTCTTCGAGGCATGAAATCGAAAAATCGCCAGCATTCAACGGCCTTGTCTCCTCAGTAGTTCCTTATATCATACCATCGGCCGCGACGCGCCGGGCGGTCCGATTGGCGTGCATCCGCGCCCGATTCGACGCGAAATCCGACCCGAGGCGCTCGCGCGCGGCGGTCGACGAACGGCACGCACGCGAAAATTTTTGCACGGGTGTGCCGATGGTCGAGGCATGGTTTCCCACAGCGGTCGAGTGAGGAACATCGGCGGAGGGTCGACGGCGTGAGCGTGCTCGATACGCTCGAACGAGCCAGTACCGTTGCGAGCACGTACTTCGTGGTGTGGGTACTGCTGTTTTCGGCTGCGGCGCTCGTCGCTCCGTCGGGATTCACGTGGATTTCGCCGTACATCACGCCGCTTTTGGGTATCATCATGCTCGGAATGGGACTGACGCTGCTGCCGGAGGACTTTCGGCGCATCGCCGAGCGCCCGCGCGACGTGGCCATCGGCGCGCTCACGCAGTGGCTCGTGATGCCGCTCGCGGCGTGGGCTCTCACCATCGTGCTCTCGCTCCCGCCGGCGCTCGCGGTCGGCGTCATCCTGTTGGGTGCCGCGCCGGGCGGGACGGCCTCGAACGTGATGACCTATCTGGGCAAGGGCGACGTCGCGCTCTCAGTAGCCATCACGACGGTGACAACCCTCGCCGCACCGGTCGTGATGCCCGCGTGGGTCGTCGCGCTCGCGGGCGAACAGCTCCAAGTGACGTTCGCCCAGATGTTCACGTCCATCGTGCAGGTCGTCCTGATTCCGGTGATCGCGGGCTTTGCGCTCCGACTGGCCTTGGACCGCTACGCACCGCGGGCCGCCGAAGCGGGATTGAACGTCTTTCCGGCGGTCAGCGTCGTCGCCATCGTCGCCATCGTCGCGGCGGTCGTCGGGCTGAACGTCGAGAACATCCTGACTGCGGGCGGAGTCGTTTTGCTTGCGGTCGTCGCCCACAACGCCATCGGACTGGGTGCCGGCTACGGCGTCGGCCGCGCGAGCGGGATGTCGTCCGAACGGGTCCGGGCATGTACCTTCGAGGTCGCCCTCCAGAACAGCGGGCTCGCGGTCGCGCTTGCGACTGCGTACTTCAGCCCGCTCGCAGCGCTCCCACCCGCACTGTTTAGCGTCTGGCACAACGTCACTGGCCCGGCGCTCGCGACGTATTTCTCACGGCAATCGGCGGGGACGACCGACGCGGGGGCCGCGAGCGCCGACGACTGACGACAGAACACCTGTCGGAGAACCGCTGTGGCGCTTGAGCCGTCACGAATCACGAACGGCTCCGCTGATGCTGTGAGACACTCTCGGGTGACGGGATGTTTCCTCAGCCGAGGAGAAGCACGAGCGTAACCACAGCGATGGCTCCAAATCCAGTGAAGTACATCACGTATTCCAACCGCGTGGCCGGTACGACCGCTGCCATCGCGGCGGGGTTTCTCGACGCACCACCGGCCTCTACCGGACTCGCCGTCTGCATCCCGCCGGTCTCTCCACCAGTGCTAGACTGCATCTCACCGACCGCAGGACCCGGCCCGATTCCGGGAGCCCCGAGCAACAAGACGAGCGCCAGAACCGCGACGGCAACGAGCACAAGCACGACAGCACCGAGTGCGACGTCGAACACACTGGCAACGAGTATAACGATACCTGCCGTTACCGCCCCGGCACCGAACCCGAACAGTGAGCCTCGTTCTACCAGCTTTTCCAGTCCCATAGCTCCGACTACCCTTGGGTATGGTATATGTTTTCTGTAAACTGAGACAGTCATCAAACACTTCCTTCGTCCTGCTATCTCGTCTGCTGGCGACTCTCTGCGAGCAGCTAGCGATGGCGAATATACTCGCCGATAATGAGAAGGTTGATTCTTCGAGTCTGGTGAGCGGATACCGATGACCGAGCAAGGAAACACGTGGGTCGCGTTCTTGGTCGTGGGGTTGGCGCTCGTGGTCGGTCGTCGGTGGTGGACCGTTGGATACCTCGGCGTGGTTCGTTCAGTACGCGTTCGTGGGCACTGGGCTACTGCTAACCGGAGTCGGATACTATCGGGCACGGTTGGCATCCGTCCTCGACTGACTCGTGAACTGTGTCGGCCGATGCACCCGAAGACGACGGTCGGTTTCCCGGCTGCTCGCGTCCCAAAACGAGGGTTTTTCTCCCGGCGCGGTGAGATGCCGCCATGAGCGAGTTCGACCTCGACCTGCAGGCCGTCGAAACGGAAATCGAGGACGAAACCGACGAGCGCACCCATCGCGTCGTTCTCGGCGTGCTCGACGGGCGAACGCCGAGCGAGGAATGGGTCGCCGAAGTCGACGACGACGCGGTGCTCGTCCTCGCCGTCGAGGGTGACCTGAATCGCCTCGCCAGCGGCTTCGCGCGCGACGTCCGCGAGATGGGCGGCGAACTCATCCACTTCCGGAAGTTTCTGTTGGTGACGCCGCCCGGCGTCCACATCGACACCGACCGGCTTGACTGACGGCAACTCGACGAAAAATCGAATCGGGTGGGAGGTCAGAAGTAGATGTCGGCGATCTTGTCGGCGGTGCGCAATGCGAGTGCCTGCCCCGAATTAGTGGGATTCGGGCCGCCGACGCCGTTTGCCATCGCGGAGTGGTCGGCGACGAACAGCCGGTCGACGTTCTGTGCTTCGGCGTTCGCATCGAGGACTTTGCCCATCCGCATCGAGGACTGCATATGCAGCAGTAGCGGCGGCCACTCCGCGCGGTGGACGTGTGAGGCCCCCGCCTCGCGGTGGATGTTCGCCGCGATGCGCGCGAGTTCGTCGCGCTTGTCGTTGTCCTCCTCGCTCGGTTCGTAGCGCACCTTCGGGACGGGACCGTGCTCGTCGGAGAACGTCTCATCGAGCGAGACGCCGTTGTCCTGATGGGGGAAGTCGTCGGTGAGCACCAGCAGCGCCTTGGTCTGTCGGTAGTTCGCCATCCGGCGTTTGAGTTCCTCGCCGACGACGTACCCGCGGGTGTCCCACGGCTCACCCTCCGCAACGGGCGTGTCGAAGCTGTACCCGGCCTCCGTGAACAGGTAATCCGCATACGAGACCAGTCCGGGGGTCATCCCGATGTCTTCAAGTCCCCCGACGCCGGGCTTGTCGAAGCGAACTGCCGAGTTCTGGCCGACATAGGGGTCCATGTGCTCGACCTCGGGATTGATGTTCGCCACCGTCTCGTCGTCGTAGACGCCGACGACCCAGTCGAACCAGTGGGTGGTCAGTCCCTTGCCGACCCAGCCGTCGTCCGGCAGTCCGGCGTTGAGCCACAGACGGGGCGACTCGATACAGCCGCCCGCGAGCACCACCGTATCGGCAGCCACTGTCTGAGACCGGCCGGACCACGAATCGCGGAACGTGACGCCGGTGGCTTCGAGGTTCCCCGCGCCTTCGTCGGTGGTGATGTCCGTGACGTAGGCGTTGGGTCGGACGGCGACGTTGCCCGCATCGGGGTCGTCGTTCGTATCGAGCGCCCGCGGGACGTAGGCGACGTTGCTCGACTTGCGGGATTTCTCCCGCACTGGCGCGTCCACGGGCGAGGAGGCCCCCTGGAACTCGTCGCCGACGAGTGGGTCACCACGGAACCCGTCCTCGTAACTGAACGAGCCGTCGTAATCGGCATCGAGTTCGTCCGGCGGTTCGCTGATGGCGTTGGCCTGCGGCCGCCAGCCCGTCTCGGTGACGTTCAGCGTGTCGATGCGGTCGTACCCTGCGCCCGTCGCGCCCTCGATGAACACCTCCTCCTTCGCGGTCATCGGGGCCTGCTGGGTGCTCGTGAGTTCCTCGTTCAACTGGTAGTAGGGAACGAGTTCCTCGTAGTCGATGGGCCAGTGGGGCTGGTCGTTGAAGGCGTGGGGATAGCCTCGGGGATGGTTGGCGAAGTAGTGCAGCGACGTACCGCCCACTGCGCCGACCTGCCAGATGAACGCGTTCTGGTGGAGGTTCCGGAACCACGGCGCTCGTGAGTGGTCGGCGGGACCCACCCGGAGATACCCATAGGTCGGGTCGTTGGCGTCGGCCTCGCGGTGGGTGAACTGCTCGTCGAGCAGCTTTCCATCGAGGTCGTCGGGGTCGGTGCTGACGGTGCCGCCCGCGTCGGCGTGCGGCTGGGGCCATTTTTCGTTTCCATGCCACGGCCCACCTTCGAGGATGAGGACGTCGATGCCGTGGTCTTTGGCGAGTTTCCACGCGGCGGCCGGGCCGTCCGCGCCGGCACCGATGACGACGACGTCGGGGTCATTCATTGGGTCTCACCCCCGATGCCCGCGATGACGTCCTCGCCGGTCAGGTCGTCGGGAAGGTCGAGGCTCCCGGTGTCGGGGTCGGCGAACCCGCCGGGGACGGCGTGTCGCCAGTTGGCCGCGTGGCCGGGGGCGGGTCCGGGATAGCCGCTCTGCTGGCGGCTCTGGACCTCGTCGGGCGGTATCTGCATCTCTCTGTCGGTCGGGTTCTCGGTCTTGGTGGCTCCCAGACCCGACCACTCGGTGTAGTAGCCAAAGCCGTGCAGCCCGTTGACGGCCATCACGACGTACTTCAGGATGCCGACCTGCGGGACGAAGGGTGAAAGCAACTCGTCGAGGCGGTCGATGACGCTGCCATCGACGATGGTCCAGAGACAGCGTAAGCGGTCTTCCCGCGAGAGCTGGGCGAAGGTGCCACCCGCAGGGAACTGCTCGCTGCCGCGCGAAATCGCGTCCTCGTTTTTGCCGAGCGCGATGAACTCGGCGGCCACGATGTCGAAGACGAGGGTGAACGCCGCCGCATAGGGATAGTTCTGCACCACTCGGTGGGTCGTTTCGTTGGTCGTCTCGACGAGCAGGTCGAACTCGGCGGGACCGGACGTCGAGGAGACGTCCTCGGCGAAGGAGACCTCGTAGCGTTCGAGTGGCCCGAAACTCAACTGTTCTTCGAGCGCTTCCTCGCTCACATCGAGGTCGAGGATGCTGATGTCCGTGAGGTTCAACACGGCATCGAGCGCCGAATCGGGACCGACCAATCCGCCGAGGTTCCGCAGGTCGAGACCCGTCTCGAACATGTTCACCGGCATCTCGGCGTCCGAGGGACCATCGAGCAATCCCTTTTCAGTCACCATCTCGGCACGGACCTCCTGGAAGTGGTTGAAGTCCCAGATGAGGAACTTCTCCAGCCCCACATCGAGTCCGCCGGGAACGTGCTCCGGCCCGAGTTCGCTTTCCAACTGTGGGGTACGGGGAACGATGGCGTCGACGATGGCCCGGTAGGTGTCGACCGTGTGCGGGTCGCTCGGAATCGAGTCGTTCAGAACGTCCTCTGCCTCCGCTATCGTCGCGCCGGACATCGACAACGCGGCGAGACCGCCGATGCCCTTCATGACGCCGCGCCGTGTCGCCGATGTGTCGGTTCGTTCGTTCATTGTCGATTGTGACCCCTTCACAACTACTGCGTTGAGACATCAACAGATAAGTGTTTTGTTAGCTATTCTAGCACGTCTGAAACACGTACTCAAAAACTCGACTGCTATCGATCAAAATCGCCTCAAGTCATGCGATTCCAATCGATATATTCTGTTTTCAAAAGACGAAATATATTTCACCCACATCCGGCCCAAATCGCCGTGACAAAATTTTTCTATCATATATTTTTCCGTCTCAGTATCCATATCCAATATTTCTGTATCCGGTTTTCGTTCGATATTACCGGACAATCTAAAGGGGTACGAGTCCTCCTTCGACCGTGACGAACTACCCTATCGCGGCGGTCAAGGTCTCCCACGACGTGCTCACGGTACTCGCCGACCGGGGCGATGTCGGAGTCACCGAGGTCGCCACCGCGCTTTCCCTGCCGAAGAGTACGGCCCACGACCACCTCCGAACGCTGGAGCGCGTCGGCTCGGTGGTCAACGAGAACGGCCGCTACCGGCTGAGCATGCAGTTCCTCCATTTCGGTAAAATCGCCCGGAACAACAACGAACTGTTCGTCCGGGGTCGCGACGAGGCGCTTGGTCTCTCGGCGGCCGTCGGCGACTCGAAGTACGTCCAGCTGGTAACCGAGGAAAACGGGCGCTGTGCGGTGTTGCTGGCGACGCGCTGGCAACGGGAGAGCCTTCCGCCGAAGGCGACGGACGTCTACCCGACGCACGTCCCCCTTCACACGAACGCGCCGGGCAAGGCGATTCTCGCAAGCATGGACTCCGAAACGGCCGAGCGAGTGCTCCTCGAACAGGGGTTGGAACGGCGAACGCCCGCGACGATCACCGACGAGGACGAACTACTGTCCGAACTGGAGCGCATCCGCGGGAACGGCTACGCAACCGACGCCGGGGAGTTGATTCCCGGCATGACGGGCGTCGCCGCTCCTATCGTCACCGACGCCGACGTTCACGGGGCCATCGCGGTCTACGGTGCCACCGAGGAGTTCGAAAGCGACCGGCACGACCCACCCATCGCCGACGTGGTTCGAGACGCCGCCGACGAGATACAAGCCAACCTCATCTTCGCCCGTGACTGACGGCGTGGTCGCCGGTCGGTCGGACGACTGTCCGGCAATAGCGGACGAACCTTGCCGTTCTCGCAGCCCTGTTAGTTTCCCGGTAATACTCGGTAGAACATGTATCAGACTCGTCGCAGAAACGCCTATGGTAGCAGCTGCCAAGGAATATCCATGAATTTCGCCACCCGTGCCGACCTCGCGGCGCGGAACGCACCGACCGCCCTCGCGGTTGGCGACCGGAACCACTCAGTCACGTTCGAACAGTTGACCGAGCGCTCGGACCGCATCGCCGACGCGCTGGCCGACCGGGGCGTCGAAACCGGCGAGCACGTGGCGCTCGACCTGCCAAACGGCGTGGCGTTCGTCTGTACGTATCTCGGCGTCTTGAAACGTGGCGCGGTAGCGGTCCCGATAAACACGCGCTTTACCGACCAGCAGATACGGTACGTACTGAGCGACAGCGGTGCGGTCTGTGTCGTCACGAACGGCACTGCCGACGGCGAGAGCGAGGAACATCGGTACGGGGACCTGCTCGACGACGGAACGGTCGAACACGAGCCACTCCCGCGGCGAAGCGAGGAGCTGGCCGAACTGCTGTACACGAGCGGGACGACCGGCGCGCCGAAGGGCGTCTATCATACCCATGGGAATCTCGCGGCGAACGCCGACGGGTACATCAGCTACAACGAGTGGCGCAGGGAAGATGTGGCACTCACCGTCTGTCCGTGCTTTCACGTCACCGGTCTCAACATCACCACGACGCCCTTCCTCGCCCTCGGGGCGGAAAACCACCTGCTCGAAACGTGGCACATCGAGGCGTTTCTGGCGGCAGTCGAGCGCCACGGCGTCACCTACACGTTCCTGATTCCGACGATGGTCGTCGAGTTACTGGACTGCGATGGTATCGATGCGTACGACCTCTCGACGCTTCGGTCCGTCGGCGTCGGCGGGTCGCCGATGCCGAACGAGCGCATCGCGGAGGTCGAGCGGGCCCTCGACTGTGTGCTGCTCGAAGGCTACGGGATGACCGAGACGACGCCGCTTGCGGCGCTCAACCATCCGGGACCGAACGGGCGCAAGCCCGGCAGCGTCGGCCGTCCGGCGGGGGAGGCGGTCGAGGTACGTATCGAAGAGCCCACTACTGGGGAGGCAGTCGAACGGGGCGAACGCGGGGAACTCCTCTGGCGTGGCGATACGGTCACGCCACGATACAACAAGCGCCAGCTCACCGAAAGCACGTTCGTCGAGCGCGCGGGCAAGCGCTGGCTCACATCCGGCGACATCGGCTGGATGGACGATGATGGATTCCTGTTCGTCGTCGACAGAATAGAGGACATGTTCACGACAGGGTGTGGCGACGTCTCGCCGCGTGAGATCGAGGCAGTCATCTACGCCATCGACCCCGTACAGAAGGTCGCCATCATCGACCGAACCGACGACGTCCGCGGCGCGGCCGTGGTGGCAATCGTCACGCGCCGGAGCGAGGAGTCAGTCTCGGCGGCCGACATCAAACGCGCCTGCGAGCGCGAACTACAGAGCCACGAGGTCCCCGACCGAGTCGTGTTCGTCGAGGAGTTCCCACGCACCGCGACCGGCAAAGTCGACCGGGGCGCGCTCCGAAGCGAGTTCGGCTAACCGACGAAGGTCAGGAAGTGGCCATCGGAGTCCCGAACCCTGATTCCCTCCTCCCGATGCTCGACCGACCGCACCGACTCCCGCACCGCGTCGAGCGCTCTTTCGGGGCTCTCGACGCCGATGCCGAGGTCGACGTGGACGCCGCCGCGCGCGTCAGCCAGCCCCAACTGGGGTTCCCAGAGTTCGAGGGCGAACCTCCCTCCTGTGAGCCGCGTCCGACGGCGCTCTCCCCCGTGGTCGACGATGTCCATCCCGAGGTCGGTGTAAAACGACTCGGCGCGGGCGAGGTCCTCGACTTCGAGGACGACCTCGAACACCCCGCACACTCCCGGTCCCGGCTCGTCCGTTTCGCCGAGTTCGACGCAGTTGCCCTCGGTATCGTCAAAATATAGCGAGCGCGCGCTGCCGAAGGTGTGCTCGTCGAGCGTGAAACTCCCGGCGAGGCGCTCGTACCAGTCGTCGTATTCGTCGGCGGGAATCGAGAGCGCGTAGTGGGTGTGGAGTCCGCCACGGGGAATAGTTGAAGGTCGGCGGAGCACGAGGTCGGTCTCGCCGGCCGCGAAGGCGACCTCGGTGTCGGTCTCGCGGCTGGTATCGAGCTGCAAGTGCTCGCGGTAGAACGCGCTCGCGTGGTCGAGATATTTCACTTCGAGGGCGAGCCAGCGCAGCGCCGAAATCATACCTCCTGATTGGTCTCAGGGTATAAATATCCGCCACCGACGCGCTCATCCGCCGCCGGTCCGAGTGGTGGATATGCCGATGAAGGGGACGGGAACGGCGGCGTACGAGGAGATCGACCGCTTCGAGGGCGGCGTCGGCTGGCTCGCCTACCCCGACGAGCGGATGCAGCGCGCGAGCCACGCGCTCGCCACCGACGCGGGCGTCTGGCTGGTCGACCCCGTCGACGCCGCGGGCATCGACGACCTCCTCGCCGAGTTCGGCGAGGTCGCGGGTGTCGTCGTGCTGCTGGACCGTCACAAGCGCGACGCCGCACGCTTCGCCACCCGTCACGACGTATCAGTTTTCATCCCGTCGTGGATGAGCGGCGTCGCCGGCGACATCGACGCGCCGGTCGAGCGCTTCGATGGTGAACTCGACGAGACTGGGTATCGACTCCGAATGGTCGCCACCCCGCTGTGGCAGGAAGGCGCGCTGTATCACGAAGATGATGGAACGCTCGTCGTCTCGGAAGCACTCGGCACGGCCGCGTACATGCGAACTGACACCGAACGATTGGGCGTCCATCCGGCGCTTCGCCTGCTACCGCCCCGGAAATCGTTTCGGGACTTCACGCCCGAGCGCGTACTCGTCGGTCACGGTGCGGGCGTCCACGAGCACGCGAACCCGGCGCTCGGGGCGGCGCTGTCGGGGTCGCGCCGTCGCGCGCCGGCGCTCTACCTGAAAACCGCCCGACTCGCTCTCTCGGGCTGACTCGACGGGATTATGTCGCTCCCGAACCACGACCCGAGTGAGAGACGGTGGTGTATGCGACCTCTGGCTTGGCGGAAGCACTGTGCGACCTCGCCCGAGAGGCCGAACCGGAGTCGGTGACGATATCGCTTGCGACCACATCGGCCGGCGAGTTCACGGATTCGCTGCCGACCGAGACGCCCGTGTTCACGCATTTTTACTTCCCGGAAGCCGGCCGGTCGCTGTCGGCGGTGTTCGGGATGGACCTCGGCATGCCGGCAGGCCAGACGCAGGGCCGGTTCGTCTCGCATCCACAGGGGCGGCTCGAACTCGCCCGAACCGACGACCTTCATGGGGTGGTGTTCGTCGCGGTCCCGCCGTGGGAACGGAACGACCTCGCGGTCTTCTCGCGCAACGGTATCGAGCAGTCGCTCGACCTCGTCGATGCCGAGCCGCCGGCCGAGTTCCTCGATTAGCCCAAATACCCCAGATCACGGAGCTGCTCGGCGATCTCGTCGAACTGGGCTTCGGTGAGTTCGCCCTGTTTCTGGTGTTGGATGACGATGCTGCGCAACAGGAATCGAACGAGGTCGCTCGTGCTCTGGAAGCTCGTCCCTTCGATGGTCTCCTCGACCCGGTCGGCGAGGTCTTTGGGGATGGAGACGGTCGTGTAGTCGGTCATGCCGGAAAGAGGGGAAACGCGCGGATAGTCGTTGTGTTGTTTCGATTCCTCACTCGGTCAGACCGTAGCCGCGCTGGAAGAGGACGATGTCGGTACCGATGACCGCGACCGCCGCGCCGACGAGCACCGCGAGCGAGACGTTCGGGTCGATATCGGCGACGCCGAGGAACCCATAGCGAACGCCATCGACCATGTAGACCATCGGGTTCAGCAGCGAGACCGTCTGCCAGAAGTCCGGCAGCGCCGACAGCGGGTAGAAGACCGCGCCGAAGAACACGAGGGGGCGGATGATGAACTGGTTCATCACCGTGAGATAGTCGAAATCGCGCGCCCAGAGACCGCCCATGACGCCGAAGCCCGCGAAGAGAATCGTGATGACGAGGACGAACGCGACGACATATATGGGGTGGGCGAGGCTCACGGGCGGAATGCTCCCGTCGAGGTTCGTGAAGACAGCACCGACGACGGCGACCATCACCGCGATGACGATGCCCCGCAGCGCGCTCGCGGTGACGTAGGCGAAGACCATCTCCACATACGAAAGCGGCGACGTCTGCACTTCGTGGATGTATTCGTTCCACCGGCCGTGGAAGATGGTAAAGGACGCATTCTGAAAGGCGTCGCTGGTCGCCCCGAGCACCACGAGTCCCGGCAGGATGAAGAGGATGTAGGGGATGCCACCGGTGGCGCTGATGCGCCCGCCGAGGATGACTCCGAAGACGACGAAATACAGCGCGTTCGTTATCGCCGGCGGCAGGAACGTGTTCCACGGCCGGCGGACGTATCTGAGTATTTCGCGGCGAACGAGCGTCCGCAGCCCGACCGAGGCGAGACTCACGGCGAGACCTCCGGTGACGTGCGTTCGCGCTGCTCGGCGTCCCGGCTGTCCTCGCTATCCCCATCGCCGCCCCCGCCGCTATCGCCGGTCAGGGCGATGAACACCTCTTCGAGCGACGTGCGCGCGATGTCGATGTCCGTCACCGTATATCCTTGTCGGTCGAGCTGGCGGATGAGGGCGGGTGCGACTTCCCCACCGGTGGGGGCCGTCGCCACGACCGTATCGCCGTCGATTTCGACCGACTCGACGCGCTCGACGTCGATGTCCGAGACCGTCGCCGGCGGCTCGCGCAGGCGGAGTCGAACGGTGTCGTTGCCACGCGCCATCAGCTCGTCCGGGCTGGCGACGGTGACCTTTCGTCCATCGTCCATGATGGCGACCTCGTCACAGAGGCGCTCTGCCTCCTCGATGTAGTGGGTCGTCAGCAAAATCGTGGTGCCGTCGTCGTTGAGGTCGGTGATGATGTCCCAGAGGTCGTGGCGGAGTTCGACGTCCACCCCGGCGGTGGGTTCGTCGAGAATCAGCAGGTCGGGGTCCGAGACGAGCGCGCGGGCGAGCATGAACCGACGTTTCATTCCGCCGGAGAGCCAGTCGAAGCGCGAATCGCGTTTCTCGTAGATGCCCACCGTCCGCAGGGCGTCGTCGGCGCGTTCGGCGGCCTCGGCCTTCGGAATGCCGTGATAGCCTGCCTGATGGACCAGTACCTCGTGGATGGGAAAGAAGCGGTCGACGTTGAACTCCTGTGGAGCCAAGCCGATGCGCGAGCGTGCCCGTCGGTACTCATCATCGACGTCGTGGCCGAACACCGACGCCTCGCCGCCGGAGTTGCCGACCAGTCCCACGAGCACGTTGATGAACGTCGTCTTGCCCGCGCCGTTCGGCCCGAGCAGGCCGAAGAACTCGCCCTGCTCGACGTCGAGCGAGAGACCGTCGAGCGCCCGAACGTCGCCGTAGTTCTTCGCCAAATCCGTCGTCGAGATTGCGAGCGACACTGACCCGAACTAGCGCTGGCGAGTGATTAAGGGTGTTGACTTCACCCCGCTCGACCGTCAGCTCTCGGCAGGCATCGCCCGTCCCTCGGCGTCGTACTTCTCGCGGAACTCGCCGATTAGCTGCCCCATCTTCGCGTACCAGTCGTTCAGCATGCGCTGCATCTCGTCGGCGACGACGTCGGGGTCCGTGGGACGAAAGACATGGTAGTAGCCGCCCTGCTCGTAGTTGACCTGTTCTTTCTGGACGAACCCCGCCGTGAGCAGGCGCTGGAGCGAGCGATAGACCGTCGAGCGCTCGCGGTCGACCTCGGCGGCGATGTCGTCGACCGTCAACGCCTCGTCGCTACCGACGACGACCGCGAAACACTCGCGGTCGAGGTCGGTGAGACCGTGGAAACACTCGAGCAACCCCTCGCATTCCATGTCCGAACGGAGATGCTCGACCATCGCATCGGGCATAGCGAAGATTGACGAGCGACGGCTAAAGGTGTTGTGTATGGTGGGCACGACTGCACACGACCGGCTTCGAGCCGACTCGCCGTCGCCGCTGTTCCACCGAGGCAGGGAAACGAAACCGGTTTTTGTCGCGCCGTTCGAGAGCGGAACAGTTGATGGTCTCCGCGCTGCTGGTCGTCGGCGTGCTCGTGGCGGTGTTCGTCGGCTACAACATCGGCGGTTCCTCGACGGGGGTGGCCTTCGGCCCGGCGGTCGGCAGTCGCATCACCGGCAAGACGCTTGCTGCCGTGCTGTTCACCGGCTTCGCACTGCTCGGCGGCTGGACGGTCGGCCGCGAGGTCGTGACGACGATGGGCGGTGAAATCGTCCCCGCAGGCGAGTTTACCCTCGCCGCGAGCGTCGTCGTGCTCTTCTTCACCGGTCTCTCGTTACTCATCTCGAATCTCTTCGGGGTGCCGGCCTCGACCTCGATGACCGCCGTCGGCGCGATTGCGGGACTCGGCGTCGTGACCGATTCGCTCAACGAAACCGTGATGTTCGGCATCGTCTCGGCGTGGATCATCGCCCCGCTGGTCGCCTTCTGGGCCGGCGTCGTCATCGGGCGGTACATCTATCCCCACCTCGACGCGCGCATCTCCTTCGGCCGTATCGAGGACGGCCTGTTCGCGCTCGACCGCTCGGGGACACTGCCGCGACCGATGCTCAAGGAGGGTGCGACCGTCCGCGACGTCATCGGCGCGGCCGTCGTTCTGTTGGTCGCCTGCTATAACGGCTTCTCGGCCGGCGCGTCGAACACCGCGAACGCGGTCGCTCCATTGGTCGGGAGCAACGCCATCACCGTCGAGCAGGGCGTTCTCCTCGCCGTGGGCGCGATGGCAATCGGCGCGTTCACCATCGCCCGGCGCACGCTCGATACGGTGGGTGACGGCATCACCGACCTGCCGATTCTGGCGGCGATTCTCGTCTCGCTCGTCGGCGCGACCATCATCACGATACTGTCGAATCTGGGCATTCCGGCGAGCCTCGCGGTGAGCATGACCTCCTGCATCATCGGTCTCGGCTGGGGACGGTCGAGCCGCAGCGTGACGCTGGCCGACGCCGCGGGGTCGGCCATCGAGGGCGAGGGCAGACCCGACTTCTCGGTGGGCGCACTCGCCGCCGAGGGAACCGACGCCGGCCGACCGGACCCCGGCCCGACCGTTGGCGACCTCGCGACGGGCGACGCCGCAACGGAGTCGACGCCGGCCGACAACCCGGCCGAAGGAGTGCCGAAAATCGGCGAAGAGAAGCCCGAGGAACTGCCGACCGATGACCTCTTCGACGCGGCGGCCACCGGCCGCATCGTCACGCTCTGGCTGCTCACGCCGACCGTCTCGGCCATCGGCTCGTATCTCGTCTTCGCGCTCTTTTTCTGAGCAGCGCTCGCCGAACGCCACCGAGACTCACGCGCCGAGCAACGACACACAGCCGGCGGCGACGATGCGCGCGACCTCGACCACCTCGCCGGTGTAGACGAACTCGCCAGCCCCGTGGATGTTCTCGCCGTCCGGACCGATAATTACTGTGGGCAGCCCAGCCCGGTGGCCGAAGTAGTTGAAGTCACCGACGCTGGCGAAATGGCCCACGTCGGAGACGTCGCCGGTGACGCGCTCGACTCCCCTCGTCAGCGCGTCGACGAGCGGGTCGTCGGGGTCGGTGACGTACGGTCCGTAACGGACGTCGGGTGCGGGCGCGTCCCGAAACCCGATGTCGACGGCGGAATCGAGACCGAGGTCATCCACGACGCGCTCGGCGTCGGCGCGAACACGGTCTTCGTCCTCGCCGATGACGACGTGGCGGTCGACCAGCAGGCGGCAGGATTCGGGCACCGAGAGCGTCTCGCCGCCGCCATCGATTTTCAGCGGACAGACCGAGCCGTCGCCGAGGCGTTCGTGAGTACCCACCTCGATGTCGGCGAGCGCACCGGCCAGCCGCCCCGCATCGACGACCGCGTTCGTCCCCTTCTCGGGCTGGGAGCCGTGGGCCGCTTTCCCTGTGACGGTGATGTCGTAGAGGAATCGTCCGCGCGCGCCGAGCAGTAGCGCCGGGTTTTCGATGTCCTCTTGGGCGAGAATCGGTCCGGGCTCGGTGACGATGACGCCGTCGCAGTCGTCGGTGATTTCGTCCCGGATGAGCTGGTTCGCGCCCAGTCCGTAAGGACCCTCCTCGTCGACGACGGCGCTGAAGAGCACGTCGCCGGCGAGGTCGGCCTCGGCGAGCGCTTCGAAGGCGACCATGATGGCCGCGAGACCACCCTTCATATCGCAGGCCCCCTGCCCGTAGAGTCTCCCGTCCTCGATGCGCCCCGAGAGCGGGTCCTCCTCCCACGCCTCGACCAGTTCGACGGTGTCCATGTGGGCGTTCAACAGCAGCGTCGGAGCCTCGGAGTTCGTTCCCGAAAGCCGCGCGAGCACGTTGTTGCCCTCGAAGCCCGTGATATCCGACTCGCTGACCAGGTGATACTCGGGGTCGAGTCCGCGCTCGTCGAGCCAGTCGTGGACGAATTCGGTGATTTCGGCCTCCTCGAAGTACGGACTCTCGATGCGCACGAGTTCCTGGAGCAGCGAGATCGTCTCGTCGTGGTCGATTCTCTCGGCGATTCCATCGATTGCGTCCACGACCGCGGCGTCGGTGGCTGTGCTGTCGTCGGACGGCGTATCAGTCATCCGACGGCACCTCCTCGATGTCGGGGTCGTACTCGGTCGAGGGCACGCCGGGCAGCGTATCGAGAACCGCCCCGACATCGATGCCGGCCCGTCGCCCACGATACCAGTAGACGCCGAAGACGGCGAGACCGACGAGTATCCACGGCACGTAGATGATGAGCGAACCCTGATAGGCCTGTGTGAGCAGCGCGAACGCGCCGAGTGCGCCGACAGCCCCTGTGAGATAGAGGGTGCCACCGAGGTCGAAGCCCGCCTGTTCGATGAGTTCCGTTCGATAGACGCGGGCGTACAGGAGCGTCACCGAGACGGCGAAATACGCGATGAGGTAGCTGAACGTGGCGATCTTGATGGCTTGGTCGAGACCCGTCGTGTAGAAGGTGAGCGCCGAGGAGACCACATAGAGGGTGAACAGCGACCAGTGGGGCGAGCCGAAGCGGTCGTTGACGGCCGAAAACCAGCGTGGGAAGACGCCATCCCACGACCACGAGTAGGGCATCTTGATGCCGGCGGCCATCACCGCGTTCACGCTGGAGGCGGTGGCGAGCAGGCCGCCGATGGCGACGATAGCCGACCCGTTCGCCCCGAGGAATACTTCGGCGGCGTCGGCGAGGGGTCGCGCCGACTCGGCGAGCACGGTGTAGTCGGCCACGACGCCGTAGATGACCGCTGCCGTCCACATGTAGAGGACTGTGAGAATCAGCGTCCCGCCGACCATCGCCAATGGAAGGTTTCGGGAGGGATTCTTGACCTCCGCACCCATCTGCCCCGCGACCGCGATACCGATGTAGGCGTAGAAGAGGGGCACCGCGGCGGCGAGGAAGCCGTCGAAGCCGCCAGTGAAGAAGGGCTGGTAGTTCGCGGTTTCGACGGTGAACGTACCTGGAATCACGAGCACGAGAATCGAGACGACGAGCAGGCCGAAGATGAGGTTCTGGACGAGGCTGTACCCCCGAGAGCCGACGAGGTTCACGAGAAAGAGCACGGTGAGCAGGCCGAAGCCGACGAGTGCGATTTCGGCTTGTCCCGCGATGAGGTCGGGGAAGAACACTTGGAGGTAGCTGCCGAAGCCGATGGCGAGGACGGCGTCGGCGGCCATGTAGCCGAGCCACTTCGACCACGTGACCAGAAAGCCCGGAAGGCGCGTGTTGAACGTCCGCGAGACGTAGGCATACGAGCCGGCCGCGCCCGGAAACACCGTCGCCATCCAGCTGTAGTTGATGGCGATGGCCGTCGCGAGCGCTCCCGCCACAGCGACCACGAGGATGACGCTCGGGCCGGTCGTTGCGCTCGCGGTGCCGAGCGTAACGAACAGTCCGGCACCGAGCGTGCCGGCGACGACGGTGCTCATCGCGCCGAGCGGGCCGATGTTCCGCGCGAGACTCCGGTCGTCGTTTCGCTGTGCGTCCGACATACTAGTGTATTGCCGTGTGATGGCATAGCAGCCGTCTCTAGCATGAACGGGTCAGCGGCCGAGCAGCTTCGCCTCGGCCGTCCGGAGATGCTCCAGAAAGGTCGCCTTCGAGACCCCGAATTCGGCGGCGAGGTCGGCGGCGCTCGCCTCGCGCGGCCACCGATAGTAGTCCCGGCGGCGCGCGAGGTCGAAGGCCTCGCGCTGGCGCTCGGAGAGGTCATCAGTCGGGAGGACGCCGCTCGCGCTGTAGGCAGTGGTGAGATGCTCGATGCGGACTTCGGCGTTCATCTCCTCGCGGACGCCCTCGATGCGCTCGGTCACCGCCTCGCGGCTCGCGTCGACGAGCACCGTCCAGCACTCCCGGCCATCACACATCCGAACCGGCTCGTCGGGGATGAACCCACGCGAGACGAGCGCGTCGTTGATGGAATTTTCCTGTTCGTAGCGCACCACGATTGCGCGGCTCGCGCTGCCGGGAACGGGCGTCTCGCTCGGCCGTGCGTTCGCCTCCCAGACCGAATCGGTCAGCGACGAGGTGCGCGTTGCCTCGATCAGGGCCTCGACCGCGGCGGTCGTCTCGCCGTAGACGGTGAACCGACCGGTCGCCCTGCCATCGATGAAATAGACGCCGTGGCCGAGCAGTCCGCCATCCACTCCCTCGGTCACCTCAAGCGTCCAGCAGTCGGGATGCCAGATGTCGAGCGTCACCCGTAACCCCGTCGAGCGTGCTGAACCCATCCACGAGAGTTTGCTCTACGCCCGCAAAAGCCGTTCGCCGCTGATGGTGCAAAGAGCTATGTTGAATGAAAACAGTATGTATGGTGATTACTATGGACACCGACATCGAGACGCTCCTGCGTTACCCCCTTCAGTCCGAGACATGGCTGTCGACCGTGCTCATTGGCGGCATCGCGCTGTTGCTCTCGTTTCTCCTCATCCCGCTGTTCGTCGTCGCGGGCTACGGGATGCGGGCGATTCGCGCCGGCATGGACCGCGCCGCCGAACCACCGGTTTTCGACGACTGGGGTGAGCTACTGACGGAAGGATTCGTCGCCAGCATCATCGGGTTCGTCTACCAGCTCGTCCCGACGGTGGTCTTTTTCACCGTCGTCGGTGGGTCGCTCGCCGCACTGGTGACCGGTTCCGACCTCGGGGCCGGCATCGGGGTCGTCGGCCTGTTCGGCGGGCTGTTCGTCTGGTGGTTGCTCGCCATCGCCTTCGGCTACGTTGGCGTTGCCGGCGTTGCGAACTACGCCCGGGAGGGCAGCTTCGGCGCTGGCTTCGACCTCGATACCATCGCCAGCGTCGTCACGTCGCGCGAGTACCTCCTCGCGTGGGTATATGTCGTCCTCTTGAACATCGCCGTTGGAATCGTCGGTACCGCTCTCAACGTCGTGCCGATTCTCGGCGGCATCGTCGGCGTGTTCGTCGGGTTCTACGCGTTCATCATCGCGGCGTGGCTGCTCGGCGACGGATTCGCCGCAGCCACCAAGCGGGGACCGCGAACCACGTCGACCGGCGACTCGCCCATCGGAGTCGGCCGCTCGAAACCGTGACTGGCCACACTCACCGAACTGGAAGAGGCCGACGGGTCGCCGGAGAACGGTCACGGGGCGCTCACTGCTCCCCAAGCCGAACTGCTCACGGCGGCCGTCGAGGAAGAGTATTTCGACGTTCCGCGCCGCGTCACGATGGCCGACCTCGCGGCGAAGTTCGATATCTCGAATCAGGCGGCCTCCGAACGGCCGCGCCGGGGTCTTTCGAACGCCCTCCGGAACGGCGTCCTCAGCCATCCGAACGTGCTCTGAGTCGGCCGAACGGGAGACAGCGAGTCCGTAGCGACGGTAAAATCTGTGGTTCCCGCTTTCAATCGTCCTCCGTGGCCTCTGCGTCGGGCGGATTCTGGCTGCTGGAGCGAGTGCTCGTCCCGAACAGGACCGTCTCCTCTTGCAACAGGAGATTACCGTACTGCTGGCGGAACGATTTCGTCAGCCCGATGATGGTCACGAGACCGAGGACTGCTATCGGCAAGGCGGTGATGGCGGCCGCCGACTGGAAGGCGTTCGCCTTGCCGATGAGGATGAGAATCGCCGCGACGGCCCCCAACAGGACGGCCCAGAAGACGCGGCTGATCGCCGAGGGACTTTTCTTCCCGCCAGTGGTCAACATCGCGAGCGCGAGCGACGACGAATCCGCCGACGTGACGAAGAAGGTCACGATGAGCACGATGAAGCCGACGAGTAGCAGCGACCCGAGCGGCAGCGCGCTGTAGAGCACGTAGCCCGACACGGACTCGCCGAGTCGGTTGATGGGGCCGAGCAGGTTCGCCCGGCCGGTGTGCTGGAGCCAGACGCCGGTGGTGCCGAGGATGATGAACCATGGGACCGACGCCAGCCCCATCGCGCCGGTGCCGGTGAAAGCGACCTCGCGCACGCTGCGCCCGCGCGAGATGCGCGCGATGAACAGCCCGACGAACGGCGACCACGCCAGCGGCCACGCCCAGAAGAAGACCGTCCAGCTGTTGGCCCAAGAGTTGTTGTTCGCGGTGTCGAGAAAGAGGCTCATGCTGAAGAAGTCGGTGATGACGCCGCTCATCGCGTTGACCGACGTCTGGAGGATGAATACGGTCGGGCCGACGATGAGCGTGGCGACCATCAGCACGAAGAAGAGCACCATGTTGAAATCCGACAGCCGACGGATGCCCCTGTCGACGCCGAGCAGCAACGAAATCGTAAAGAGCACCGTCATGCCGGTGATGACGAGCATCGTCCCCGCGTCGCCGAGGGCGACGCCCCACTGGTATTCGAGACCCGTGAGGAACTGCCGGCCGATGAATCCGAGCGAGGTCGCCACGCCGCCGAGAGTCGCAAACACCGCGAGCACGTCGACGAGCGTCGCCCAGTTGCTGTCCTTGATGCTGTCGGCACCGATGAAGGGCGTCAGAATCGACGAGACACGCAGCGGTGCGCCGTGGTTGTAGACGTAATACCCGATGCCGATACCGAAGAGGGTGAAGCCGACGTACTGGGTAAACATCCAGTGGAACGCCGAGTACTGCACCGCAATTGGTATCGCGGCTGCGGATTTATCGGCGACCTCTCCGTACAGCGGCGGGACGTTGCCGTAGTGGAGCAGCGCCTCGGTCGGTCCCCAGAAGGCGGTGCCGGCCGCAAGCCCCGCCGAATACAGCATTGCAAAGTACGAGAAGTAGCTGTACTCCGGCGACTCGTCGCCGAAGCGGAGGTTCCCCCACGGCCCGACGATGAGAAAGCCCAGAAACAGCAGGAAAAACAGCATGACGATGAGATAGCCCCAGTTGAAATTCGAGAGTACGAACGCCTGCAACCCGCTGACGGCACTGACGAACGTGTCGGGGACCAGTAAGAACAGCGCGATGAACAGCAACGCGAGACCCGCCCCGAAGGTGAACACTATCGGGTCGACCTCGTCACGGAACTCCTCGATTGGACCCATCTCGGAACTCACGGCGTCTCACACTCCGTTTCGGAGCCGATAGCCTCGGGATAGCGCCCCAACGATTCCTCGGTCGTCCTGGTTTCGTTCGGGTGCGGGGCGACCGTCCGTCCGAGGGTCTGCGTGGGGTCGACCCAGTACCGAAGATTTGATTCGATGCCGTCGCCGAGCAGTGTGCCTGTATACCGTGTCATCTGCGTACCTCTATCACATCATCGGGAAAGACCCTGTTAAATCTTGCGGGAATTCGTATTCGGTGTAAACGGTTCGCGTTAATAGTGCGCTCGGCATCCCGGCCGACTCGCATCCAAAGACGGTGTGAGGGCCAGTTTACGGCTCGCCGAGATACGCGATGGCGTCCATCTCGACGGCGACATCGCCCGGTAGCCGCGAGACCTCGACACAGACGCGGGCCGGCGGCGTCGAGGGGAGGCACGCCCCATAGGCGTCGTTCATGGCGTCGTAGTCGTCGAGGTCGGTGAGATACACGGTCGTCTTCACGAGGTCGGCGAGCGAACCGCCCGCAGCCGCGACGGTGTGCTCGACGTTGCCGAGGACCCGTTCGGTCTGCGTGCCGACATCGCCCGCGACCTCCTCGCCGGTCGTCGGGTCGACCGGACCGTAGCCCGAGACGTAGAGCGTATCGCCGGCGCGGACGGCCTGCGAGTAGGGGTTGTCGTTCCGCGGCGCGTCGTCGGTCGTGATGCGTTCGGTCATTGCGCGGTCGGCTGCTCGGCGGTCGTCACGTGTGCGATGGCGTCGGCGACGACATCGAGTGCGGTGTCGGCGAGGTCGTCGGTGAGAACCAGCGGCGGCAACAATCGGAGGACGTTGCCGTGGCGGCCGGCGGTCCAGACGAGGACCCCGTGCTCGTAGCAGTACTGCTGGATCGCATCGACGAGGTCCGAATCAGGGTTTCCGTCCGCGTCGACGAGCTCAGCGCCGACGAACAGCCCTCTTCCGCGAACATCGCCGATGTGGCTGTTGCCGTCGGCGACCTCCCGCAAGCGCGTGCGGATGTCTTCGCCGAGGTCGTGGGCGTGGGCGAGCAGGTCGTGCTGTTGGATGTACTCGATGGCACGACTACCGGCTCGCATCGCCACGACGTGCCCGCGATAGGTGCCGGCGTGGTCGCCGGAGTCCCACGTGTCGAGTTCCTCGCGGTAGATGGTCGCCGAGAGCGGGAAGCCGATTCCCCCGAGCGCCTTCGCCGTGGTCATGATGTCCGGGGTCACGCCCTCGTGTTCGCCGGCCCACCACTGGCCGGTACGGCCGAGTCCGCTCTGAATCTCGTCGAATATCAGGGGCAGGTCGTTGCGGTCGGCGATGTCACGAAGCCCGGTGAGAAATCCTTCCGGCGGAACGACGACGCCACCCTCGCCCTGTATCGGTTCGACGAAGATGCCCGCCGGATTGGCGAGACCACCGTAGGGGTCTTCGACGATGGCCGTGACCTCTTCGAGCGCGTGTTCGACGGCCTCTTCGGGTGATTTTTCCTGTGCGAACGGGTCGGGATAGGGTGCGTGCACCACGTCGGCGAGCAGCGGCGTGTAGTGCTCTTTCGCTCCGGTGTTCGACGTGAGGCTGAGCGCGCCGCTGGTCGCGCCGTGGTAGGCACCCCGAAAGGCGATGAGACCGTCGCCGCCCGTGTTGTACTTGGCGAGTTTGATGGCCGCCTCGATGGCGTCGCTGCCCGTAGGGCCGCCGAAGACGACGCGGTTGTTGCCCTGGAGGTCGCCCGGCGCGATGTCGTCGAGCTTCTCGATGAGTTCGAGGCGTGCCTCGGTCGGGAAATCGACCGTGTGCACCAGTTTGTTGGCCTGTTCGTGGACCGCTTCGAGGACGTAGGGATTTGCGTGGCCGACGTTCAGCACGCCGATGCCGCCGAACATGTCGATGAACGTGTTGCCGTCGGCGTCGCGCACCGTCGCGCCCTTGCCCGCCTCGAACGCGATGGGGATGTCCTCGGGGTAGGCGACGGCGCTGCTGTCGATTTCGCGCTGTTTTTCGAGCAGTGCCTGTGATTCGGGACCGGGGACGTTCCCGACGCTCGGGGCATCGTCGAAATGCAGGTCGTCGATGGGTGGACTATCGACCATGATAGAGGTCATGACGAACGAACGTAAATAACTTGTCCACAGTTATTATGGCTACTATATACAGAAACCGTATCCAACTTGCCGAGAGTGGGCTGGTCTCTATGAAATCCGTTTTCACCGTACACAAAATTTATGACGCGATTCGCCGAAGGACGTGAGAGACCCATGCCCGGTGGTGTATTCGAACAGGCAGAGTACGAGCGGCGTATCGAGCGGACGAAAGAGCGCATGCGCGAGCGGGAACTGGATGCGCTCGTGGTGACCGACCCCTCGAACATGAACTATCTCGCGGGCTACGACGGCTGGTCGTTTTACGTCCCGCAGGCGGTCATCGTCACCCACAAGCGCGACGAACCCATGTGGGTCGGTCGCGGAATGGACGCCAACGGCGCGCGGGCGACGACGTGGCTCGCAGAGGAGAGCATCCACGCCTACAGCGACGACCACGTCCATTCCCCCTACGACCTCCATCCGATGGATTACGTCGCCGGGGTGCTGGAGGACCTCGGCGTCGGCGACGGGACAATCGGGGTCGAGATGGACGCTTACTACTTCACCGCGAAGTCCTCCCAGCGCCTGCGCGAGGGACTGCCCGAGGCGAGTTTCGCGGACACGACGCTGCTCGTGAACTGGATACGGATATACAAATCCGAGCGGGAGTTGGAGTACATGCGACAGGCAGCGCGCATCTCCGAGAACGCGATGCAGGCCGGACTGGAGGCGGTCGGCGAAGGCGTGCCCGAGTACGAGGTCGCCGAAGCCATCTACGCCGCGCTCATCGAGGGCACGGAGGAGTACGGTGGCGATTACCCCTCAATCGTCCCGCTTTTGCCCTCGGGCAATCATACAGGAACGCCGCATCTCACGTGGACCGACCGCCGCTTCGACGAGGGCGACCCGGTCATCATCGAATTGTCTGGCTGCCGGAACCGCTATCACTCGCCGCTCGCGCGCACGACGTTCGTCGGCGACCCGCCGGAGAAGCTGACGACCACGGCCGAAATCGTCGTCAAGGGTATCGACGCCGCGCTTGAGGCCGCCGAGCCGGGCGTCACCTGCGAGGCAGTCGAGAAAGCGTGGCGCGAGGTCATCCAATCATATGGCATCGAGAAGGAAGACCGCATCGGCTATTCGATGGGCCTTGGCTACCCGCCCGACTGGGGCGAACACACCGCGAGCCTCCGTCCCGACGACGAGACGGTGTTGGAGGAGGACATGACCTTCCACATGATTCCGGGCATCTGGCAGGACGACGTCGGCGTCGAGATCAGCGAGACCTTCCACGTCACGGCGACCGGTGCAGAGACGCTCGCCGAGTTCCCACGAGAACTGTTCTCGACCTGATCGGACGCTGGTGAATTGCCTCCGAATCGAATCAGTACTCTTCAACAGAAATCTACTGCACGATGCGTTCCGGCGATGGACACTCGACGGTCGTAGTCCTGTCCGTCTTGGCGAAAATGCACGTATCACCGAAGCAGGATACAGACTAGTAACTATCGATCACTGAGAATCCATGGCGGGTTGATGTGATGAACCAGCTCTGCGGCCTCAACGTATGGGAGAATTCGACGTTCTCCCCTCCCCCTCCCCCACAACCCAGTGTTCGTCGTAGTCCGTTCCCTCTCGTAGTGGCCAACCGCTTCGCCGTGAACCACGAGCTGGCTTTCGTCATCGCCGCGGGGCTGCAACAGAACGGGGTGCATGTCCGTGGTCGGCGCAACGTTCGCGGCGCGGGCCTGCACGTACTGGGAGACGCCGGTTTCGCCCCAGCGATGCTTGAGAGTTACGACCGCCCGCGCGTCGTCGCTCATGTTTTGGGCTTTGTACGGTGCGACCGAGATACCCCTTGAAAGACGTCGACAGAGACCGGCCACGACCGTACTGTTCCCGACGTGGCTCGCCGTTCCGGCGACGAGCAGGGCCGTGTCATCAGTATTCGGTTCCCTTCCGCGCGCGGTGGCCCGCATCGAAGGGATGTTTCCCCTTTCGCACGTTCGTCACGAGGTCGGCGTGGTCGTCAATGTAGTCGGGATTCTCGTGGCCGCCCGTGAGGACGAGTTCGAGGTTTGCGGGTTTGGTTTCGACGAGTTCCACGACCGCGGATGGCTCGACGAGACCGCGGTTCGCGGCGTACAGTATCTCGTCGAAGATGAGCATATGCATACCGTCCTCGGGTGGTCCATCGAGCGGCAACGGCGATTGCAGGTCGGCGTCGTTCGCCGCGGCGAGCAACTCACGGGCGCGTTCGAGCGCACCGCGGGCTTTCGCGGCGTGCTCGTCGTCGGCCGACCCATCGAGGAACCCGTGCCAGCCGTAGTGACCGCTGTTCTCGTAGGTGAAGCCGGCCATCACCGCGATGGCGTTGTACTCGCCGCGGGTCGCCTCGACGCTCGACGCCCCGCCCTTCATGAACTGGAGCATATGGACCCGGTAGCCGTGTCCAGCGGCTCGGAACCCCATCCCCATCGCCGCCGTCGTCTTGCCCTTTCCGTCGCCCCACCATGCGTGGACGAGTCCGAACGCCGCCGGTGCTGCTGGCTCGATGGGGCGAGCGTCCGGCGATTTGCCGCTTCCGGGCGTCCTTTGGGACTGTTCTCCGCTATCGCGTTCGTCGGTGGTGTCGTTCGTCATTGGTGGTATTCGGTGGTATCTCGTATCCGCGTCGGCGGTCGGTACGTTCTCGCGAAGGGAGGGAATCGCTCGTTCACGGCGTGAACACCTCCGCACGTCGGTCGGTGACGACCCCGTGTTCGGCGTCCGCGACCGAACGGGGAACCTCTCGTTCGGCGTATCGTGAGCGGAAACTCGCTCGGACTGCCTCGCGGACGCATGCACGAGCGGCAGCACCGACCGGCGTCGCGCTCCCGGCGAACGTCGCCGGTTCCCCGGTCTCGTCGCTGCCGACGACGACCGCGTCCGTCGTCGTGCCCGAAAACCCCGACTCGGCCAGTAGCGTCGCCGTCTTCGCCTCGACGACGACCCCGAGGAGCTGATGTCGGCTAGGTAGCTGATCAATGCACGGATCGAGTGTTCGTTCCGGCTATTTACTCACTGTGATAAACAACCGCTGACCAATCTCGGATCACCATCCCGGAATCGGGCAATCAAGGCATGAAATAAACACCCGCTGAACAGTGCCGCCGCTCACGGACCGACGGTCACGGAAGTGATCGGACGTCAATCAGGCGGATCGAGACCGTAGAACTGCTTGGCAACGGTCAGAAACTGGTTCGCATCGACGCGCGGCGCGTATGACGTGTTCTCGCCGTCGATGGTGAGCTTCACCAGCAAATCGACCAGCCGCCAAACGTTATACAGTACGCACGCGAACACGAAGTTGAAGAACCGATAGTCGCGCTCGGTCGAGGTGGTCCGCACCATGAAGTGCTTCTGCTTCTTGAAGCCGTTCTCAATACCCCAACGACGGCGATACCACCGGATCAGCCGCTCGATCATATGGATGAACGCTCTCCCGTCCATCTGCTGATCGCTAGCGTCACGCGCTGTCACGTATGGATGGTTCGTCTCGAACACCACGGTTTCGGAGGTATCCACGTCTCCGTCCTGCGCCTTCTGCTTGCGTTCTTCGACTTCCTCTTCACGCTGGATGTCCGCGAGCAGCCGCGAGAACGACATCCGCTCGCTTGGTTCACCTCCTACATCGTCGAATTCCCACTCGCCGCACATCTCTTTCCACACTTCTGAGAGGCTGTCGTCGTCATCGTCATCCGAATTCGACCGTTGCGGGAGGTAGATTTGCTTGCGTGTGGCCGTGGCCTCGGGTGTCTCCTCCTCGGTGACGTGGAAGCGCTTGCCGTTCCGATACATCCACGCGATGGTGTCGGCCTCGTCGCTGCGCTCGAAAATACGGGTGGGATTCAGGTAGTGGATGCCGTATTCCTCACAGGTCTTCTTGACGGGCTTACTATCGAACTCGCGGTCCATCATTACGAGGTCGATGTCGACCATCTCGGTCGCCTCTGACAGCAGCTTCTCAACGATCTCATCTTTCGACTGTCCACGCACGCGCGGGATAGCGTCGAGCACGAGCGGGACGTCCATCCCGACGATTTTGAGCACCGCCCACTGGTAGTAGTCGTTTCCGTCCTTGTACCCGAGAATATCATTCTCGTGGTCGTCCACGTCGCCGGTGAACGGGAAGCCCTTGGTCACGTCGATGGCCGCCATGACTGTCCCGTTGAGTTCACCGTTCTGGCGGCCGCGAGCGATCAACATCCGCGTGGTGTTCCGGAGCATTTCCCGGATCTCTTCGACCGAGAGCTTGCCGATCTGGTAGCGGTGGGTCGATCCCGTTGGAATGCGCTCCCGCGTGGTGTCGAGCGAGAATGAGCCTGGACCGCTCCGGGCGTACATGTCCTCGCGCATCCCCATGTAGGCGTGCTGTTCCCAGAAGGCGTTCTCGTGGATCTGCCAGTTCTGGCCCCGTTTGAGCACGAACGCGTCGGTCACGAACGGCTTGGCCTGCTGCCAGACCTCGTCGGTCTTCTGGGCGAGGAGCTGGCGTTCGGGATCATCGCCGGACTGTGGCTCGTCGGCCTCATCGGTGTCGACTCGCTCGGGAAGGGAGACATCGCAGGTGCGCGCGGCCGTGACGATTCTGTCCGCGCACTCCTGCACGGCGTCGCGCAGTTCCTCGCTGAAGCGCTCGTTCCACCCTCGCCAAAACGTCGACTGTGCCGGGAGCGTCTCGAAGCCGAGTTCACGGCGGAGCGGCGGATTCACTCGCAGGTGGTCGTGGAGCGCGGTCTCGTCCCAGTCGTTGATCTCCTCGACGATGAACGCCCGCACCAGTAGCGCCACCGAATATGGTCCCGAGTACGACACTAACGAATCGTGCGCGGCGAACGTGAGGTGGTCGATCGGCAGATCGCAGACCAGCGTCTCGATGTCCGTGTAGTCCTCGCAACGCTCGCAGCGCGACTGCGCGATGGTCGTGACGTCCGCGACGAATCTATCGAGGTCGACTGCCTCTTCAGAATCGAGGTCGAATAACCGGGATCGCTCGGGATGATCGGTGGCGCTGGCGGCGAGAGTCGGTGTGACCGACTTCGCGGTGTCGTCCGGTCGGTCTGCGGCTGGTGCCTGCGTGTCGATGCGTGCGTCGGTGTCGAGTGATTCGGTCTCCGACGGTGAGTTCGTACCCATGGCATGTGCATCACCGTCACCACAACTCACCCGACAGGCGGACGCTGGGCGGTGTCTCGTCCGTTACGTGCGTCCACTGTGGTGCCATAGGTTTCTGTCGGGTACGACGACCGTCCCGCCACCCGGATATAATCCGTTCGGTTTCGCCTGGAGGAGAGGCTAGCTCCGAGTGCGTTCTCTTCCGCGAACAGTCACCGCTCTGGAGTTCTCGGTGAAGTACTCGGCCGCGCACCGCGGACATCAAGCGACGGGGGTTTCTTCTCGCCAGCGTCGACCTTCGCGTGCTCGAGACGCCACTGGTCGCAGTTTGCCTCGGTCCATGCGAGGATGCTCTGTGCGTGGAATCGGGAGTTTCGAAAAGCGGCCGTAGTGTGTTTCTCACGGTCTTTTCCCCCGCGGATATGGATCTGTGCGCGAGTATGCTCAGCAATCATCTACTAGCGGGGGACCTGTCTTCTACGATGCAGTATGCAATTCTCGACCAGCAGAAGATTAAAATATATCACAAAACTTTTATCCTAGAGCCTGAAGTTGATATATTTGGACGATGTCCGAAAGCAACGACACGTTATATCGATTGGACCGACGAGCGCTGCTACGAAACGCTGCGGCCGGAGTCACGCTTTCCGGAGTCGCCACTTCGCCTGCTGCTTCGAGGTACACAGGGCCGCGTGGAGACGAATTCGCGTCGGTGAAAGGCCAGAAGCTTGCACTTGCTGGAGAGATCACCTCGCTCTCGCCGAGTATCAACGAACGTGCACGCGTTCAGAATACGCTCGATACGATGGAAACACAGATCGAGAACGGGAACGTCGATGTCTCGACAGCGATCGACGCCATCGAACGGATGAAGATGGGTGAGAACGTCACGGAGTCGACCATCGCTGCGCTCGGACCGGGCGTTGCACAGAGCCCGGAAAATAGCAGTTCGCTGGTCGGGGCTCCAAGCGATTCTCCGGCCGCCAACGGTGGGTTCGATATTGCGGGTACGACGGTCCAAAATGGACTGTTCCTTACCACTGGTCTCATTGCCGCTAGTACCTCTTTTGCTAAACTCGCAGGGTCGGTCGGAACTCTTTCACGTCTCGATGATGCTGTTTCGCGCGTTGACGATGCATTGAGCGTCGTGTTCGGTGGGATTCCGTTCGTCGCGGACCGACTCAAGGATGCAGCGAAAGCGATCAAGGGCGATGTCGTCTCGAAGATCGAATCGGAAGGGATCAAGGACGGACAAAAGCTGTATGAATT
The DNA here is from genome assembly GCF_051195015.1 of Halococcus sp. AFM35. Classification (NCBI taxonomy): domain Archaea; kingdom Methanobacteriati; phylum Methanobacteriota; class Halobacteria; order Halobacteriales; family Halococcaceae; genus Halococcus; species Halococcus sp. AFM35. Next base: position 103,474 of record NZ_JBNTJU010000010.1, read on the forward strand.
CGTTGCAGGTGAGGTCGAAGATGTCAGAGACCCACTCGCTAACGACCTCCTCCGTCAGTATGAACAAAATCTCGGAAATCCACCGATCGACGGCAAACTCGCGGAGCTGGACGATTCCCTCGGTGCTGATAGTGGAAGCGTAAACTTGTCGGGCACTCAGAGCGGGGCGAGAACTGCGGCGGCAAACGGCATGGACCGCCTGAACCAAGAACTCCGTGAGACTAAGAACGCACTCGACGTGACGAACTTCATCGCCACTGTCAGCGGTCTTCTCGCTGTTGCCGGCGGAATACTCACCGTCCTTTCAGGAGGAAGCCTGGCAATCATCGGTACAGCGCTTTCGGTTCTCGGCACGTTCTTCTCACTGAGCTTCACATTCTTAGCCATTACAGCAGGCACGGCCGGACTGGCCGACGCCCGAAAGGAACACAACACGGCGCTCGATGGCGTCATCAGCGGCACGTCGGGGGTGTGACCGATGGCACAGTCAGCACTCCTCAACTCCCTGGATGAGGTAAGGGCGGCCCTCAAAGACGAAGACTACGAGCGTCTCGATGCGGAACTCGATGCGTACCAAGCGGCGTATCAGGAAAGCCTCCTCACCGAACGTCTCACGCTACGCCGATCACAACTCAGCCGGACGGAGATGGACATCTCTTCGGAGACGCAAACGATACTCACCGAGTACGAAAACCAGCAGGGAGGCACAAATACTGCGCGGGCGGGACTTCTCGCTGGCGGGGATATACTGTTGTTCGATCCGGAATCGGCCGACAGTTCCGAGTTGGTTGGCGGCGTTTCCGACCTTCGCAATCAAGAGACGGCGCTGAACGACCGCATGACTGCCGCCCGTGGTGCTATATCCGATTTCGACCTTCCGGCCCGGATCGCCCTCCTCTCGGCGGAGCCTGAAACGAGATCGCCAGTCTTCGGTTCGATGGTCAGTATAGATGTCACTGTTGCGAACATCGGCGACGCATCCGCTGAAAACGTTTCTCTGAGCGTCGAGTCGTCTCTACCAGTTTCGCCGTCGGAGACGACCCTCGGATCTGTTGTCGCTGAAGAAACCGAAACCGTCTCAGTCGCTGTGACAGCGAACGAGCCAGGTGAACACGAAGTGACGTTCACGGCCAAGACCACAAACGCGGACACCGAATCAGTCTCAGCATCAATAACTGTACTATAGGCTATTGCATCTTCGAGATTGACTGGTCTGCGAGAGATTGAGACAGATTAGTTCTGAACTGTCTCTCACGTTAGGGGACAGACGAGAATATACGGATATGTTCACCGCTCAAAACAGATGGGTTCCCTTAGAACAACCAATCAGGGATGCTCCAACCACAAGTTCTGCTTCTCAGAAGAGACGCGTCGCTCAAAAGAAGCTTCGCCGTACCGACGAACTGTCAGATAATACGTGAGGGAGACAACATCAACGACGGTTTCCCACAACGCTTGGCGGTCAGCGCCACCGCGACGAGCGAAACCACCGAGAGGAGCATGTGGGTTCGCACGTTCTTCTCTTTGCGTGCGCGTGGGCGTTCCAACCCGGCGAACGATTTCAACCGGCTGATGACCCGCTCGACACCCGCCCGTAGGTGGCGGTTCATCCGCTCTTTGATCGCGTGGATGATATAATTGTGTTCGTCGTTATCGGTTTCAACACCGTAGTCTGACAACAGCGTCTGTGGCAGCAGTTCCAGTGCGTCGTGGACAGTCTCGATCTCTTCGCTGTGGTCTTCGAACAGAGATTTGATCTCGTCTTTGAGTGCTTTCAGCGGGCTTGACCGACGCGGATTGATCGCCGTCATGAGCGGCGTATCCAGTATCTCCTGGCACTTCTCTCGGTTCGAAGTACTGTCGAAGCCAGCATCGGCGAACACCGCTTCGAGATCAGCAGTGTCGTAGAGGTCGTCGTACTTCTCGATCAGCGGCACGAACATCCGCTGGTCGTTGCGCTTGCCGGTGGTCAACAAGGCGGCGACGGGTAGCTCGATTGCCGCATCGATCACGAGGTACGCCTTGTAACCGTAGAACTGGCCTTCATGGACGCCCCAACTGGCACCCTCGATATCACCGTTTTCGATCTCTTGACGCGTGTTCGCCCACGCGTGCATGTGTGTCGCATCCACCACAGCATACCGGCCAGCCTGATCCTCTTCTTCAACCAATTCGGTTGTCATTGCCTGGAGACAGTCTTCCAGCTCGGTCGGAGGAATCACGTCGAACGACCGCCAGATAGAGGTTCCATCAGGAACATCGGACGGCTCGTCGTAACCGAGAGTACCTTTGAGACGATGACTGTGACGCACGCGTGTCTCGGTCGTCTCGAACGAGTCGTCGTGGAGTTGGCGAAGTAGAAGGGCTGCGGCTCGATCAGACGCGATTGAGTCGATATGCTCGTCCGCGATGGTCGTGAACTCGGTGAGAATCTCTTCGGCGAAGAGGTGGCGATCCGCTGGCGACTCGCCCGGCAGATCGATTTCGACGGATGTGTTCGTGCGGCGTTCGGTGAGTTGCCGGTCTCGTTTGTGCGCCCACGTGTGGACGTAGAGGGTGGTGTCACCGAGCTCAATGGCGGCGATGTCATTGGTGTCGGCCAACTGAGCGAGAGCACGGTAGCACGGTCGGCTGAGAAGATCGCACGCTTCAGCCGCCGTCAGACCGGATGGACGGTTGAACGCGAGATATTTGAGCGTCTTCTTGGTGGTTCCCTGCTTGTGGAAGACGACTTCCTCGGTTCCGTCGGCTTCATCCTCGACTTCAGGTCGCCAGAAGCCGTCGGTATCCGCTCGATGGCCAACGGTATACTTACTGGCGATGTATTGGTTGTTCTGGTTGAGAGACGTATAGAATTCTCCGCCGTCTGCGGTCATCTTCCGGAGGTACCAGTCCGGGATGGTCGTTCCATCGCGGAGCGCTGGCTTGGTGCTGAATCCACGATTGGTCCGGAGAAATGCTCGAACCTCCTCGGCATAACGCTCCGTTTTCAGCATGCGTAGGATACTATTGCACGATTCACTCCGAAAGGATACTGCCGAACATCTTCGTGGTGTTCCCAGCCACTGAGAATCACGACTACGGTTATTCTTTCGTCAGTAGTATGGCCATGTGTGATGAAATCGTCTGCACTAACCGGGCGGCGAACGTTCCTGAAAACGGCGGTGGCAGTGTCGGTCGCCGGGCCGCTTCTTGCTGGGTGTACCAGTTCAGGAACCACCAACAGCGGTGATGGATCCTCTGCCGCCGATAGTGGCGGTACTCCGACCACCAGTAACAGTGCTGGTGGTGGGGCGGCTACCGATAGTGCGTCAGCGTTCGGCGGCTGGCTTGATAACACCGCCAATTACGACAGCGTAGCCGACAAGACCGGTGCGAGCAAAGTCACTGTTGAGGTTGGAGCGGAGGGGAACAATGGTCCATATGCGTTCGCGCCGCCAGCGATCAGGATCGGAACGGGAACGACGGTCACGTGGAAATGGACTGGCAAGGGTGGCTCTCACAACGCCGTCGCACAGGATGGGAGCTTCGAAAGCGAGCTAAGCGCTGAGAAGGGCCATATCTTCGAACACACGTTCGAGAAAAGTGAGAGCTACAAATACTTTTGCTCCCCGCACAAGGCGATGGGAATGAAAGGTATCGTTGTAGTAGAATGATTCGTCGCCATCGCCGGGACCAAAGCAGAATCACTATGCGAGAGCTGCCTTTGCTGGCTTTCGGGCTCTTGCATTGGGGTCGCACTGATTTCCGGCCGCCGGTCTAGTTCGTTCCCTACCTAATCAGGGATTGCGGCTGTTCTCAGGGACTGGGAATCTACGCTATTCCCATTGACGTTCTCTTTCTCTCTTCAGATGTGATGTACCGGAGCTCCAACCACGGTCGATGGACCCCGCTCGGTCACTGGCATTCAGTGGCTAGTACGCGTCGGGTTGCACGCCACGCAAGCGGTATTGGTTCGCTCGCGGTGAACAGAGCAGTCGTCGCCACCACGTCGCCATGAGTGCTGAAGCACTCGGCTTTCCGTGGTGGGTTCGGATGGCTCATTTCTTCAATCTCCTCTTTACCACACTGCTGATTCGAAGCGGTATCGAAATCATCAGTGGCCATCCGAAGTTCTACTGGAGCGACCACGGGATTCCGGGCACCGAATGGCTCCGCCTCGGTGACGAAAAACGAGAACCCATCGAGAAGGAAAAACGCCCAAGTAGTGAGGAAGATGAAGACTCCTCGGAAGAGAAAATCGCTGTCGGAGATGGAGCAGGTGTCGAGATCGAAGCCGAACTCGAAACACCGACGGAGAGCAACACGACGGACAACGATCTCTGGACGGCCGAAGACGAGTCCGACCCATACCCGTCGTGGCTCGCGCTACCGGGCAAGGACAACCTCGGACTCGGGCGTCACTGGCATTTCTGGGGAGCACTCGGCTGGACGCTCACCGGGGTGATCTATGTGGTGTTGTTGTTCGCAACGCCGCAGTGGGAGCGCCTCGTCCCCACCTCGTGGGCGATCTTCCCGCAGGCGTGGGACAATCTCATCACCTATCTTCAGTTGCAGATACCGCACGCGACCGGCTACAACGCACTCCAGCAGCTCACGTACTTCAGTGTGATTTTCATCCTCTCGCCGCTGATGATCCTCACGGGACTGGCGATGTCGCCCGCACTGCGCGCAACTTTTCCGCGACTTCTCGGTCGTGCCCGCCAGCCAGCACGCAGCATCCACCTGATCGGGATGGTCGTGTTTGTGCTGTTCATCATCGGCCATGTCGGCTTGGTCGTGGCGCACGGGTTCTGGCACGAGATGGGCAAGATCGTGCTGGGCACTGCGGGTGCCCCCTTTTGGCGCACTGTCGCGTTCACCGTGCTCGGCCTGAGTATCGTCATCGTCTTTCACATCGTGGCGACCCGTGAGTCGCTCCGCAAACCCATGCGAACCAAAAAACTCCTCGAAATCGGCGTCGATCCGCTTCTCGATTTCCTCTTTTACAGCCGCACGGCCGATGGGTTAGATGCCGGTCGTACCTCCGAGTACGCCCGTGTCAATGGTCGGCCACCGCGAAACGAAGAGTATCAGGAGCATAGGAAAAGCGATTTCGCGGACTGGACGCTCGACATCGACGGACTCGTGGAAAATCCGATGACGCTTTCGTTCGATGATCTGCGCGACTTCGAAAAACAGACCCAGAACACGCGCCACGACTGTATTCAGGGCTGGACGTACTACGCTGAGTGGGGCGGCGTTCGCGTCGCCGACCTCATTGAGGAGTGCCAGCCCACCGACGAGGCCAACTACGCCGTCTTCTGGACGCTCGATGAGAAATGGGAAGACCCGGAGGTCGATGGCTACTACTACGAGGTCATCGACATGAACACGGCGAGCGAGCCGATGACGATCCTCGCCTACGAGATGAACGGCGAGGACCTTCCCATCCCCCACGGCGGCCCTCTCCGCTTGCGGGGCGAGAGCATCCTTGGCTACAAGATGGCCAAATGGGTCTGTGCCGTCGAGTTCGTCGAAGACTACGAGGACATCGGCAAAGGCCAAGGTGGCTGGCGTGACGACACGCTGAACTACCTCCCGTCGGGTGCCGGTCTCTGAGGCATCGATTCGATCCAAGTGCCGGTTCACCTGTCTCCACTCACTGACCCATGCCTACCGACGATACCGGAGCCAAGCGCGACACACAGCGCACCGAGGACCGGCCAGCCGTCGATACACCACCGTCCCGTGTGTGTTCATCTCGTCATTCACGCGATGGCTGGACCGCGTTGAGTCGCATCACCGGGCGTGTTCGCAGTCGATTCGCCAATCCGTTCGATCCGGGTTCGTTCGCGCTGGTCATGGCAACGGGCATCGTCTCGATTGCCGCGCAGTTGGGTGGGATGACCCGTATCGCTGTCGCCCTGTTTGGAGTCACCGCGACGGCGTATGTGCTGCTGGGGCTGCGTACCGTTGTTCGTCTATGCGTGGACCCTCGAGAGTTTCTTCACGACCTGTTCGACCACGACCACGGACTCAACTGCTTGACGATCGTTGCTGGGAGCTGCATCCTCGGGAATCAGATTCTCGTGTTCACGGATATCCAAACGATTGCGATAGGGCTGTGGCTCCTCGGAGTCGTCCTCTGGATGGTCTTCATTTACGCGATTTTCCTGCGAATCACCGTTCGAGAGACCGATGAACCGCTCGCGGAGGGGATTCACGGTGGATGGCTCCTCACTATCGTCGCAACACAGTCAGTGTCCGTTCTCGGCGGATTGGTCGCTTCATCCATCCCAGCATACGAACGGCAGGTGCTGTTCGTTACAGTGGTGACGTATCTACTGGGTGCGATGTTGTATCTCATCATTATCACGCTCATTTTCTATCGGTTGGCATTTTTCGGATTCGATCCGCGTTCGGCCACGCCACCGTACTGGATCAGTACCGGAGCCGTGGCGATCACGACGCTTGCTGGTGCGACGTTGCTATCGAACGCGTCGCGCTGGGGGTTTCTGGACGGACTCCGGCCCTTTATCGAAGGGTTCACGCTGTTTTTCTGGTCCACGGGCACGTGGTGGATCCCGCTACTCGTTCTCTTGGGAATTTGGCGTCACGTGGTCGGCGATATTTCGCTTCCATACACACGCCGGGGTTATGGTGCGAGGTATTGGGGGATGGTGTTTCCGCTGGGGATGTACGCCGTCTGCACGTATCGGTTAGCGGAGATCACTGAGTTGAATTTTCTCTCCGTGATCCCACGCTACTTCGTGTATATCGCTCTTCTCGCATGGTTGATGACGTTTTTCGGGCTACTGCACACGCTCGGTGGTGATCTCCTCAACGAAAGGACCATCCGAGAGACCTCGTAGTGTTCTCTGAGGCAGAAGTTGATCGTGGTGGCTTCCTCCGGAAATTCTGCATCACTCGACATACAGTGAATACAGGATGATAGCGAACCCGGCGGTCGTAAACAGACTCTCGACCACAAGCGCGAGGTCCGGATCAACGGCAATGAGTTGATCGACGACTCCAGCCAAGAACGCGCCCAGTGTGACGATACCGAAGCCGAGTGCGAGCGCTCGAAGCGCCCGCGACGCCGTGCGGCGGTAGGCTCGATACGAGTAGAACGTAATCACGCCACCGAGCACCAGCGTGAGCGTCTTGAGGACGAGAACCGCTGTGGTGATGAGTTGACTCATGTTTCCTTGCTCACCTCCGACCAGAGGTCGGACAGGCGTTGGTCCGGCGTCCGTTCACGATGCTTGATTGCAACCTCGACTGAACGGTCGTCATCGAGACCGATGCGGACTTCATCGAAGGCGACCACATACCGTGTCGTGTTCTGGTTGCCCGTCCTGATTTCGATACGCTCTTCGAGTAAGGATGCCTCACTGAGCAGTTCGAGTTTTCGGTACATGGTCGAGAGCGGGATGTCACACGCTTCGGAGAGTTCGCTTGCCGTCATCGGCTCCTCGCACTGTTCGATGATATCACGACAGGCCGGGTCATCGAGCGAATCGAGGACGTCCTGCAATTGGGGCGATTCAGCGTCAAACGGATCACGTACCATTACTGCCCTCTGTGTGACTGAATAGTGTTCGGTCGATTGCTCCAGCATAGCTCAGATGATATCTCCAGTTGCCGACCGTGCGATCAACCATCGCTGTCCATGAACTGATCCGACGTCCCATACGTCCCACGCATCGCTCAGAGACGCTACCGAACATCTCATGGAGTCTCCGTTTCGACAGTAACATCTGTCACTCTATTGACGAATTGTTTGATGACTTCCCCTTCGGCGCGGTGTAAAATTTCACTACAGGTGGATTTGGCGATGCCGAGTTCGTCTGCAAGCTCGGTTAACGAACACTCCCGGAGCGTGTCGTAGTATCCTCGCTCAACGGCCACGGTGAGCAGTTCGAGCTGGCGGTCGGTCAACAGCTGTTCCGGCTCGATATCTTGTTGGATCTCGTTGACGGTGAATGGAATCCCGAACTGTTCGAACTGGGTTCCGAGTTCGGACAGACGATGCTGTGATGCCGTGAGTTCCCACTCGGCCTCGCCGTCTGCGAGGAGAAATGGCATTTCGAGTGGGACGCCCGCCCCCTGTACGGAAAATAATAGTAGTGGCATCGTCGTCTCGAACTGAATCAGTGCCGTGTTGTCGTGTCGCTGGAGGATATCGAGTTCGGTGACTTCCTCGCTAGCGTCGATTTCAGTCAGAATCGACGGGAGCTGCTGGGCAGTGACTTCGGCGAGTCCAACGCCCGCCTGATCGTCCGCGAGGGCGGCCAGAATGCGAAACTGTGCGTCCGGATAGGCCCGCGAAACGTCCCCGATCCAGATGCCGTCGGGAATCGTGAGCGTGAGGCGTGCTCGTGGCATCGTCGTTCGTCCGAACCTATTCGGTCCGTATCGTAATCAGTATTTCCGAACAAGTTCGGGTGTGTTCTCGATACTGCGAATCCGTGGGCGAACATGTCTGCCGTTATCTATATGTTCTTTCTTGGACCATGGCTTCGATATGGCACTCGAATTCCCTTGGTGGCTCCGATTGGCTCACGCATTCAACCTCCTCTTCATGTTGCTTTTAATCAGGAGTGGGATCGGGATTGTTGGAGCGCACCCCCGTTTTTACTGGAACGACGATGCGATTCCGGGTACTGAATGGCTCCGAACTGGTGACGAGCCACGATCAACGGATATCGAGAAAGAACGGATCGGTGAAGACTCCAACGAGGAGCAACCTACCGCCGCCGAAACTGGGGCCGAACCCGAGGAGGTGGCTGATGGTGGGGTCAGCACTGAGATAACCGAGAACTCATCCACCGAAGATGGCTCTCGCGGCCGGACATCGCGCCGACAAGCCAAGAAAAAGGACGGAATCTGGACCGCCGAGGACGAGGCTGACCCGTACTCTTCGTGGCTCGCACTCCCCGGCGAGGACAACCTCGGTCTCTCCCGTCACTGGCATTTCTGGGGGGCGGCCGGGTGGCTTCTCACCGGCGTGCTCTATGTGGCGGTGCTCATCGGGACCGGCCAGTGGGATCGGTTCGTTCCGACATCGTGGTCGATCTTCCCGCGGGCTCTTGACGCGTTCGTGGCGTACGCCCAGTTACAGATCCCCGAAACCACCGGGTACAACGCGCTCCAACAGCTCGCGTATTTCTCCGTCCTCTTCATCCTCTCACCGCTCATGATCGTCACTGGCTTTTTTCAGGCTCCCGCGATGCGAGCCCATTTTCCGAACTGGTTCAGCCACATCCGACAACGAGCCAGGAGCATTCATTTCCTCGGAATGATCGCGTTCGTCGTGTTCATCGTGGTTCACGTGAGTCTTGTCGTTGCCCACGGATTCGGCGAACAGATGGCGAAGATCCTGCTTGGGAGTGCCGAAGCCTCCCAGCCGCTCGCGCTCGCGCTCACCGCGGTCTGGATCGGTGGGGTCGTTGCGATCCTCGTGATCGGTGACCGGGCATCGCTCAAGCGGCCGATGAAGACGAAGAAACTCCTCGAAGTCGGTCTCGATTCACTCATCAAGTCTGTATTTCACCACCACACCGATATCGTCAACGAGGAGACCGAACAACAGACGCCCTCCGAGTTCGCCCGGGTGAACGGCAAGCCGCCTCGGAACAACAAGTATCGCCAGCACGCCGCCGAGAACTTCGAAAACTGGACGTTGACGGTCGATGGATTCGTAGAAAACGAACTCGAACTTTCACTCGAGGACTTACAGAACCTCCCACGCCAGTCACAGACGACACGTCACGACTGCATCCAGGGGTGGACATACGTTGCTCAGTGGGGCGGCGTCCCGGTCAAAGAGATCATCGCTCGCTGTAACCCTGCCGAGGAAGCTGAGTGGGTGGTCTTTCATACGCTCGACGAAAAATGGGAAAGTCCGGATGTCGAGGGATACTACCCCACTTTCGACACCCAAATGTGTTCTTGTGAGCAAACCCTATGATCAAGATCGAGTTGATGGTAGATTTTGTCA
>NZ_JBNTJU010000011.1:0-99733 GCF_051195015.1 Halococcus sp. AFM35
GTTGGTGTCGTGTTGCTCGCGGGGATCATCACTCCAGAGTGGGCGTGGGACCCTGGGAATCTCGAAGCGACGTTTCACGCCCCGCTGGTCATGGGTGCGATGGTCGCACTGTCGAGTTTGCTGGTCACGTGGGCGGGTGCAAAGGCGAGCGTCGGGTTCGGTAGTCGCGGACGACAGAGCGGTGCGTACCTCCTGATGGGACTGAACGCGCTGGCGATGGTCACGGTCATGGTAGCGTTGGTCGCATTCGTCGCTATCAAAGGCGCTTCGAAGGTTCTACAAGGAATTAAGGCGGGATTGGGAGTCGGGCCGGAAATCTTCGGGGTGGCGCTGCCCATCGACTGGCCGTTCGTGATGAACGTCTCGCAGGGTATCTACGTCGACATCCCGGGTGTGCTACCGGCGATCATGGGAACGGTCTGGATCGTCATCGGCACAGTCCTATTCGCGGTGCCGCTCGGTGTCGGGGCGGCAGTGTTCCTCACTGAGTACGCCGAACAGGGCCGATTCACTCGTATCGTGGAAGTCACGACGAACGGTCTCTGGAGTACGCCGAGCATCGTCTTCGGACTGTTCGGCGCTGCCTTTCTGGTACCGCGTTTCGGCAACACAAATTCGCTGCTGTCGGGGATTCTCGTATTGGGGTTCATGCTGTTGCCGCTGGTGCTCATCACGAGCCGGGAGGCCCTGCAGAGCGTTCCCGATGAATATCGTGATGCGAGCGCGGCGCTCGGGGTGAGCCAGTGGCAGACGATTCGAAGCGTCGTCCTCCCGGCGGCGCTGCCCGGTGTCATCACGGGCATCATTCTCGGAGTAGGTCGCATTGCGGGTGAGACTGCACCACTGTTGCTCGTGATGGCCGGGTCGCCGTTTCCGAGCAGTACACCCGGTGTGTTCTCGTCGTTCGAGTTCAGCGCGACGCCACCTTTTGTAACCAATGACGCGCTGCTGACCGCCGCCAGCGCGCTCCCCTATCAGCTGTACGCAACCATCTCCGCGGGTGTCGGTGCACAGGACGCACAAGCGTTCGGCTGGGGGACAGCGCTTGTTCTGCTGTTGGTCGTCTTATCGTTCTATGCGGTCGGTATCGCGCTGCGCAAGTACTTCAGAGGGAAGCTCCATCACGACTGAGCGGACCACCAATCGAGACGAACCATCGCCGGTCCGCCATCGTTCGTCGGGTGGGTCGAGCTGATGGCCGAATCGCCCGCCATTGGCCGGTGACCATCCCAGTGCGAGACACGTCGAGCGGCAAAAGCATATCGGTCGATGATACCGGATACGGCAAACAAAATATATTCACGACCGCTCGGCGTCGGGCGTTTATGGACTCCCTTCGGGTGAGTGGCGAGTGAATTATACCGACCGAAAGCGACCGAACCGAATCGGCGACCGACGACGACCTGATGGAGATGAACGGTGAGCGTGCTCGACAGGCTGGCAAACGCCGAGCGCGAGCACTCTCGGTTCGTCTACGTCATCGCCGCCATCGCCGCGCTCAACGGGCTGCTGTTCGGTTTCGATGTCGGCGTCATCTCCGGGGCCTTGCTGTACATCAACGAGTCGTTCGCGCTGTCGCCGTTCCTCGAAGGCGTCGTCACGAGTAGCGTGCTCGTCGGGGCGATGATCGGTGCAGCGACCGGCGGAACGTTGGCCGACCGATTCGGCCGCCGCCGACTGACGCTCGGGGGTGCGGTCGTGTTCTTCGTCGGCTCGTTCGGGATGGCGCTGTCGCCGACGCTGGCGTGGCTCATCGGCTGGCGCGTCGTCGAGGGCGTCGCCGTCGGCGTCGCCTCGATTGTCGGCCCGTTGTTGATATCCGAGACGGCTCCATCGGACATCCGGGGCGCGCTCGGGTTCTTCCAGCAACTGATGATAACGGTCGGAATCTTGCTTGCGTACCTCATCAACTACGTCTTCGCGCCCGAGTTCCTCGGCATCATCGGCTGGCGCTGGATGCTATGGTTCGGTGCGGTCCCCGCGGCCGTGCTCGCGCTCGGGACGTACTACCTGCCCGAAAGCCCGCGCTGGCTCATCGAACACGACCGAATCGACGAGGCTAGAACCGTTCTCTCGTGCATTCGTGATGCGGACGACGTCGACGAGGAAATCGAGGACATCCGCGAGGTGAGCGAAATCGAAGAAAAGGGCGACCTCTCGGACCTGCTCGAACCGTGGGTCCGTCCGGCGCTCATCGCCGGCGTCGGTCTCGCGGTCATCCAGCAGGTAAGCGGCATCAACACCATCATCTACTACGCGCCGACGATCCTCAACAACATCGGGTTCGGTAACATCGCCTCCCTCGTCGGCACAATCGGCGTCGGCATCGTCAACGTCCTCTTGACAGTCGTCGCTATCCTCCTCGTCGACCGCGTGGGCCGGCGACCGCTGTTGCTCGTCGGAACCGGAGGAATGACCGTCATGCTCGGGATTTTGGGGCTTGGCTTCTTCCTGCCTGGTCTCTCTGGCGTCGTCGGCTACGTGACGCTCGCGAGCATGATTCTGTACGTCGCCTTCTACGCCATCAGCCTCGGGCCGGTGTTCTGGCTGCTCATCTCCGAAATCTATCCGCTTCGCATCCGCGGGACCGCCGAGGGCGTCGCCAGCGTCTGCAACTGGGGCGCGAACTTCGTCGTCGCGCTGGCCTTTCTCCCGCTCATCAACCGTCTCGGCGAGGGTCCCTCGTTCTGGCTGCTCGGCGGGTTCTGCCTCCTCGCGTTCGTGTTCATCTACTCGCGCGTTCCCGAGACGATGGGGCGCTCGCTCGAAGACATCGAGGCCGACCTCCGGGAGAACGCGATGATGGGTCCCGATAGCGGGAGCGTCGAGTCGCCGGCGGGTGAACGGTCCGACTGAGCCGTCATCGACCACACACCTATGTGACCCACGGTTCTATCGGTCGACATGGCTATCGCACGCCACGGGCACGGGATTCGCGACGAGTTCGCCGCACTCGCCTCGCAGGTCCATCCGGTGTTCATGCTGCCACCCTTGGCGGCCTCGTGGTTCGGCGCGGTGCTCGCGCCGACGCTCGTGCCGCGAGTGGCGCTCGTCCATATGGTAGCGATGTTCTTCGCGGTCTATACTGCCCACGTCAAGGACGGCTACGTCGATTTCTACGTCCGCAGCGAGGACGACGACCACCCGCTCACGATGGCGGGCTGCCGGTTCGGACTCGTGCTCTCGACAGGCGGATTTGCGCTCTGTACCGGCTGGCTCTGGCTCGCCGTCGGGCCGGGCGCAGCGGTCGTTACCCTGCCGACGTGGCTGGTCGCCTACCTCCACGCGCCGCAACTCGACATGCATCCCGTCGGTGCGACGCTCGGCTACCCGCTGGGCATCGCGCTCGCCATCCTCGGCGGGTACTACGTCCAGACGGGCCAACTCACCGCGTCGGCGCTCGCCTTCGCAGCCGTCTTTCTCGTGTTGCTGTCGGGCATCAAGGTCATCGATGACGCGACGGACTACGACTACGACCGCTCGATCCGCAAGCGCACCGTCGCGGTGGTGCTCGGCCGTGACCGTGCCCGTCGGAGCGCCCACCTGCTCATTGGAGTGGCACTCGTCGGCGTGCTCGTCGGCGCGTTCGTCGAACTGTTCCCGCCAAGCACCGCGCTCGCCGCCGTCGCGTTCGCCGTCGTCGCGCTCGCCACCCGGCGGTTCGAGCCTCGGCGTGCGACCGAACTGCTCATGCGCGGGTCGTATCTGTTTCTGGCACTCCTGTTTCTCGCCGTGCTCGTTCGACCGCTGTCGTGATTCGGCGGACAGCAACCATCTCGCTCACGGAGGACCACAACGCCGAAACGTACGCCACGCGAACCACCTGTGTATGACCAACGACCAGCACGACGACCCGACGACCCACGCCGAGCGAGCGGCGACCGACGGCGGCACGGACGAAGCGGCCGAAACGCCCATCGAGAACGACGTCATCGAGAGCGTCGCAGCGGACGAAAACGTGCCGCGCGAGGACCTCGCGGACGCGCTCGTGGTGCTCAACGCCGCACTCATCGGCGAACATTCGCGGTACGAAGACGACTACGACTACGTGAGCGTCGAGGGGGTTCGTGCATACCTCGTCGATACGGAAGTCTGGGAGCGGCTGCGTGACGAACACGACTTCGAGGACCGACTCGCAGGGGCCGTCCAGCGGACACACACCGAACAGACGGAACGACTGCTTTCGGCCGCCGACAAGCCGCGAAAAGACATCGATGCGGGCGTCGTCATCGGTATCGATACGGCCGAAGTGATGAACTAATCGGCGAGCACGGCAGCCACGCGCCGACACCGGTCCACCCACCGACGTTCGTAGGTCTCGTGGCTCACGACTCGGCCGGCGAAACCCGCGACCGAAGTGAGACTTTTCGCCTCACACCACCCAATGCAGTCGGCGTACAGCGCCACCGGATGGCTTTCGTCGGTCGCCTCGGCGACGAGCAACTCCTCCGCACCGGCGAGATATGCGAGATAGGCGCGGGTGTGACCGTCGATACAGACCCACTCGCCGTCGAGCCGGAGGACCGAAATCGGCTCGTAGCGCGGTTCGTCGAAGTCGAACCATTCGGTCGCCGCGTGGAGTTTGCGCCCGCTGAGAAACAGTTGGCTCGGCTGTGGCTCCTCGATAGGCACATGAAACGCCATCAGTTGGCCGTGCTCACGATCTTCACCACGTCGCCTTCCTCCAACTCGTGGTCGTCGCCGATGCGCCGGTCCGAACGCGCGTCGACGGCATGGAGGTAGCCATCGCCGATGTCGGAGTGGACGGCGTACGCCAAATCCAGTGGCGTCGCACCGCTCGGCAGCAAAAAGGCGTCGGGCAGGACGTTGCCCTGTCCGTCGGTCCACTTCGTCTCGTTCTGGACGGGATAGACGGTCATGAAATCGAGCAGGTCGTAGACGGCGGTATCGAGCGCGCGCTGGACGCCGGTTCCTCCATAAGAACTCATGAGGGCCCGCAGCTCGTCGAGCCGTGCGTGCTGGTCGTCGGTGAGGTCACCAGCGATGGAGAAGTCGGCATCGCCGGGGTCGTAGTCGATGGCCCCGCTCTCGACACCACGGCGGAGCGCGAGTTCGCCCTCGGCGCTGGCCGGAATCGTCTCGCCCATCTCCTGGAGGCGCTCGACGTTGCCTGCGGGTGCGCTGTCGGCCTTGTTCGCCACGACGACGAGCGGTTTGGTGCGCGCGCGGATGTCGCGGGCGAGGTCTCGCCGATGCTCGTCGGTCCACTCGCGGGGGTCAGCGGGATAGTCTATCTCGCGCAGCGTCGCGGCGACTGCTGCCTCGCTTGCGCCCACGCCGGTGAGCATCTCAGCGAGCGATTCGTCGATATCGAACCCCGGCGAACGGGACTGGCGTTCGACGGATTCCCAGTTGCGCGCGATGATGCCCGCGAGCCAGCACTCGATTTCCTCGGTAACGAAATCCACGTCCTCGGCGGGGTCGTGAGCACCGACTTCGACGGGTTCACCTTCGGCGTTCGTGCCGCCCGAGGCATCGACGACATTGAGGATGACGTCGGCGCTTATGAGTTCGTCGAGGAACTGATTGCCCAGTCCTCTCCCCTCGTGTGCACCCGGCACCAGCCCGGCAACATCGAGCAGTTCGATGGGGACGTAGCGTGTGCCGTCGTGACAGTGCTCGTCGCCACAGCGCTCCTCACGCGCGAGACAGGGGCAGTCGGTGCGCACATGAGAGATTCCGCGATTGGGGTCGATGGTCGTGAAGGGATAGCTCGCGACGTCGACGTCGGCCATCGTCGCCGCGGCGAAAAAGGTCGATTTGCCGGCGTTTGGCTTGCCGGCGAGCGCGAGCGAGAGCATGGCTCGCCTATTCGAGCGAGGTGAAACTGCCTTTCGATTCGTCGGATTCGGCCCGCTCGCCGGTCGATTGCGCCCGCTGCTCGCCCGTGCTCGATTGCTCGAAAGTGCGTTCGGACGACCCCTCGGAGCGGTCGTCGCGCTGCCCGTCCGCCGAGCGGTCTGGTTCGGAACGATTTCGCTCCTGGACGATTGTCATCTCGCCGCGGGCGCGCATCGCCCCCTCGACGACCGCGCCCTCGTGGAGGCGCAGCTGTTCACAGGCGATGTCGCCGCGGACGTGTGCTCCCGTTGCGATTTCGACCGACCCGCCGCGGGTCGTCACATCCCCATGAATGGTTGTCCCGCGCTCGATGGTGATGGACTCGCGCGCCCGGAGGCTGCCGAAGCATTCGCTGTCCTCGCCCACGGAAATCGATTCGGCGCGGAGGTTGCCGTGGAGCCGACAGTCCTCGCCGACGCGGGCGGGCGTCGAGACGCGCCACGCGTCGTCGCCGACGGTGGCGTTTTTCGGAATCACCAATGGCTGTTCGTCGTGGCCCTCGAACACTTCGGAGAGCACGTCCTCGGCCATGTCCTCTTCACCGAGATGGAGGAGGTGGGTGAGATACGTGAACAGGAAGACCAGCGTCGGGACCGGATTGCGGATGACGATCCAGCCGTTGGCGTCGAAGCCCTCGGTGATTTCGACGTCGTCGCCGATATCCAAATCTCCAGCAACGACGAGCTGGCCGTCGATTTCGACCCGTTCGCCGATATAGGCGTTCTCGCCGACGAGGACGTTGCCGTCGACCGTACACCACATGTCGAGCCGGCAGTCCGAACTCGCCTCGATGTCGCCCTCGAAGGCGACCTGCTCGCCAGCGATGACGTTCCGGCCGCGCACGCCGAGCGCTATCGTGCTCTGGGTACCGATGATCACAGCCGAATCGGTCACGATGGCGTGCTCCTCGACCGTCGTCCCGTCGGGAACGACGAGTTCGGCAAGCGGGTCCGAGCGAAACGACACACCGACGCTCGGTGGCCATCGCTAATAAATCCAGCCTCCCGCCGCGAACGCGAGCGGCTTTTATCCGCGACGCACGTAGTCCGGGTATGACTGCGCTGTCGTTCGACGAGCAGGGTGTCGATGTCGTCTACGAAGGAACGGAATTCCGCCTCGAACGCGCGCTCGTCGAGGACGCCATCGATAAATCCTACCCCGAGGTCACCGACCACGAAGTGCTCCAAATCGTCGAGCCGAATCCCACCCTCTCGGGCGAACCGAAGCGCATCGGCGACATCACCGCCTGAGTGGGATTTAAGTCCGCGCGCGAACTGTTCGAACCATGAGCGCGCTCTCGGAGTACGACCACCCCGCGTGGCTGACGATTGCCGGCACGGTCGCCGGATACGGCGCGATTTTGCTCGTGATGACTCTCGTCCTCTTTTTGCTACCGTATCTGATCTTCGTGGCGCTCTGAGTTACATCCCCATGTCGGCAGCCGGTTCGGGGACGGGAAGGTCGTGTGGGGAGGTTCTCAACAACTCGGCAGCGTGGTCGAGCGCCATCTCGAAGCCATAGTACCGTTCGAGTTCGTCGCCCTCTGCCGTGGGTCGAACCTTGAGCATCGCGTATCCATCCCGGTTCTGTGCGATGGCGGCGCTCGCCCCATCCGACTCGAAGGCGAGCACGCGCTCGGTGTCGGTTTCGGTGTATCGGGCGGTGATACCGTTGACTTCGGTGATTTCGTCGGTCATTGCCGTACATTGGATGAGCCACCGCAAAAGCGCGACGGGTCGTCTGTGGGAATTTCGGCGGGGGACCCTGATGACCGCTCTCAGAACCGTTATGGGCGCGACCGTCATCGGTTCTCGTGATGTGCGCAAGTCGGAGTGAGGGCAGTGGCTGAAGCGAAGTCGGCAACCGAGTGCGCGGCGACCGAAACCGCGGCGGCGGACCCAGAAACCGCCGACGAAACGGTAACGTTCACGCTCGCGGGCGTCCGCGAGGGATTCGTTACTGGGTTGCCGGTCGCGGTCGGCGTCGCGGGTTACGGGGTCGTCTTCGGCGTCATCGCCGACCAGGCGGGGCTGAGCGTCGCCGAGGCCGCGCTGATGAGCGCGACCGTGCTCGCCGGGGCGGCCCAACTCATCGGCGTCGAGCTTTGGGCCGATTCGGTCCCGGCCGCGACCGTCGTCGCCACCGTCGGCATCGTCAACCTCCGCTATCTCCTGATGGGGGCTGCACTCAGGCCGTGGTTTCGCCAGCTCTCGCCGCGGGCGGCATATGGCAGTGTCTTCTTCACCGCCGACGAGAACTGGGCGCTCACCATCGGCGAACTCCGGTCGGGCAGCCGGCGGGGCGCGTTCTTGCTCGGCAGCGGTCTCGTGCTCTGGCTGCTGTGGGTCGTTTCGACCGTGCTCGGCGTGACCGCCGGCGGCTTCCTCGGCGCGCCCGAACAGTACGGATTGGATTTCGTGCTCACCGCCCTGTTCCTCACCCTTGCCGTCGGTCTCTGGGAGGGACGCGAATCGATTCGGCCGTGGCTCGCCGCCGCCGGCGTCGCGCTCGTCATCAATCACGTGCTCCCCGGCGAGTGGTACGTCATCGTCGGTGCGCTCGCGGGGGCCGGCGTGGAGATGGTGAGCCATGAGTAGCGCGCTCGCGCTCAACCCCGCCGTCGTCGCCCTCATCCTCGGCATGGCGCTCGTCACATACGCCACCAAGGCCGGCGGTCTCTGGCTGGTCGGTCGCGTCGATCTCTCGGAGCGCGCCGAGGCGGGGCTGGACGTGCTGCCGGGTGCGGTCGTCGTCGCGTTCATCGCGCCCGCGCTCGCCGACGGCGGCGTTCCCGAGTGGGTCGCTGCTGGCGCGACTGTCGCCGTTGCCCACAAAACCGGGAGCCTGCTGCTGTCGCTCGGCGTCGGTGTCGGCACAGTAGTGGCGGTCAGACAAGCAGTTTAATTATGGTTGATAGAATAGTTTCGGATTTCTCGATTCCAGCACGAGTATGGTGTGAATTGGCTATGAATATTGGGCCTTATCGAGTATTTCTAAGACGTCACTCTTTGACCAATCACCATTGGAGAGGTTCAGTTGAAGAACGATTGGAGCACCAGAGACAGCTCCCGCTACGTCATCAATACCCGGATTCATGGTATCCTGCCGTGACTCTTCTGAACGGGCATCCGCATTCGTGCCTGATGGTTTTGATACTGTTTTTGCGTTCACTTTCGATTCATATTTCTTGGTCCACTTCTCCCCCGTCTCTTCCAGTTTTGAGTTCCCTGAGAGTCGGGTGGGATACCCTTTTCGTCCCTGCTTGTACGTTCCGAGTCCAGCAGCATCTAGAGTTTTTAGGCATGTGTTTGCTGCATCTTCGACTGTTCTGCTCTTTCCATCAAATTCGAATACAATCCTGAGTTCTTCCTCAACAGCTTCACGAGTGATACTAGTCTTGCCCCGGATTCCTTCTGTTTTGTCTTCATTGAATATTCGGACTAGTATGGTCCGGTATGGTGTGAATTCCTCAACCGCATCATAGAAAATCTGACTTACTTCCTCACTGTTGCTGTTTCCAGCATAACTGAGTGCGTTGCCTTTCCCGACAACCTTGATTTCTCCATGGTCGGACGACAGAAATCCAATCTGGCGGCCGTAATCGATTGTCTTATCCAGCTTTCTTCTGCTGACACCCGCTGTTGAAGATAGCTTCGATTTATTTAACGGGCCATCCTTTAACGCGAGACAAAGAGCCTGTAGTGTCTCCGGTGCTGCCCTATGTGGTGGCGTTGTGCTGGCCATACTGACAAACACGTACTGAAAATATATAAGTGTATTTAATTCCCCCACTTTAGTCATGAAATATTTTCATTCAAACACTTGCTAGTCGATCTCCCTGTATAGGAAACGGCTAAGACTCACTCCAGTAAGTTCTGCGCGATGGTGTTGCGCAGGATTTCGCTCGTCCCCTCGTAGATCTCGTTGAGTTTCGCATCCCGATAGAATCGCTCGGCGGGGAAGTCCTTGGTGTAGCCGTAGCCGCCGTGAATCTGGATGCCCTCGTTGGCGACCTCGCGCGAGATCTCGCTCGCATAGAGTTTCGCCTGTGCGGATTCTTTTCTGAATTCCTCACCGCGAATCTTCAGGTCCGCTGCTCGATGCATCAGCAGGCGAGCGGCCTGTAGCTTGGTGTCCATGTCGGCGAGTTTGTGCTGGATGGTCTGGAACTCCGCAATGGGCTGGTCGAACTGCTCGCGGTCTTGGGCGTAGTCGAGCGCCTCGTCGAGGGCCGCCTGTGCGATACCCACGCCACGGGCGGCGATGGTGATGCGCCCGCCGTTGAGAGTCTTCAGGGCGTGGACGAAGCCCCTCCCTTCCTCGCCAAGCCGTCGCTCCTCGGGAATGTGCATCCCGGAAAATCGCAACTCCGCCGTGGGACAACCCTTGTCGCCGAGTTTGTCCTCGGTCCCTTCGACGTGGAACCCGTCGTCCTCGTCGGGTCGGACGATGAACGAGGAGATGCCCTTGTTGCCGGCGTCGGGGTCGGTCTTTGCAAACAGCGTGACCGTATCCGCGACCGAGCCGTTCGAAATCCAGAGCTTCCCGCCGTCGATGACGTACTCGTCGCCCTCCTTCTTGGCTACCGTCTCCATCGCCGGCACGTCGCTTCCTGCACCCGCTTCCGAGAGCGCGAACGCGCCGATGTCCTCCCCTTCGGCGAGCGGCGTCAGGAACTCCTCTTTCTGGGATTCGGTGCCGAACTCGTAGAGCATGTTGCCCGCGAGGCTGATGTGGGCGGCGACGACGGTGCCGAGACCGCCCGAGCCGCGCGCGATGTGTTCGAGACCGATGGCGTAGGAGTGATAATCCAGTCCCGCACCGCCGTACTCCTCGGGAAAGGGCATGCCCATGAGTCCGAGGTCGCCCATCTCGGTCACGAGGTCGTGGGGGAACTCGTCGTCGTGGTCGATATCGGCGGCACGGGGTTTGATTTCCTTGTCGACGAACTCCGTGACCATCTCCTCGATCTGTTGTTGCTCGGCCGAGAGACTGAAGTCCATAACCGTTCATCCGGGCGGCGTTTCTTTACTGTTGCGCCCGCTCGTCGCGCTGTTTATGGTCGCTGAATCCTGAGTGGTACACCCATGCCATCGATAGTCGAGCGGGTTAGGGAGGACATCCGGACCGCACTGGCGAAAGACCCGGCGGCAAAAAGCGCGCTCGAAGTCCTCGTCGCCTACCCGGGTGTGCACGCCCTCTGGGCACATCGAGTCACTCACGCCTGCTGGAACCGCGGCTTTCGACTCACTGCCAGAGTCCTCTCACACCTCACCCGACTGCTCACCGGCGTCGAAATCCATCCCGGAGCCGAGGTCGGTCGGCGGTGTTTCATCGACCACGGTGCGGGCGTCGTCGTCGGTGAGACCACGGATATCGGCGACGACGTGATGCTCTATCAGGGCGTGACGCTGGGCGGCGACACGCTCGAAGACGAAAAGCGCCACCCTACACTTGAGCACGGGGCAACGGTGGGAGCGAACGCTACCCTGCTCGGACCGATCACCATCGGCGAGGGCGCGAGCGTCGGGGCCGGCTCAGTCGTATTGGAATCCGTCCCGCCGAACTGCACCGTCGTCGGCAACCCCGCGAAACTCGTCGGCGAGTGTCTCGACGACGAGGGGATCGAACTCGGCAGCGAGTTCGTCGAGTAGGCACGCCGTCACCGAACACGTACCGAACCCGTTCTTTGGCTCGTCGTGACGCCACCGGCGACGTAGCCCTCGATGGCGAACAGACAGACGAAACTCCCCAGTATCGGCCAGAACAGCGTGTTTCCGGTGTACAGCCACGGCACGCGCTCGATGCCGACCGGATTGGCCGCGATGAGGCTGTTCAGTAGCCAGAACGTACTATAGTCGATCCATGGGAGTGCGTTGCTCATGCTCGCCCAGAGAACGCTCGCCAGCACGACACCGCCGAGAAAGCCAGCCAACGCACCGGTTCGCGCCCGCGAGCGCCATCGGCCGGTCGACCGGCGGCCGGCGACGAAACCACAGCCGAGACCGACGGCGAGCACCGCGCCGACCGCGAGCGGCCACAGCGCTTCCGGCACGGCCACCGTGAGTCCGACGACGGCCGCGGCGAGCGCCACCCCGCTGCCGGCGACGACAGCTCGCCACTCGGTCATCCGTCGAAAAGAGTCACCCGCTCAGTCTTCGAGCGCGTCGGCGATGCGTTCGAGCGTCCGTCGGACGTCGTGGACCTCGTCGCGGAGCTGGCGCACCTCGCGCACCATCTCCTCGTTGCTCCCCTCTTCGGCCGGGCCGCCGGGACCCGCACCCGGACCGCCGCCCATGCCTCCCGGGCCGCCCATGCCGCCGCCGGGACCGCCACCACCCATCATGCCGCCCATCATCTGGGCGAAGGGGTTGCCGCCACCGCCCATGCCGCCGCCGGGACCGCCGCCGCCCATCATCTCCTCCATGCGCTCCTCGCGGCTCTGCCCGTCGCCTTCGCCCTCCTCGTCGCGCTGTTCTCTGATCTCCTCGACGCGCTCGCGGAAGGACTGTTCCTCGTCGTCGGTACTCTCGACTTCCTCGCTCGACTCCTCGTCGGTGGGTTCGGGTTCGTCGTCTGCCATGCGCCCCGGTTGGCTAGCCCGCCGGAAAAGCGTTCGGTACCCAGTCGAGTCACGAGAAGCCAGCCAGACTCGCCTGTAGTTCCCGGTCTGTCGCGCCCTCGTGAAGTTCGTAACCCACGAGGTCACGCATATCGACCGCGTAGGTCGTATCTCGATGGTCGAGCACCAGCACCCGACCCTTGACGCCGCGGACGACACCACTCAAAAGCGTCTCGGCGACCGGTCGCCCGTTGAGGGCGAGTCCGTACTCGAAGGTGAACTCCTCGCGGACGTCGAACCCGGCGAGTAGCGTTTCCCATCGGCGTTCGTCGACCGTTTCACCCAGCCCGCGGATTTTCGTTGTGGCGCGCACCCGCTCGGTGATGTTATGCTCTCTGGCAATCGACGTTTCGCGCTCACGGGCGATGCGACCATCCGGAACGGTATGGACGTGGGCGGCGCGGTCGGCACCCTGTTCGTGCAGGCGGGTTTCGAGACGCTCCAGTCTGGTGACGCCGACCTTGAACACCGCCGGCGCGAAGGCGGCGAGGTAGATGGCGTGTTCCTCGTCGGAATCGCGGTTGTTCGCCACCGCCCACGGCGTGGTATGGATTTCGCAGTGCGGCGCGCGCTCGCGCTCGCAGGCGACGTGCCTCTCGCTCTCTATCGTCCCGGCACAGTGGCGTTCACCGAGCGTATAGGCGAGTCCGGTCCCGGGAGCGAGCGATTGCCGGCACACAGCCCCTCCCTCGGCGACCAGCAGGGCGGGGTCGTCGCTCCGATAGCCGACGATTTGCACACCAGTGGTCGGCGGCGATGGGGCAAAACCCCACCGCCCTCGGCCCGCACGCTTTTTTCCGTCCTCGTTCGATACACGGTATGACACTCACTGGCAGCCTCGATACACGGGTCGAAACCGACCGCGTCTCGTTTTCGTTCACGGTCGCAAACGACGGCGACGACCCCGTGACACTCTCCTTTC
Organism: Halococcus sp. AFM35; assembly: GCF_051195015.1. Lineage (NCBI taxonomy): Archaea > Methanobacteriati > Methanobacteriota > Halobacteria > Halobacteriales > Halococcaceae > Halococcus > Halococcus sp. AFM35. The sequence goes on from NZ_JBNTJU010000011.1 coordinate 13,407, forward strand.
GAGACTCCTGTAGCGCGGATTTCGCGGTGCTCGATGGTGAGGACGAACGCTGGCGGTGGTCGCGGGGCCGGATGTTCACGCAGGCGCTCCAATCGGAATCGCTTGACCCCGGCGAGTCGGTGACCTACGAGGGCAAGTGGCAGAACCCGGATGCGGGCACCCATACGGCGGTGGCGACGCTCGAAGCCGAAAATCACGACTGTGAAGCCCGAGTCGAGATTGCGGTGTAACTCAGGTCAGCTCCGCGATGAGTTCGCGCGCCCCGCGACGGACCGCCGCATCGCTCGACAGGCCGGGCGACCAGCCGAGCGCGGTGAGTTTCTCGATTGAGAGACGCATTCGCGGCACGTCGCCGGTCCAGCCACGGTCGCCGCCGGTGTATTCGTATTCGGGGTCGAGACCCATCTCGTCGGCCACGATGTCCGCGATTCCCGTCACCGAGGTCGTCGTTCGGGTCCCGAGATTGTAGGTGTTCATCGACTGGTCGGTGTGTTCGACGATATGCTGGATGGCCTCGACGCAGTCGTCAACGTGGAGATACGATTTCTCCTGACGACCGTCGCCAAGGATTTCCAGTTCGTTCGGGTCGTCAGCGAGCTTTTCGATGAAATCGGGCACGACGTTCCCGCGTTGGTGCGGGCCGACGATGTTGGCGAAGCGGAAGAGCCACACGGTGAAGTCGTGGGAATGGGCGTACGTCGAGAGAATCCCCTCGTCGGCGAGCTTGCTCGCGCCGTAGATGGAGATAGGTTCGAGCGGGGCGTAGTCCTCGGGGGTCGGCATCGGCGCTTCGCCATAGACCGTCGACGAGGAAGTGAAGGCGACGTTCGAGACGCCGACCTCGTGGGCGCGTTCGAGCACGTTGTAGGTCATCGCGGAGTTCTCCTCGAACAGTTTTCGAGGATTTGCGTAGTTGGTGTCGGTGTAGGCAGCGAAGTGGAACACACAGTCGAGGTCCGCGGTGAGAACGCGCGCCACGTCGTCAGAATCGGTCATATCAGCTTCGACGAACGTCGCGCCGTCGGGAACCCGTTCGCGGGAGCCTTTCGAGAGGTCGTCGGCGACCACGACTTCGTTCCCGTCGAGGAGCTGCGCCGTGAGATGCGAGCCGACGAGACCCGCCCCGCCGGTGACGAGCACGCGCTTGCCGGAAAGTTGCATGTCTCAGATGCCGAGGCTCGGGGTATGTGTTTTCCGGTTGCCGTCGTGCGTCGACGGCCGTGTTCGACTGGCGGTCGCGGGGTTTATGCACGCTGCGCTGTGAAATCATCCAATGACATCGAACCGCGAGCCGTCGGATGCGTCCGGTTCGTCACGCATCGACCGGCGGCGGGCGTTGCTCGGCATGGGTGGGCTGGCCGCGAGCACGCTGGCCGGCTGTCTCGGCGGGGCGTCGAGCGGTTCCGGCAGTCAAAGTGGCGATACGCTCCCGACACCGGTGCAGGGCGATCCCGACGCGGACACGACCGTGACCGTCTTCGAGGACTTCGCGTGTCCGCACTGCCAGACATATAATCTGGAGGTGCTGCCGACCATCGCCTCTCGATACATCGACCCCGGAAAAATTCGCTACGAACACTACGACTTCCCGGTGGTCAACGAGACCTCGTGGCGCGCGGCGAGCGCCGCCCGTGCGGTCCAAAAACGGGCCGGCGCGAAGCAGTTTTTCACCTACGCGAAAGCGCTCTACCAGAACCAATCACGGCTCGGTCCGGACACCTACGCCTCGCTGGCCAACGACATGGGTCTCAAAGGAGGGGCCGTCCGGAAGGCCGCCGAAAACCAGACCTACAGACAGACCGTCGAGGCGAACAAGCAGACGGGACGGGACCGCGGTGTGCGGGCCACACCGACCGTCTTCGTCGGCGATAAGACTGTGGAGGCGACGGTCGACGCCATCAGTTCGGCCATCGAGTCGGCCTGATGGAGGACGACCCCGAACTCTGTGTGCTCAGACTCGGCCACCGCCCCGGTCGCGACGAGCGCATGAGCACTCACGTGGGCCTGACCGCCCGCGCGCTCGGTGCCGACCGAGTGGTGTTCGCCGGCAGCGCCGAGGGTCCCCGCGAGACCGTCGCCGACATCACCGACCGCTTCGGCGGCCCGTTCGAGACCGAGGTGAGCGAGTCCTATCGGCCGCTGCTCGAAGACTGGGCGGGGCCGGTCGTCCACCTCACGATGTACGGACTGCCCATTCAGGACGTCGAGGACGATATTCGAACCGCTCATCGAAACGAACCGCTGCTCGTCGTCGTCGGGGCCGAGAAAGTTCCGTTCGACGTCTACGAGGCCGCAGATTACAACGTCGCCGTCACCAACCAGCCCCACTCGGAGGTCGCCTCGCTCGCGGTCTTTCTCGACAGACTCCACGGGGGCCGCGAACTCGACCGCGAGTGGCACGGTGCGGACCGGCACGTGGTTCCCAAAGAGCGCGGCAAGCGCGTGGAGGGGACCGAGCGGTGAACGATGGGTTTACACCGCTGGGTCGCCCGCATACGATAAATGGCGTTTGAGGAGCTTCTCGAAGACCCCGTCGTCCAAACCTATCTCCACGAACTCGTCGGTCCGCGTGGGATGCCCGTCGCCGCAGCGCCGCCAGACGGCGAGGTCACGGACGAAGAGCTCGCCGAGGAGCTCGACCTCGAACTCAACGACGTCCGGCGCGCACTCTTCATCCTCTACGAGAACGACCTCGCGGACTACCGACGGCTGCGCGACGAGGACTCGGGCTGGCTGACCTACCTCTGGACGCTCGAATACGGCTCCATCCCCGAGAACCTCCGCGAGGAGATGCACCGGCTGCTCGACGCGCTCGAAGACCGCCGCGAGTACGAGCGCAACCACGAGTTCTTCCTCTGTGAGGTCGATTCGATACGCTTCGAGTTCGAGGAGGCGATGGAGTTCGGCTTCGAGTGCCCGCAGTGTGGCTCCGAGCTCGAATCGCTCGACAACGACCACCTCGTCGAGGCGATGGACGAGCGCATCGACGACCTCCAGGCCGAACTCAACGTCGCCTGATGGTCGTCCTCGCCACCAAATGTTACGTCGAGGGTGACGCCCGCGAGCGCGCGCTCGACGGGCTACGCTCGCTGGTCGACAACGCCATCGGCGACCTCGCCGTCGAGTACGATATCGGTATCCGTCACGACGACTTCCCGAGCGTCACCGTCGAGGGCGAAGACAGCGTCATCGCCAGAAACGTCCTCGACGAGCAGTGGGGCACCATCACGTCGGATTTCGAGGCGGGTGAAACCTATACTGGTACTCTGGAATCGTGGGACGCATCGGGGTTCGTCCTCGACGCTGGCGAGGATATCCATGTGCCGAGCGCCGAACTCGGCCTCGGGCCGGGCACGCCCGAACAGGTCCGCACGCGCTTTGGACTCGTCCAGCACGTGCCCATGACCTTCGTCTACGGCGAGCCACACCGGCTGGCCGACGCCGAACGCGACCGGCTGTACGAGTGGTCGCGTGGCACCGGTCGAGTGAACGCCAACAGCGCGACGCGCGGCGAGGTGCGGGCGACCGTCAACCGCGCGGGCCACGCCAACGACATCGTTACTGTCGAGCGGCTTGGACTGCTGGAGCAGAGCATCGTCTGTGGCGAGGGCACCGACCCGCCCGGACTGCTGTCGGCCATTGGGGGATATCTCCCGGCCGAACTGCTCTGTGTCGTGCCATGAACCACAAGCGAGCGCTCGCCGGCCTCGTGCTGGTCGCCCTCCTCGTTCTCGCCGGCTGTTCGTCCGTTCTCGGGCCGGATCCGGTTGATAAACGCGCGCTCGCGGAAAACGAAACCTACGAGTGGGGAAGCGATGCGAACGCCTCGATCAACGTTACTGGGGGTGAGTACGAGGCCGTTTACGAGATCAACAACCGTTCGCAGTTCGCCGTCCACAGCCGCGACGGTCTCGGTCGCGAGGGACCGCTCGCCATCTCGGCGCTCAAGTTTCGGTATCCGGACGGAACGGTCGTCGGGGCGGCCTCACCGGCACTGAACGCGACCAATCAGGAGAAACGGACGGTGATTTCCCTGCCCGCACGGAACGGCAAGCTCGCCTTCAGCGCGTCCGCACAGGGCAAGCGCTTTGCGACGCAAACGTTCGTCACGGGAACCTACGAGGTGACGATTCCGAAGGGGATGCGCGTCGCCTACACGCCGCTCGCACGCGTCTCGCCCGGCGACTACCGGACGACACGCACCGACACCGGGCGGGTGCAGATTCGCTGGCCGGACGTCCAGAGCAACGCGGTCATCGTGCGGTATTACCTCCAGCGCGACCTCTATCTCTTCGCCGCCGGGGCCGCTGTACTCGTCGTGGTCGCGCTCGTCGGCGCGCTCTACTACCTCCGCCAGATACGTGAACTGGAGCGCCGCCGCGAGCAGGCCGGGCCGGACGTCGATACCGGCGAGGACGGTCCCGGACTCTGAACGGTCGGCACGCGACGACGCTCTGTCGATGGCTGGTGGTCGGGCCGCTCCTCGCTGTCGTCGGCTCCTATCCGTTCCACTTTATCGAACAGCCGCGCGAGGGCCGGAACTGCTGGTCGACCGGCACTCCTGCAAGCACCGACTCGATGGCTCCGGCCATCTCGAAACCGGGTTCGCCGGACGGGGACTCGTCGGGTCCGTGGGCGTCGTCGAGGCGGCCGTGGTAGGCGAGGGAAAACTCGTCGCCGTTTTCGAACAAGAACGGGTCGGGCGTACAGACCGCGCCGTAGGCCCGCGCGACGTCCTGCGATTCGTCGCGCAGGTAGGCGTCGTACTGGACAGTACTATCGGCGACGAGTTCCTGCATCTGTTCGAAGGAGTCGTCGGGATACGCCTCGCTGTCGTTGGGGTTGATGCCGACGACGGCCACGTCGTCGTAGGCCGCGGCAAGCCCGTTGAGCGCGTCGATTTTCGCCTGTGCGTACGGGCAGTGGTTGCAGGTGAAGACGACGAGCAGCGCCCGACAGTCGTCGAAATCCGCGAGCGTGTACGTCTCGCCATCCGTCCCCGGAAGTTCGAAGTCGGGGGCCGGGTCGCCGCGGTCGAGTTCCTGTGTGGATTCTTCGAGGACCATATCCCCTGTCACACCCGGGCGGCTGATATGCCTTACTCGGTGTCGCGGCCGGTCGGCAGCCAGCGCCCGTACGCCCCTCCCGAACGGTGAGCGGAGACAAGCTTTTCTCATTCCGGTGGCATTCGGACACAACGAGAATGACCGAGTCGATTTCGGTGTTGGTGGTCGACGACGAGTCGGCGGTCGCCGACCTTGCGGCCACGTATCTCGAACGCATCGAGAAGGGGATGACCGTCGTAACCGAGACGTCGGCAACGGCGGCGCTCGACCGCATCGCGGACGCGGACATCGACTGCGTCGTCAGCGACTACCGGATGCCGGGCATGGACGGTCTCGAACTGCTCGAAGCGGTGCGCGAGCGCCATCCAAACCTCCCCTTTGTCCTCTTCACTGGCGAGGGTGGTGAGGGTGTCGCCAGCGAGGCCATCTCGGCCGGCGTCACCGACTACCTCCCGAAAGGGACGGGCAGCGAGGGGTACGAGCTGCTCGCCAACCGCATCGGAAACGCCGTCGAGAGCTATCGCGCCGAGCGTGCGCTCGAACGCTCCGAGCGGAAGTACCGCTCGCTCATCGACGCCGCCCCGGATGCGGTGTTGGTGGCCGACGCCGACACTGGACGGATCGTCGAGGCGAACGCCGCCGCCGAGGCGCTGCTCGACCGGCCGCGCGAGGACATCGTCGGAACCCACCAGACGGCCCTCCATCCCGACGGGGAGGGGGAGCGCTACCGCGAGTTCTTCGAACGGCATATCGGCGCGCCGGGGAACGACGTCGTTCGGTTTCCCGACGGCTCTGACGTCCTGGTGGAGACTGCCGACGGCGGGACGGTGCCGGTCGAAATCCGTGCAACCGTCGTCGAAGTCGGCGAGCGAACGCTGCTGCACGGTGTGTTCAGGGACGTCTCCGCGCGCCGCGAGCGCGAGCAGGCACTCGACGAGGAGCGGGCGTTCACCGAGGCCATCTTCGAGGCGCTGCCGGACCCGGCGTACGCCGTCGGGGTCGACGGCACGATGGTTCGCTGGAACGAGGAGTTCGCGTCGGTCGTCGGCTACACCGACGCCGAAATCGCGGAGATGAACTACCACGAGTTCGTCCCCGGCGAGGACCACGACCGCATCGACGACCGCATCGAGAGCGTCATCGAGACGGGCGAAAGCGCCATCATCGAGTCGGCGCTCGTGACGAACGCCGGCGAGACCATCCCCCACGAGTTCAGCGGCGCGCGCTTCCGTGGGGGCGACACGAACGGCATCGTCGGCGTCGGGCGCAACGTCAGCGAACACCGGCGACGCGAGCAGGTCATCGCGGCGCTGCACGAGGCGACACGCCGATTCGTCGCCGCCGAGGACAGGAGAGGCATCGCCGCAAGCGTCACGGCGACCATCGAGGAAATCCTCGACTTCCCCATCGCCGTGGTCCGTTTCTACGACGAGGACCGGGACACCCTCGACCCCGTTTCCGTGACCGACGCGACGCAGGAACTGCTCGGCGACCGGCCGAGCTACGCGCGCGGCGAGGGGTTCCCGTGGCGGGCGTTCCGTGCCGACGAGGCGGTCGTCGTCGGCGAGGTGACCACCCCCGACGACGACATCCCGCTCCGTCACCGCCTGTACCTCCCGCTCGGGAGCTACGGGACGATTACCGTCGCCTCGCCGGACGAGCCGTTCGACGATACGACCATCAGGCTCGCGCGCGTGCTCGCGGCGAACGCGACGGCGGCGCTCGACCGCCTCGAACGCGAGGGGCGGCTGCGCCGCTACGGGCGGATGCTCGACGCCGCCGGCGACATGATATACACGCTCGACGCCGACGGGCGATTCAGAACGGTCAACGACACGCTCGTCGCCGAAACGGGCTATCCCCGCGAGGACCTCATCGGCGAGCATGCCTCGGTGTTGCTCGAAGCCGAGGACGTCGCCATCGGGCGGTCGCTGATTCAACGGCTGCTTTCGGAGGGACCGAGCGCCGTCAGCGACTCCTACGAGGCGACCGTCCGGGGTGCGAATGGGGGGACCATCCCGTGTGAAATCCAGCTCACGGTATTGGAGACCGACGCGGGATTCGAGGGCACCGTCGGCGTCATCAGGGATATCACGGCCCGCAAGCGCCACGAACGGCTGCTCGAAGCGCTCCACGACGCCACCCGGAAGATGATGGTCGCCACCACACGGCAGGCGGTCGCCGAGGTCGCCGTCACGACCACCGAGGACGTCCTCGACATGGAGCTGAACGGCGTCTGGCTCGAACAAGGGGGAGCGCTCCGTCCGGTGGCGATTTCGGACGCCGGGGACGAACTGTTCGAGTCGGTCCCGACCTACGATGGCGGCGGGAGCCTCGCGTGGGAGAGCTTCGAATCCGGCGAGATGCAACGCCACGACCGCGTCGACCGCGAGCCGAACGTTCACAACCCCGAAACGCCGATTCGAAGCGAGCTACTGCTGCCGCTTGGCGAACATGGCGTCCTGACTGTCGGGGCGACCGAGCCGGATGCGTTCGACGACCGCGACGTCTCGCTGGCGAAGTTGCTCGCGGCGAACACCGAGGCGGCCCTCGAACGCGCCGCACGCGAGCGCGACCTCGTCGTCGAGCGCGACCGCCTGACAGCCCTCTTCGAGAACGTTCCCGACGCGGCGCTGCGCTACGAACTCGTCGATGGCAGACCGATAACCAGACGGGCGAACGCACGCTTCGAGACGGTCTTCGGCTACGACGTCGAGGAGGTCCGCGGCGAGAACATCGACGAGTACATCGTCCCGGCCGGCCACGAGGAGAGCGCCGACGTGTTCAACGCGGCGCTCGCACGCGGCGAGAGCTGCCAGACGACCGCCCGACGGCGGACGGCCAACGGCGTGCGGGATTTCCTGTTGCACGTCGCGCCGTTCGACCCCGGCGAGCGAAACGGCGGCGGCTACGCCATCTATACGGACATCACCGACCAGAAGCGCCGCGAGCGCGACCTCGAACGCCAAAACGAACTGCTGGACGAGTTCGCGAGCGTCATCTCCCACGACCTCCGCACCCCGATGAGCGTCGCGCGCGGCCGGCTCGAACTCGCCGAAGACGACCACCACTCCGAGCACCACGAGGCGGCACTGTGGGCCATCGACCGGATGGACACGCTCATCGAGGACGTGCTCGCGCTCGCCCGACAGGGACGAATCATCGACGACACCGAACCCGTCTCGCTTTCGGACGTCGCCGAGCGGGCGTGGCGGACGGTCGCCACCGACGACGCGACCATCGACGTCGACGTTTCCGGGACGCTCGCGGGCGACCCCGACAGGTTGATACGATTGTTCGAGAACCTCTTTCGCAACGCCATCGACCACGCCGGCACGGACGTCCACGTCACCGTCGGCCCGACCGAAGCGGGGTTTTTCGTCGCCGACGACGGTCCCGGCATCCCCGAGAGCGAGCGCGAGCGCGTGTTCGAACACGGCTACTCGACGAGCGAGTCCGGCACCGGACTGGGGCTGATGATCGTTCGAAAGATCGCCAGCGCACACGGCTGGACGGTCTCGGCCGCCGATTCCGGGGATGGTGCCCGATTCGAGGTCCGCATCGACCAACACTGGAAGCACCGAACGCCGACGACGCAGTGATACGCTGGAAAACTATCGATTCGCCGGCATACTGTTTTTTGTTCATGGGTTCCCTGTGATATCACAGGTCGTGAGTGAACGGATTGACAGCGCCGAGACGGTTCACGTGCTCTTCGTCGACGACGAGCGCCACGTCGTCGAGACGGCAGCGATGGCGCTCGAACGGGTGAGCGAGGGGTTCGTCGTCCACACCGAGACGAGCGGCGACGCGGCGCTTTCCCGTCTCGACGCCGAGCGGGTCGACTGCGTCGTCAGTGACTACCGGATGCCGGGCATGGACGGTCTCGAACTGCTCGAAGCGGTGCGCGAGCGCCATCCCAACCTCCCGGTCATCCTCTCGACGGGAAAGGGAAGCGAGGACGTGGCGAGCGACGCCATCTCGGCGGGCGTCACCGACTACCTCCAGAAAGGTGGCGGTCTCGACCAGTACACGGTGCTCGCAAACCGCATCGAGAACGCGGTGGCGAAACACCGTGCCGAGCGTCGCCTCGAAAGCCAGCGCGACGAACTGGCGACGCTCGACCGCATCAACGTCGTCATCCAGGACATCATCCGGGGATTGGTCGCGGCGGCGACGCGCGAGGAGATAGCGGCCACGGTCTGTGAGCACATTGCGGCCGCCGAGCTGTACGAGTTCGCGTGGATAGCCGAACGCGACGCCAGCGGCGAGTTCGCCATCCGGACGGGGGCCGGCATCGATACCGGTGCTGTGGAGGTCGCCACCGCCGACGGTGGCGTGGCGGCGACGGCCGACGAGCTGCCCGAAACAGGGGTGGTAGAGGTCTACGAGAGCGGTGCGGGACCGTGGCAGGCCGACGCCAACGATGCCGAATCGATGGCGGCCGTGCCGCTGTCGTACAACGAAGTGGTCTACGGCGTGCTCGTCGTCGCGGCGACGCGCCCGAACGCCTTCTCCGAGCGCGAACGGGCTGCCTTCGCCGTGCTCGGCGAGGTGGCGGGCTTCGCCATCAACGCCGCCCAGAACATGAAGCTGCTGCTGTCGGACACGGCGGTCGCGCTCGAACTCCGTGTCACCGACGCGTCGGCGTTCTCCACGACGCTGACCGAGCGCCTCGACTGCCGGTACGTCATCGATGGCGTGGTTCCCGCGGCCGACAGCGCCGTGGTCCAGTACGTCACCATCGAGGGTGCAGACCCCGAGGGCGTGCTCGACCTCGCCGCGGCGTCGTCGGTCGTCGAGGACTGTCGGCTCGTCAGCACCCACGACGAGGGCGGTGTCTTCGAGGTCGTCACCCGGCAATCGCCGGTCAACACCGTCGTCAACATCGGCGGGACGGTCGGCGAGTACGACGTCACGGACGGCGTCGGGAACATGCTCGTCGAGGTCGCCCCCGAAACCGACGTGCGGGCGGTGGTCGATGCGTTCGAGCGCAGCCATCCGGGTTCGGAGCTGCTGTCGAAACACACCGTCGAACGGTCGCTCGACGACGCGAACGCTCGGCGGTCGGTCGAGGAACGCCTGACTGACAAACAGCGGGCGGCGCTGCGGGCGGCGTATTTCGCGGGCTACTACGACTGGCCGCGACGCTCGACGGCCGAGGATATCGCCGCCTCGATGGGCGTCTCCTCGCCGACGCTGCACAACCACCTCCGGAAGGCCCAGCAGAAACTGCTGGTCGGCTTTCTCGACGAGAGTTAATCGACGGAACGCTTTTGGTTCGCCGCGCTGGCGTCGCTGTATGGACACTCGCGCGGAACTGCTGGCACTTCTCCGTGAGAACGCGCGCTATACGACCGCCGACCTCGCGCGGATGCTCGGCGTCGACGAGGGCGAGGTCGTCGAGGGTATCGAGGACCTCGAAGCCGAGGGCGTCGTCCGGGGTTATCAGGCGGTCGTCGACTGGCGACGAACCGACCGCGAGCCGGTGCGCGCGCTGGTCGAGTGTAACGTCACGCTCGACCGCGAGACGGGCTATGACGACATCGCCGACCGGCTCGTCGGCTTTCCGGAAATCCAGTCACTCAGGCTCGTCAGCGGCGAGTACGATTTCTCACTAACTGTGGAGGCCGATTCGATGGGCGAGGTATCCAGATTCGTCTCCGAGAAGGTCGCACCCGTCCCCGAAATCACCCAGACGGTGACCCACTACCTGATGGAGTCGTACAAGGAGCGTGGCTTCGAGTTCAGTAGTGATAGGGACGACGACCGGCTGTCGGTCTCGCCATGAACGCCGAAACGGCGAAGCCGTTTCGAGCTCACCCTCGCCACCGGAGGTGGCTCGCGTGAAGGTGGCAGAGCGCGTCGAGCGTGTTCCACCCTCGGGGATTCGGCGCTTTTTCGAACTCGCCGAGGAGATGGACGACGTGATTTCGCTGGGCGTCGGCGAGCCGGATTTCACCGCGCCATGGAGCGCGCGCGAGGCGGCCATCGATTCACTGGAGCGGGGTCGAACCTCCTATACCGCCAATCGCGGGATGGCGGACCTCAGGGAGGCCATCGCCGAGCGCTCACGCGAGCGCTACGACCTCGATTACGACCCCGACGAGGAGGTACTCGTGACCGCCGGCGCGAGCGAGGCCATCGACGTGGCCTTCCGCGCGCTCGTCGACCCCGGCGACCGGGTGGCAATCGCCCAGCCATCCTACGTCTCGTACGTTCCCGGCGTGACCTTCGCCGGCGGCGAGCCGGTGCCGGTGCCGACCCGCGAGACGGACGACTTCGAACTCACCGTCGAGGTACTCGAAGAGCATGGGGCCGGCGACGCCGAGGCGCTCGTCTTTTGCTATCCGAACAATCCCACGGGTGCGACGATGAGCGAGCACGAACTCGAACCCATCGCCGCGTTCGCCCGTGAACACGATTTGACTGTGCTCGCCGACGAAATCTATGCCGACCTGACCTACGAGGGTGAACACACCTCGATAGCGACCCTGCCGGGAATGCGCGAGCGCACGGTCGTGTTCAACGGCTTCTCGAAGGCGTATGCGATGACCGGCCTGCGACTCGGCTACGCGCTCGCCCCGCCCGAAGCCATCACGGCGATGAACCGCGTCCACCAGTATTCGATGCTGTCGGCACCCACGACTGCCCAGTACGCCGCCATCGACGCGCTCGCCAACTGCGAGGACGCGGTGGCTGAGATGCGTAACCAGTACGACCGCCGCCGCCGGTTCGTGCTCTCGCGGTTCGACGAAATGGGCATCGACTGCTTCACGGCCAAGGGAGCCTTCTACGTCTTTCCCGAGAGTCCGTGGGCGGATGCGGAGGCGTTCGCCGAGGCGTTGCTCGAAGCCGAGAGCGTGGCGGTCGTTCCCGGTGGCGTCTTCGGCGCTGGCGGCGAGGGCCATCTCCGAGTCTCCTACGCCACGGGCATGAGCGAGCTGCGCGAGGCGATGGACAGAATCGAACGGTTTCTCGACTGAAGCTCGTTTTCGGCTACGCCCCGCCGTAGACGGGGAAGATTCGAAAGAGCAGATAGGAGGCAATCGCCGACAGCGAGGGCGTGAGAATCCAGAGCATCACGACCCGCCCCGTGGCAGACGGGTCGAAGAGGTCCTGCGAGGTGAGGTCGGTCGGCTCCTCGTCACCGATTGGTTGCACGCGCTCGCCTGCCCTGTCGCCGTCGGCGGCGCGGACACCGCTCGTCCGGTCTGGTGTCTCGGCGGCGAGCGCGCCCGTCGAGAGCGTCGCGCTCTCCTCGCCCTGGATGGCCGCCGAGGCGGCGTCGGCGATGGTCGTCGTCCGCGTCGCCCGCCCCCAGCCGAGTCCCACGATACACATCGTCGCGCTGACCGCGAGGCTCGCCGGGATGTCCAACGCCGAGAGACCGGTGATGATGGTGGCGCTCACGGTTGCGACGATGAGCGACGCTAGCAATGGGAGGTCGGTGAGGTCGTTGCCGACCGTATCGAGCGTGCGCCGGGCAATGGTGAACGAACCGATGGCGATAGCTGCCGCCGCGAGAATCACGCCCTGGCTGGCGGTAATCGTTCCGCCGCCGACGAGTGGCGCGACCGCGTTTGCGACGTTCGATGCGCCGGCGCTGAACGCCATGTAACAACTGATCACCAGCACGACGAGACTCCAGAACAGCTCTTTCCGGGTCGCATCCTCGGCGAGGCGTGGGACCGGAACCCGTCCGGAACTATCGATCCGGATAGGAGAACTCTCGGACTGGTCGAGCGCGAACCACTCACTGAGATAGGGATAGAAGTAGCGGCCGATGACCGCACAGATCCAAAACGCAAGCACGGGGGAAACGAGCCACCACGAGACGATTCGTCCCATCACGCCCCAGTTGAGGCTCCCGCTTGCGAGGCCGAGTCCCGCGATAGCTCCGACTGCCGTCATCGATGTCGAAGCGGGGACACCGAAGAGATTCGAGATGAGCAGCGCGAGACCAACGAAAAAGAGCACGCCGACGCTCGCCGCGAGCGTGAAATAGTTCTGTGGAATGATACCTTGGCTCATCGTGTCGATGACGCCCCGTCCGACCGTCCAGCCGCCGATGAGCGCGAACAGCGCGAACAGTCCGGCCGCACCGGTCTTCGAGACGAGGTGGCTGCCGACCGCCGGCCCGAACGCCACTCCTGTGGAGGAACCGCCGATGTTGAACCCGACGAAGACCGCGACCGCGAGACCGACGAGAAGGAGGACCGTGATCATATCGTCGATACTTTCGGGGATGGGTAAACGGTATCGTTCTCGACCGGCATGCAAGGGTTTTTGTACGATACCGCAGCCAGCATCCCCAATGTCGGATGGCGCGAACGAGGTCGGCGGCGGGGAAACGAGGAGTCGCCTCGCGGACGCGGCCGAGACCGCCCACGCCCTCGCCGGCGTCGTCGATACCCGGACTGTGGACACGAGCGCCGACCTCGACGAGGACGAATTTTTCGCCGGAACGAACGGGCGGACGACGATTGCAAACCGCTACGACCTCGAAAAGGCCGTTCCGACCGACCGCAAACCACATTTCCGGGAAGTGACGCGCTACTGGGTCAACGAACCCTATTCGTTCGTGGTCATCTTCCATTCGATGCGCGAAAACGAGGAGAAATACTACCTCGTCGAGCCGCATCTCACGCCCATCGAGGCGGAGCTACAGGAATTTCTCACTGGAAAACTCAAGACCGCCATCACGTACTCGGGCGACGACAGCGCCGTGGGGGACGACGACGCCGAGCGGACGAACGTCATCGAAGCCGAGACCGGTCGCCTGCTCGACCGGTATGACCTCTACGAGGGCTCCATCGCCGGCGCGGGAAGTTCGGGACTGTTTGGGAAACTGAAAGGGCTGTTCGGCGACAGCACGAACGATACTGACGGCGGGCGAGGGACTTCGGGTATTGCAGCCCGACCGGAGTCGGCGGTGCTCGACGAGGACGCGGCGACGCTCACCGAGTATCAGGTCGAGAAGCTACTGTACTACCTCAAACGCGATTTCACCGGCTACGAGCGCATCGACGGCATCAAGCACGACGTCAATGTCGAGGACATCTCGTGTGATGGGTACAACTCTCCAGTATTCGTCTATCACGCCGACCGCGAGCAGCTCATCACCAACGTCCATCACGGCGAGCGTGACCTCGACGATTTCGTGGTGAAGCTCGCCCAGCGCTCGGGCAAGGGCATCTCGAAACGCCAGCCACAGGTCGATGCCACCCTGCCGGATGGCTCGCGCGCTCAGCTCACCCTCGGCTACGAGGTCTCGGACCACGGCACCAATTACACGATTCGGCAGTTCAAAGACGTTCCCTTTACTCCTGTGGACCTCATCAACTGGCATACCTTCAGTCTGGAGGAGATGGCCTACATCTGGCTCTGCATCCAGAACAACAAATCGATGCTCTTCGCCGGCGGCACCGCGTCGGGCAAGACCACGAGTCTGAACGCCGTTTCACTCTTCATCCCGAGCAAGGCGAAGATCGTCTCCATCGAGGACACCAGAGAGCTGGAGATTCCCCAGCGCAACTGGGTCGCCTCGGTGACACGGCCCTCCTTCACCGGCGACGACGCCGGCGATATCGACGAGTTCAAGCTCTTGGAAGCATCGCTTCGCCAGCGGCCAGAATACATCGTGATGGGCGAAATCCGTGGCGAAGAGGGCCGGACGCTGTTCCAAGTGATGTCCACGGGTCACACCTCGCTCACGACCTTCCACGCCGACAACGTGGGAGAGGTCATCAAGCGCTTTACAACGGATCCCATCAACGTCTCGAAGACGATGTTCACTGCCCTCGATTTGGTGAGCGTCCAGACCGCGACCCGGGTTCGAGGCACGAAGGTCCGCCGGAACACGGCACTGACCGAAATCAACTACTACGACGCCGAAAACGACGAAATCAACGTCCAAGACGTCTATCAGTGGCAAGCCGAGACCGACGACTACCTCCGAATGGGCACGTCGAGCACGCTCGAAGAGATAAAGTTCGACCGCGGCTGGAGTCAGGAGCGCCTCTCAGAGGAACTGTTCCGGCGGAAGGTCGTGCTCGCCTACCTCGTCGACCGCGGTCTCAACACGTACACGCAGGCCGCCGCCACCCTGCAGGGGTTCATCAACGACCCCGATGCGATCTTGACCCTCATCGCGAACAACCGACTGGAGGAGAGTCTGGACGATCTCCGAGGTATGGAGAGCGTCCTCATCGACACCGACCCGGCAAAGGAGGCGATGGTGCCACGGCCGGACCCGAGCGAGGAGTTGCGCGAGCACACCGCATCGATTCTCGATGAAGCCGAAGACCGCCTGTTCGCCGAGTACGACGACCGCGAAACGCCGGGGCTGGCTGCCGCCATCGCCGATGGCGGACGAACAGGGGCCGACTCCAACGGCACGGAGGAGATGGAGTGAGCTACGGAACCGACGGATTTGGAAACCGCTCGCGGACGCTCGGCGACCGGTTCTATCCGCTGTATCGGTGGTTGTTCGACGAGGACGGAGATTTCGCCGACGACATGGAGCGGAAACTGGCCGCGGCGCGCATGCCCGATACGGTGGAAATGTACCTCTCGCGGGCGCTCGCGGTCGGCGTCATCGCCGGCGCGGTGCTGTGGCTAGTCGCCACGCTGTCGGGCTATCTGGCCGTCGAGCTCTTCGTGACGGGAACGCCGAAACTCACCGACCTCCGGGTGCTTCACGGCACGGCATTGGATGTCTTCGAGGCGGTGAAGCTACCGCTGCTCGTATTGGTCTCGGGGTTGGTCTGTGGGCTGGTCGGCTTCGTCGCCGGCTTCGGCACGCTCGTCGCCGTGCCCTACTTCCGGGCGAGTTCGCGCAAGCGCGAAATCAACATGCTGCTCGCTGATTCGGTCTCCTTTATGTACGCGCTGTCGATTGGTGGGCTGAACCAGCTCGAAATCTTCGAGGCGATGGCGCGGGCCGACGACACCTACGGCGCGGTCGCAAAGGAGTTCGAGAGCATCCACTTAGAAACCGAATACTTCGACACCGATTATCGAACAGCCATCAGGAAACAGGCGCTCAGAACCCCGAGCGAGGAGCTGAGCCAGTTCCTGACGGACATGCTCTCGATTATCGACTCCGGCGGCGACATGACCGGTTTTCTGAACGACAAGAAGGACAAGCACCTCCGAACCACCAAACAGGAGCAGTCGCTCGTTCTCGAAACGCTCGAACTCTTTGGGGAAATGTACATCACCCTCTCGGTGTTTCCGCTCCTTCTCATCATCATTTTGGTGGTTATGAGCATGATCGGCGGCTCACAGACCGCGCTGCTGTATATGACCGTCTATGGACTGGTGCCGCTCATCGGTATCGGCTTCACAGTATTGGTTTCGACGGTCAAACAGGACGAGGTCGGCGACGGCTATCTCCGCCCCGACGGCGGCGACGAGCGCGGGGCGAAGACGGGTATCGAGCGCATCACCGACCTCGGACTCGTCGAGCGCTACACCGGTTCGTACGGGGTCTTCGACCGCATCGAGAGTCGTGAGGGGACGTACCGAACGGCGGAACTGCTCACGAAGCCCCACTACTTCTTCCGTGACCATCCGCTTGCCGTGCTCGCGCTCACGCTGCCGGCCTCGGCCGTGCTGGTCGCCTTCGGTGTCATTTCGGGGCGTGCGCCGACCTCGATTGACGGGTTTATCGCGAACTCCGTCGGTGGCACCTTCGTCTGGGTGTACGTTCCGCTCTACGTGAACTGCCTGCCGGTAGCGGTGTTCTACGAGTGGAACGTTCGGACTCGACGACACATCACGGGCAAGCTTTCGGAGAACCTCCGTAAACTGTCGAGCGCGAACAGCACGGGACTCACCCTCTTGGAATCGTTGAAACTCGTCGCCGATACCTCCTCGGGTCGGCTTGCCGAGGAGTTCCGCACGATGCATACCAAGGTGAATTACGGGACGAGCCTGACGACGGCGCTGGTCGAGTTCAACAACAAGTATCACATCCCGCGGCTCGCGCGCACGGTGAACGTCGTCGGCAAGGCACAGGAAGCATCGAGCCAGATAACGGAGGTGCTCTCGACGGCCGCGCGCGCGAGCGAAAACCAGGACGACATCGAGCGCGAGCAGCGCTCGCAGGCTCGGATGCAGGTCGTCATCATCGTGATGACCTTTTTCACGCTGCTCGCGGTGATGGCTATCCTGAAGGTGAACTTCCTCGATACGATTGCGGGTCTCGACACGAGCGGTGCGGCGTCGGCCGGACTCGGGGCGAGCATCGACGTCGAACTGATGGGGATGCTCTTCTTCCACGCGGTGACGATTCAGGGCATCATGTCGGGGTTCATCGCGGGCTACATCCGCAGCGGCGACCTGCTCACGGGCGCGAAGTTCGCCGTGGTGTTGCCAACCTTTGCGCTCGTCATCTTCGCGGTGGTATAAAATGAGGGATACACTCAAACAGCGACTGAAACGGTTCGTGGACGACGAGCGCGCGGTCTCGCCGGTTGTGGGATTCGTGTTGATGTTCGCGCTGGTGATGATCGTCTTCACGCTCTATCAGTCGAGCGTCGTCCCGGCACAGAACGAGGAAGTCGAGTTCAAGCACTCTCAGACTGTCGAGGGGCAGATGAGCAAGTTGAGCGGTGCGATCCAATCGGCCAGCGCCGACGGTGCATCCCGCTCACAGACCGTTGCTATCGGAATGAACTACCCGACACGCGCACTCGCTATTAATCCGGGGTCGCCAGCGGGGACGTTGCGAACGAGTAAATCACACACAATCAACATTACTGGTGTCAACGTCAAGGGCAGCAAATACTGGGATGGTTCGGATAATTCTAATGATTTCAAAACGCGGTCACTCTCCTATGCTATCAATTACAACGTGTTGCAGAGTAGCCCAAAGTTCACGATTGCCAACGGCGTAGTGTCGAAGAGCTATGACTCTGGAACGCTCGCCGTTGGCGATTCGACTGCGGTGCTTCCAGGAACCCAGCATCAAATCGACCTGACACTGCTCGGCGGCGACTACCAGAAGAACGGGTTGACGGCGAATCCGACGGTTAAACCGATTAGCACCTCGACGCAGTATCTGGACTTTACAGCAAAAGATAGCACAGAGATCGAACTCGGCACCAGCCTTTCGGAATCTGAGTGCAAGGACAAATGGTCCGACCTGATCGGGGAAGACTACAACGAAATCGATGGTTCGAGTGATGGCGATAATAAGGACGACAACAGTCCCAACTCAGCTATCGATTGTTCAGGAGGCGATCCTATCATGACGCTCGAAAAAGACGAGGATTACACGCTCCGTATTTCGAAAATTGGCTTCGGGGATACCAGTGGGCTTTCCAGTGCTGCTGATGCACACGAGGTCATTCCGACGGAAAATACGGATGAAGACCCGTCAGACTCGGACCCTCGGATGGACGACACGACAGCCGAACTCAGCGCGACGCCCGGAAAGAAAAAGTCGTTCACCGTGCTCGTCCGAGACAAATACGGCAACCCAGTCAGCGATGCAACGGTCAGCACAGACAATTCTGGAACAGACGTGGCTTCCGGAACAGTTGAGGATTCTTCGACCACAAACGATCAGGGAAAGGTAAATTTCACCTACACACCGAAATCGGGAGCGAGCGGTACGAAGACCATCGTTGTCAGTTTACCGAAAGCAGGCTCGAACTTGAAAGCTACGTATAAATTTAATGTCGCAGACGACAACAGCGACAATTCGGACGACATCGGTGGCGATATTGACAACGGCTACGCGCTCCCCGACTCGCGGCGCGTCACAATCGACAGCGCCACCGCCAAGGGAAGCAATTCAGTCGAGTTCGAGTTTATCAACAGGGGTGACGTGGACATGACGATCACGGAGATACAGTTCCACGGCTACGTGGGTCACTTCCCAAGTTCGGACTTCGCTACAACTGGCACGTTCGGGGATACTGCTGTCGAACTCAATGGCGAGACAGTAACATTGAACAGTCCGGTCTCTATCGAGAACAGAACAACGACTGACGACACGACAACAGCCACGCTGAGTGGTCTTGACGTAAATAATGTCAAGACTGGTCTATTGACCACCAGCGTCAAGTACGAATACACGGTGGATGGAGAGACGAAGACAGATACTGCGACATACTCCGTCCCCGTATTGTCGTAGCCAGCGACGACCAGATATAGGGCATCGAGACTTACTCACTCGGGCGCGTACCGCCAGACCGCGGTACCGGGCCCGGGCGGCGAGACGCCGGGGAGTTCGCCCAACAGCGGCATGACGAGGCTCTCATACCACGTGTCGGCGTCGAGTCCCGCATCGCACCGCGGATAGACGTTCCCTACCAGCGCGAGCCGCGAGACCGTGCGGTGGGTGAGGAGGTGTTTGTAGGCGGCGAGGACGGCGTCGTCGCGGGTGGGTGTCCGGTCGAGCGGACAGTGCCGATAGGAGAGCGCCTCGACGACCGCTCGCGTGTCCGTCCGGTGGGTGGTGCTCGACATGCTCTCACCGATTTGGCGCTACACAAAAAGCGTCAGTCAGACGCGCGTCGGACGTCAACAGCGCTGCTCGCGGATGCGCTCGATGATTTCACCCGTGGAGAGCACCTCGCCGTCGAAGCCCGGCCCGCGGTCCGACGCACGCTCGACCGCACAGTCGATGCCGCGTTCGACGAGTGCGCTCTCGATACCCGCCTCGTCGTGGTGCTGGTCGTGGCCGAGCACGATGACGTCGGGGTCGATGCGCTCGATTGGCACGAAGATGTCCTCCCTGTCCCCGAGGAGAGCGCTATCGACGGGGTCGAGCGCGGCGACCATGTCCCGGCGTTGGCGGTCGGGGAGAATCGGTGTTTGCTTGTGTGTGACGTTCTCCCGGCGGGCGATTATCACGTGCAGAACGTCACCCATCGCCGCCGCTTCGCGGAGGTAGTGGAGGTGACCCGGATGCAGGATATCGAAGGTACCCTGTGCAACGGCCGTCGTGGGTTCGTCGTTCATCGGAGTTCCTCGTCGATGTCCGCCTGTGTGAAATCGAAGAAGTCCCCGGGGTCGGGCAGCGAGACGTCGAGCACCGGCAGGTCGCGCTCGTCGCCCTCGCGGTCGAACGCGCGCCAGTCGTCGGGACCGTAGGGTGCACCGAGAATGATGTGTGCGTCGCCCTTCCCGAACGTAGTGCGGTCGGCGGCGCTCGGCCGGAGGACGCCGTTTGGATGGGAGTGAATCGAGCCAGCGGCGCGCATGTCGTTTGGCACGAGGCTCGTCTTCACCGTGGCGCTGACCGGATTCGACTCCGTGCCGGGGATGACCAGCACGTCGGTGATCACCCTACCGGCGTCGTCGACTCCGAGTTCGCCGGCCGGTTGGCTGCGCAGGAGACCCATGTACTCGTTCGGATGGGTCTCTTCGGCCGCCGAGCGGGCGAACTCCAGAGTGTCGGCGGCAATGCCGAGCAGGTCGCGTGACCGGAACAACCCCATATATGGACACGTCGCCCGGCGTCCATCTAAGCGTTCCGAAGCCGACGGACGCGTTTGCCAAGCGTTAAAGTCGGTCGCGGCAAACGACTGCCAAGAATGTCTACTCCATCCCGCTCCGAAACATCCGGGGACGTCCCCGTCTACGACCTCGCTCCCGACTGTACCGTCGAGGACATCGAGGAGGGCGCGTGCTACCGCGCGACCGTCAACGGCGTCGTCGAGTACGGAATCTTCGTCGACCTCTCGGAGTCGGTCTCGGGACTCGTCCACGAATCGAACCTCGATGGAAGCTACGCCGTCGACGACGACCTGACTGTACGACTCGTCGAGGTCAGGGCGAACGGCGACCTCGGGTTCGAGTCGGTTTCCATCGAAGACCCCGAGACGACCCGCGTCGAACACGACCCCGACGTCACGGCTGCCGACGAACTCGGTCGTCGAGAAGGAGAGACGGTCACCGTCGAGGGCGAGCTCGTTCAGATCAAACAAACCGGCGGGCCGACCGTGTTCACGCTGCGCGACGGTAGCGGCATCGTCCCGTGTGCAGCCTTCGAATCTGCTGGCGTCCGCGCTTATCCCGACTTCGACCTCGGCGATATCGTCAGAATCGCTGGCACGGTCGAGCGCCGCGAGGGAGCACTCCAGATAGAGGTCGAATCGCTCGAAGCGCTCGACGACAGTGGAGAGATCCGCGAGCGCCTCGACAGCGCGCTCGAACGGCGGGCAGCGCCCCACGACGTGCAGCCGCTCATCGACTGGCCCGCACTCGACAAGCTTCACGCCGACCTTGAAGCCGTGGCGACCCGCCTGCGCCGGGCGGTCCTCGAAAACCGGCCGATTCGCATCCGCCATCACGCCGACGGCGACGGGATGTGTGCGTCGATTCCCGTGACGCTCGCGCTCGAACAGTTCATCGAGGAAGTCCACGGCGACCCGTCGGCGGCGCGCCACCTGCTCAAGCGCCTGCCGAGCAAGGCTCCCTATTACGAGATGGAGGACGTCACCCGCGATTTGAATTTCGCGCTCGGCGACCGCGAGCGCCACGGCCAGCAGCTCCCGCTGCTGGTGATGCTCGACAACGGCTCGACCGAGGAGGACGTGCCGGCCTACGAGGCGCTCGCCCAGTACGACATCCCCATCGTGGCCGTCGACCACCACCATCCCGACCCCGATGCGGTCGGGGGGTTGCTCACAGAACACGTCAACCCCTACCTCCACGGCGAGGATTATCGAATTACGACTGGGATGTTGTGTGTGGAACTCGCCCGGATGATTCATCCGGACATCACCGACGAGCTCACCCACGTGCCGGCGGTCGCCGGTCTCACCGACCGCTCGGAAGCCGATGCAATGGCCGATTACCTCGCCCTCGCGCACGAGGCGGGCTATGACGAGGACGACCTGCAAGCAGTCGGCGACGCACTCGACTATGCAGCGCACTGGCTGCGCTATAGTGCCGGCGAATCACTCCTCACGGACGTGCTCGGCGTCGATGCCGCCGACGGTTCCCGACATACCGAACTCGTCGAGTTCTTCGCCGAGCGAGCCGAACGCGACACCGACGAACAGCTCGATGCCGCCATGCCCCACGTCGAGAGCACGAGTCTCGACAACGGCGCGGACCTCTATCGCATCGACGTCGAACGCTACGCCCACCGGTTTACCTACCCCGCCCCCGGCAAGACCACGGGCGCGATTCACGACCGCAAGGTAGCCGACAGCGATGGTCCCGTTATCACTGTCGGCTACGGTCCCGACTTCGCCGTGCTCCGGAGCGATGGCGTGCGTCTCGATATCCCGCAGATGGTCGAGGAGCTCGAAGCCGAAACCGACGGCGGCGTCAGCGGCGGCGGCCATCTCGTGGTTGGCTCCATCAAGTTCGTGAAGGGAATGCGCGAGGAGGTCCTCGACGCGCTCGAAACGAAGATGGGTGCAGCCGAACTCGACGAGGAACTCGGTAGTGCCTCGGTCGCCGGCTTCGAGGACTGATTACTCGAAGTCGATACGGCGCGCGACGACGGCGGCGAGCAGCGCCACGCCGATCACCGCCGCAACCACGCCCACCGGCAGCGGCGTCTCGATGCTGGTGTCGAGACCGCGCTCCTCGCCGCCCGTCCAGTCGGCATCGAACACCCGGCCGTAGTACTTTCCTGCCTCCTCGCCGTCGAGTACGAGCGCGACCTCCCGATTCTGGCGGGCGGAGTTGTTGTTCCAGTTCATGCTTCCCACGACCACCTCCTCGCCGTCGATGATGACGCCCTTGGCGTGGATCTTCTCGAAGCGTGACCCCGACTCGGCGACCTTGGCTTCGAGCGGGAGGTTCTCGGCATTGGCCTTTCGATTCAACCACTCGGCGAGCGCGCCGTTGTCCTCTTCGGAGTACCACGCACCGCCGAGCAGGATGCGAACATCGACACCACGTTCGGCCGCCCGAATTGCTGCTCTGAGGAACGGCTGTTTTCGGCTGCCGATGGAGGCCTGCACGATATCGATTGATTCATCGGCTCCGTCGAGTCGTTCGATGAGAGCGCTCTCGGCGTTGTCGGGCGCGGCGAGCAGCTGTGTGCTCTCGATACTCACGTTCTGTGGCTCGAAGGTCGTCGGATAGCTCTCGTTTGCGGTTTCGTCTTCCTCGAACGTGCGGTTCGCGCGGAAGGTGCTCCACGAGGCGGTGTCGCGCCAGTCGGCGTCCGCACGGAACACCGCGGCGAGTCGGTCGGCAATCTTTCCCTCGACGACCGCACCCCAGCCACGACTCGACCGCCCGCCGGTACCGGACGGTTTCCAGTTCTCGGTCATGACGAGCGCGCGGTCATCGACGACCGCGTACTTCGGATGGTGGAAATCGTATCGTGCCCAGTCGCCGCCGATGACCTCGACGGGGACACCGGCACGCGTGAGGTTATCGAGTACCCGTCCCTGGCGCTCGCTGATGCCACCGACGGGCGCGTCGTCGAGCAGTACCCGCACCTCGACGCCACGTTCGGCGGCCCGTTTTAGCGCACGCGCGGCGCGTTCGGAGGCAAAGGAGTACCCCGCGAGCAGGATGCGTTCCTGTGCGGAATCGAGCACGTCGATGGGAACGCCGGGCGCGTCGGGCAACACGAACGCCCGCGCGGTCGAAGCGTTGGACCGTACCGCCCGGAAATCCGTCGCGCCGCGGTGCTCCCACGCCCAACCGCCAGCGGTCCGATTCCACACCTCGGCGTCCGGCGCGTCCTCGTAGGTCGTTGTATCGACGACTTCTCCACCGTCGGTGAGCGCGAGTTCCTCGCCGCCATTGGCGAGGCTCGGCGATTCGTTCACCGCCAGCACCGGCACGGAGAGGTTGGTGGCGTTCGGGTCGTCCGTCACCGCCACCTGTCCCTCGACGGTCGTGTTCGAAAGCGCAACCGTCGTCTCGCCGTCGCTGAGCGTCCACCCCGAGAGGTTCGTCTCTCGTGGAACATCGAGCAGGACGTACTCGCCCGCGTCGTCCTCGGCAAGCGGGTTCGGATAAATTGCCTCGATGTGTGGTCCGTCGGGCTGTTGCTCGGCCGATTCGTTGTCCGCGGCTATCGCCGACCCGCTCAGCGATGCGACGACGAGAACGGCCGCGAGTACGGCAGCACGGAACGTCACGCGCGGGGATGGTTCCGTCCGGATATATAAACTCTCGCGCCGCCGGCCGAGCGGGATTCAGGCGGCCGTTTCGGGTGTGTCTTCGGTCATCGCGCGGTCTGCCTTCTCGGCTTCGCTCTGGACGAGAAACGAGCGGTCGTCGGCGTGCTCGCGGGCGGCGTCGAGCGCGTCTTCGGTGCCGATCTGATTGAGCGCCCACGCCGCGCTCGCGCGCACCGAGTTCGACTCGTCGTCGGAGAGCACATCCGCAAGCGGCACGATGGCACGCGTGTCACCGATGAGTCCGAGCGCGCGCGCCGCGTTCGAGCGCACGGTCTCGTTATCGGCTACCAACCTATCCGCGACCGGCTGTGTCGAATCCGACGAGCCGATCTCGCCGATGGCCTTGATGGTGACCTTCTGGAGCGCCGGGTCGCTCTCGCCCTCGATGTACTCGTGGAGCGTATCGAGCGCGCGCTCGTCGCCGATCTTCCCGAGCACCTCGATGGGCGGCTTGTTGCGCTTCTGGGCGCGTTGTTCCATTTCGTCGTAGGCTGCGGGCGTTCCCATTCGCTTCAGCGACTCGATGCAGTGTGCCTCCATGAAGTCCGAGCCGAACATGTCGAGACCCCGCAGAATGGGTTCGGGTTCGTTCCGTTTCTCGTAGATCTTGATGGCGTTCCACTCCGGCGGGAAGTCCTTTCTGGCATCGGGCGTGAGCACGTCGTAAAACCCCTCGACAGTGAGTTTCTCCCGAACTGTGAGGTCGTCCCACTCCTCGGCGTCGTCGAGACCTGTCGTGAGTTCGTCGGCCGCCTCGACGAGTTCGCCGACGGTCTCGGCGTCCTCGTCGGGGTCCAACTCCCGATTTTCGATGGTCTCGTTCACCTCGCCGAGCGCCGTCGCGAGGGACTCGGGGTCGTCGTCCGCTGCCGAGAACTCCTCGCCGAGGCTCTCGCCGGCGCTATCGAGGAACGACTGGACAGTCTTGGCCACCTCACCTTCGCCCTGCTCGGTCCAACGCGTCTCGGTGAGCGTCGATTGTGAGCCCTCGATCTCCTCGACGGCGTCCTCGGCGTACGGCCCGCGCTGGCCGTCGAGTGCCTCGCGCAGTTCCGTCACTCTGGATTCGAGTTCCTCGCGCGGGTCTTCGGCGTCCTCCTCGTCCTCGTCGGGTTCGGGCAGGTCGGCCGCCTCGATGTCCTCCTCGGCGCTATCGAGGTCGCCCTCCACTGCATCGAGGTCCGCTTCGGTGTCGGCCTCGTCGAGAGCGGTCTCGACCTCGTCGAGGCGTTCGTCGAGTGCCTCTGGTGTTCGTGCCTCCAGCTCGTCCGCCTCCTGCTCGGTTTCCTCGGACTCGGCCGGGGTCTTTTCGGTTTCTTGATCAGTTTCGTCCGCAGGCTCGTCCCCGTCGCTCATGGACGGAATTTCGCTCGAATCGCCTAAGTGCGTTTCCCTTCGCCGGCCGACGGGTACAGCCACGGTGCGAAGACGAGATACGCAAGCGCACAGGCGAGCAGAAGGCGCGGAAACACATGGAAGAAGGCCGTCGGTGCGAGAATTGCACCGACCTGCACGACGCCCATGACGAGCGCATCTCGCACGCGGAGGTCGGGGTACGTGGCTGGAGCAACCATCAACCCGGCGAAGAGCGCGCTCGCCGCGAGCAGCACGGTTGGCATCCGCATGCCAACCAGATAGCCGGCCGCAAGCACCGTCGCCGCGAGCGTGGTCTGGACACCCTCCGTCCGCCCGCGATGGGTGTCGTAGGCGGTGTAGAGTCCCAGCCGAACCACGCCGCTGACGACGAACAGCGCCGGTACGGCGAGCGCGAGCGCAAACTCCCCGGGGATTGCCGAGAGCCCCCACCCGCTCTGCGCTGCCGAGAAGACGAGGAGTGCGGGCGCGACACAAAAGGAAGCCACGTCGGCCAGCGAATCGAGGAACTCGCCGACCGGCGTGGCCCCCACTCGTGCCGCGAGCACGCCGTCGAGTCCGTCGGCGACCGCCGCAAGCAGGACGAGGCGGGAAGCGAGAGCGGGCGATAGCGGCGCGAGTGCGGCCGCGAGAAAGCCGAGGGCGGCGTTGGCCGCGGTGACGCCGTCGGCGAGGCTGAGGGCGGCGACGACGCGGGGCCGGGAAGCCATGTCAGCGCCATCGCCGACCGGCGGTTTAGGCGTTTATCCTCGCTTCCCTCCAGAGCCACCCCTACCCACGAAAAGCCTACAAGACGAAGTGGGGTTCATCCCTCACTGTCGAGCAGTTGTCTGATTGTATCGTCCGTTCTCCTCGGCATCTGGGCGTCATCGGTTGGCCTCTTCATCGCGCTCTTTCCGCTGATGGTCGGTATCGCCTGCATCTGGGCTTCGTACCGGCTTCCGGTGAAGCGAGTGTACAACATGCGACTTTCGGGGATGGCTCTAACGCTAATCGGGCTATATCTCCTGCTACTCGTCTTCGGCTCGCGTGATACTGGGCCGGCCATTCCGGGACGGGCTTCGCCTTTCCGTGGTAGGATACGTATCGCGGAACCTATACCCCCCACGCTCGAAATACGACTCATGCATCGCCGCGCGTTTCTCACCACCACCACCACGGGAATCGCCGTCGGTCTCGCCGGCTGTGTCGGCTCCTCGCGCGAGCAACCCGACTACGACATCGGGATGAGCTCAAGTGACTTCCTCCCGCAGGAGGACTTCGAGCCGCGCGTCGGGGAGAGGGTCGTCTGGCGCAATACGGGCTCGCGCAGCCACACCGTAACCGCCTACCAGTCACGGATTCCAGAGGCGGCGACGTACTTCGCCTCCGGCGGATTCGAGAATGAGGGGGCCGCCCGCGAGGCGTGGACCTCCAGTACAGGGGGAGCCATCGAAAGCGGTCAGACCTTCGAACACACCTTCGAGGTACCGGGGACGTACAACTACTTCTGTATTCCCCACGAACCCGCAGGAATGGTCGGCAAGCTTCGAGTTACCGAGTAGCTCAGACTTCGACGTCGGTCTCGTCGACGTCGACGGCGGTCTCCTCTTCTTCGGCGACTTCGTCGGGGTGGGCATCGAGCGCGAGCTTGCCGATTTCGACGCGGCGCAGCGGGTAGATGGTTCGCGCCTCGCCGTAGACGGCGCTCGACAGGCGACCTTGGGTCACGCTGTCGGTGAGTTCCTCGAAGGTGCGCTCGCTGGCAGCTTCCTCGACGAGTTCGACCATCCGCTTGCGAATCGCCTTCTCTTGGCTCTCGTCGGCCTTCTTGGTGGTGAAGGCCACGGGCTGAATGCGCACGCGGTAGTCGTCGCTCGTCCTGACTGTGAGATAGGCCTCGACCTTCGAGGCTCCGCGACGCACCAGACTGCCGAGGTAATCGCGCGTGAGTTCGTGTTTGATGAACTCGGTGTAGGCCGCATCGCTGCCGACGTCGGTGATGCGGAAGGTGAGCTTGACGTTGTTCGCGCCGGCGTCGTCGGTCAGCTCTCCGAGGGTCGTTTCGATGGTGCGGTCGAGCACCGCGTTCGGTTCGTCCGCGAGGGTCTCACCGAGTTCGGCCCGGTCGAAAGACTCGGGCGCGAAGACGGTGTACCACCGCTTCGTCTGCTGCTGTCGTGATACTGAACGTTCGCTCATGCTGTGTCGTTGTGCTGTGTGTCGTGGTCGTTTGCTATCCGTACGATTCGTTCGGCCACCGAGAGGTTGACGACGTAATCATCGACCGTCGAGCGCAGTCCTCCTGTGCGCTCACGTTCGAGCGTCGTCTCGATGGTGTCGCCCTCGACTGTGGTTTCCATCTCCGGCGTGTTGTCCGGTTCGAGCGCCGCCGCGACGATTGCACCGTTCGCCGAATCCGTCCGCAGCCGGGCGCGCTTCACGATGACGCCTCCCGAAACGCTTCGACGAACTCGTCGCGGTCATCGAAGCGTGCGCGTCCGCGCCGGGCACTGCCGTCGCCGTCACCGTCAGCGGCCGCCCCCGCCTCGTGCATGCGCTCGCCGAGATGTACGTCCTCGCTCGCCACGGCCGCCGCGCACGTCTCCGAGACGGCGAGCGTGACCGGCTCCGGCGAGCGAAAGTCACGGAGAAGACGGGCAACCGTGGCGAGCGGCGCGTCGTCGACGCGAGCGACGAACACGCCTCGATGGCGTTCGGTCGTCGCCGCATCGAGCGCCGCGTGTGCCCGCTTGCCGTGTGTGCGCCACGCCGCGAGCGCGGCGTCCCACACGTCGTGGCCGAGCGCCAGCGCGAGACCGACGCCGGGTCGCTCACGGGCGCACGCCTGGAGCACGTCGGCGTAGCCGCCGACGGTCGCACAGCGCCCGCTGACGGCGTGCTCGCCATCCGCGGTGATGGCGTATGGCCTGAGCGCACGCGCCACCGACTCGGCGGCCCGCGGCGTCGCCCCGTCCATGTCTGCCACCGACAGCGCGAGCAGCGAGGCGACCTCTCGCGGGTCTTCATACCCGTCGAGCGCTGCGGCGGTTGCCTCACGGTCACCCGAGAAGGGCGCACGGACGAGCGTCGTGTGCGCCAGCCCGTCGGCGAGGTCGGCAACCGGCACCGCGACGCCGGGACGCCGTTCGATACGGTCGCGCTCACGTGCGCAGTCGAAGGCGGCGCTGCCCTCGAATCCCCCGGCCATGCCCGCGAGTGCGAGCACGGAGTCGGGGTCGGTATCGAGGTCGCGGGCTATCCCGAAGGCCGTCTCGCTCGCCGGCGTCCTCCCGTGAAGCGTGAGGTCGCCCCCTTCACAGCCGATGTGGACGGTCGTCGCGTCCTCGGCTGCCGTCTCGTCTTGCCCGGTGACGCGCGCCTGAAACGGCGTTCCCCGGTCTGCGAGTGCGCGCCCGAGCAGACCGGCCGCCGCGAGCGAATCGCTACCATCCCTGGCGAGTAGCCGCACGAACGCGGCCTCTCGGAGTACGTCGGCGGCGCTGTCGGTCGCGGGCGATTCGTCGGGACGACCGGCGACGGCCATCTACAGGAGTTCCCGTGCGCGCTCGGGAGTGTACTCGAAGTCCGCACCGAGTTCGTCGCCGCGGTAGTAGTCGGCGAGCCGGCGGACCTTCGCCTCCGTGTTCTGGAGCGCGCGCTTGTTCTGGGCGTCGTTCGGGTTGTCGGCCATGTGCTCGCGCAGCCCGACGGCCTGCTCCATCAGGTTCCGGAGGTCCTCGGGCAGCCCCGACGCCGCGTCGTGTTCGTCGAGGATTTCGGTGACCTTCTTGCCGGTCGCCAGCTGGACGTTCGGTACTGGTGTACCTTGTACGCCCTCGTCACGGAGCTTGAGACCGATCTCGCTCGGGCTGTGGCCCTGTTCTGCCAGTTCGACGACACGGTCTTCGATAGTGTCGCCATCGACGTCGCTCCACTCCGGTGGGTCGTCTGCCACGGGCTTGTCCGAATCGGACGAGCCGCGGCGTCGTGTGTGCATTCGTGCCATTGGTGAGGATAGGAATCACACGAAACGCTACCGAACACTACCGCAATCTCGGAGTCCACGCGGACGAGTCGGATTTGCGGCCGTGCTGTTCCCGTCTCCAACACGTTCCGCACCCCAGTAAACCGTTTCGACTCGATGACGATGGGTTTATCAAATCGACGGCGATAGCAGAGGGTGAGGGCTCGTAGATCAGTGGTAGATCATCCCCCTGGCACGGGGAAGGCCTCGGGTTCAAATCCCGACGAGTCCATGCTACTTTTTGCACCTCCTTCGCTCGCGGTGCTCGCTCAGTCGGGCAAAAACGTAGTGAAAAAGCGCTTCGGACTCCCTCCGGTCGCCCTCGCGCCCGCTCACTCGGCCTTCGGCCTCATTCGCGGCGCAGTTGCAACGCCATCCATCGTAGGAAAAATACTCTTGCAGCTGATATAGAAGATTGTGATTCCCCATTTGCGCATTTCTATACAGGAGGGTGCGCTTATTATCAGCATTCTAATCTTGTCTATATCACTCATCGATTTCTATTTCTCTCATATTAAATCTGCAATATCTGAGGTGGAGCTTCGTCCTCTTGAAGAACGACACGGAACGCTGAATAACAAAGGTAACCGAGTGGCGTATAATCTCCATTTCAACGCGATCAATCACGGCGATATTGATGGGTGGTTAATCGGAGGTGAAGTAAGCAAAATTGAATTTACAAAAAGTGGAAAAAGGTCACGCATTGTTGATGAATTTCCGGGAAGTCGCGTGAGGTTTGAGTTTCCCACGCAGAACAGCATGATTATACCTAAGAATTCGACTGTCCCACTGACAATTATCCCTGAAATGGGACCTCAATCAGATATTTTCGAGTTAACAAGGACACACGATACTGCAACCTTTCATATCCACATCCGAATTGAGGATCGGGAACACCAGTATGTCATTAGGACAGCTAACAACCCGGACAATCTCGATATATCTGGTGTAACAATACGGCGAAGCGATTGACTGTCTATTCCAGTTTTGATGGCGGAGCAAGCAACAATTATTTGTCTATTTTTGAATTGTAGTTTATATCGGTATTTTCCATCCCACCAACTGGCATCCTCTGTCAGGAGATGGATTTATCACCGGTGGACGAGATAACGAACCACCGATGACACGGACGGCCACGGTCGCCATCGACCCGCACGTCCACTCGGAGGGGTCGTACGATGGTCACGAACCGGTCGAACTCCTGCTCGAACACGCCCGCGACATCGGTCTCGACGGCATCGTCGTCACCGACCACGATACTATCGGGGAGTCGCTGCGTGCGGCCGACCTCGCCGCCGACTACGGTCTGCTTGGAATCCCTGGTGTCGAGGTATCGACCCGGGCGGGACACCTGCTCGCCATCGGCGTCGAGACGCGCCCGGAGCGGGGGAAATCGCTCGAAGAGACCGTCGAGTGTGTCCGTGAGGTTGGCGGCGTCGCGGTCGTTCCTCATCCGTTCCAGCGGAGTCGCCACGGCGTCAGAAAGCGAAACCTGACCGACTGCGATGCCATCGAGGTCTACAACTCGATGGTCTTCACGGGTTATCGGAACCGCCGCGCCAGAGCCTTTGCCACCGCACAGGAGTACCCGAAGGTCGGCGCGAGCGACGCCCACGTCCTGCCGAACGTGGGCCGGGCGTACACCGAACTCCGTATCGACCTCGACGCGGCCGCACTGCGGATGGGTGACATCGACGGTCGTGCGGTCATCGACGCCATTCGGCAGGGTGCGACCGACATCCGGGGTCGACGAACGCCGATTCACCGCAGCGCGCGCCAGTACGCCAAAGGTGCACTCCGCAAGGGCACGTACCTCGCCACCTCGCAGCTGCCATTTCTGCCGACCGTCCCGGCCTCGATGGGCGAACCGTGAACCGAACGGTTTGGCGGTGGATGAGAGCAAGCTTGCGTGAGACGGCCAAACCGTGACGGGTACGGCGCTTCGATGAGTCGGTATGGGTGCAATTACCGACCTCGCCGAAAGCATCAACGACGCACGCCGCTCCATCTGGGGCGAGGCGAGTACCGCCGGCAGAATCCTGATTCTCGTGGTGCTCATCGCCTCGGGTATCGGCATTCCGGTCATCATCATCGCACTCGTCGCACAGGCAATCGCCGAGTAGCGACGAGCCACCGAGAGGATTCGTTCGAGACCCGCCACAGCCGTTCCGAGAGGGGAACTTATGTTGCCACATACCATAGACTTCACTCGGCTATGGCACAACACGAAATTCGACAGGAACTCACGGTCGACCAGTACACCCTCGGGCTGGTCGGTCCCGAACAGGAATGGGCCGGCACCGTCGCCGACGGCGGCACGATTCGCACGCACACGCCGCCAGCGTGCTGGGGTCCGATGATAACGCCCGATTTCAGGGGTGGCCACGAGGTCACTCGTCCAATCGCCGTCGAGAACGCCGACGTCGGCGATGCAATCGCGCTCACCATCAGGGATGTCGAGGTGACGAGCGTCGCAACGAGCACCGGCAGCATGGCCGAGCGTGAGGGTGCGTTCGGCGACGACCCGTTCGTGGACCACCGCTGTCCCGAATGCGGCACCGAGTGGCCCGAAAGCATCGTCGAGGGCACGGGCGAAGACGCCATCAGGTGCGCCGAGTGTGGCGCGAACGCGTCGTCCTTTGGCTTCGAGTTCGGGTACACTGTGGCCTTCGACGAGGAGAGAAGTGTGGGACTGACCATGGACGACGCGGCTGCGGAGGAACTCGCCGAGGATGCCCGCGAGGCGATGGCGCTGCCCGAGAACTCCCGCCAGCATCCGATTCTCCTCTACAAGCCCTCCGAGATGGCCGGCACGCTCGGCCATCTCCGCCCCTTCATCGGCAACGTCGGCACCACACCACCCATTGAACTGCCCGATTCGCACAACGCTGGTGACTTCGGGCAGTTCCTCATCGGGGCCGACCACGACTGGGGGCTTCCGGACGAGGAGGCCCTCGGCGAGCGAACGGATGGTCACATGGACATCAACGCCGTCCGCGAGGGCGCGGTGCTCATCTGCCCGGTCAAGGTCGACGGTGGTGGTATCTACGTCGGCGACCTCCACGCCAATCAGGGCGACGGCGAGCTATCGTTACACACGACCGACGTGAGCGGGCGCACCGAACTCGGCATCGAGGTCATCAAGGGTCTCGACATCGACGGGCCGCTCTTACTCCCGAACGAAGAGGACCTGCCGCACATCGCAGCGCCCTACACCGAGATGGAGCGAGAGACCGGCCACGCGCTCGCCGACGAACACGGCGTCGAGATGCAGTCGGAAATGGGACCGATACAGGTCATCGGCAGCGGCGAGACGGTCAACGCCGCGACCGAGAACGCCTTCGACCGCGCGGGCGACCTGCTCGACATGTCCGAGGGCGAGGTCCGCGGCCGGTGTACGTTCACCGGTGGGGTCGAGATCGGTCGCCTGCCCGGCGTCGTGCAACTGACCATGCTCGCGCCGATGGACCGCCTCGAAGAGCGCGGCATCGGGAAACTCGTCAGTGAGCAGTACGACCTCTAACGGGCAGACATCGAGCATCGCTGGCTGCCACGATGGGTTTTATCCGCTGGCGCGCGTACTATCCGTATGGCCGAAATCGTCTCGACACCGGAGGTGCTGGGCGGGAAACCCAGAATCGGGGGCCGGCGCATCGGCGTCCATCAGGTCGTCTCACTAGTCGTCGATGGCGGCCTCACACCGGAGGAGATGGCCGTCCGGTACGACCTCGAACTCGCGGACATCCACCGAGCGATTGCCTACTACTACGACAACCCCGAGGAAATCAGAGCGGTACAGCAGCGCCGCCGGGAGAAAATCGAGAACGCGGACCCGACCCGGCCCGAAGACCTCGGTATCGAGCCACGGGACACCGCCGACCCGAAGCCGAAATCGGACGATTGACCGTGCGAATCGTTGTCGACGAGAACGTTTCGGATGCGGTCGTCAACGCGGTCCGTGCGGCAGGTCACGAACTCGAACTCGTTCGTGACACGTACGGAACGGGAACTGACGATATAGAAATCGAGAGCAGAGCCAGCGAGGACGGTCGAGCGGTGCTGACCCACGACGACGATTTCGTCGGACTGGACGCACCACATGCGCCTGTCCTGTTCATGCCGGAGGATTCCCCGTCGGTGGCGCGGGTCGTCGGTGCGGTCAACCGGCTGGAAGACTATGGAATTGACCTGACCGACAGCGAGTTCTTCGTTCCCGATGGATGGGCCTAGTCGAGGCTGATTCGTCGGTGTGCTTCGAAACGGACGCCTCATCACGTAGCCAATCGCCGAGTAGCCCGTTGTGGTCGTTCGCACCGAGTTTTTATCCGATGACACCCATAGTACCTGCATGGCCGAAATCGTCTCGACGCCGGAGGTGCTGGGTGGGAAACCCAGAATCGAGGGCCGGCGAATCAGCGTACTCCACGTCGTAGACCAAGTCCAGAGCGGTCGCACGCCCGAAGAAATCACTACCCAATTCGACCTCACGCTCGGTGAGGTCCACACCGCGCTCGCGTACTACCACGAACACCCCGAGGAGATGCGTGAACTCCGTGAGGAGATCGCCGAGCGCGTGCGTGAGCATCGAGAGAAGGCGATTACGGGACCTGAGGACTTGCCGGCGGACCTACGACCCGACGAGGAGCCACTCAGTAGCCACGACACTCCAGAATCAGTGTGGTGACTCACAAGATGGTCTGCTTTCATCAACTCATATAATCGCTTAGACTCTGGTTTCCATCTGGATTTTTTACGAACGCTTGCGTACCACCCTCTTCTAGCCCCTCCATATGTTCCACGAGCACCTCAACTTCCGCGCCACTTGAAACCCGCTTTTGCATCATCGTCTCCTGTAACTCCTGCAATCGTTCTGTATCGATATCCACGTCGAGAGCATCGAGTATGATTTGGTCGAGCCTTTCCTGGGCATCGTCTTCTCCGTCGATGAGCGCTTGGTTGGCATCTGCTATCTTCCCAGTAACCTCTCCAGCAAGACCGCGAACGTCGAGCACGGGCAAACTCGACAACTCGTATGTCATGAGTTGCAGGGCACCACCTCCCTCTGCCCGGCCCCAACACTCCAGCAGCGCCTTGTGAACGGTAGAGTTGAGAATGCCCATCACTACCGTTTCATCCACATCGTCATCGAGGTTGATGCAGTCGATTGCGTTGCTCGGCATGAGTCGGTCGCGGTTCCAAATGGCGAACACCCGCTCGTTGAAGAACTTCGGATGCAGAATCTCCGGGCCATCCAACTGACCGAGATTGAACCACGCATCACGTCCCTCACACGACCGCCGAGTGTGGAACTCCTCCGACTCGCCCCATTCGATGTACTGCTTCGTCGTGGTATAGCCACCCCTCTCCAGCGCGTCCTTGACTCTCTGTCTGAGGTCCGAATTCGCTGCAACACCGGTCGTGTCGCGTTTCACCTCTTCGACGAACTCGTACATATCGAAGAGGTACTTTCCGGTGTCTTCTTCGGAAAGCACCTGCTCGTCGGCTTCTTTGATACTCTTGATTGCCGGTTTCAGAAAGCGCTCGTCGATTGACCATGTTTCGAGGTCGTCGTCGCTGATGAAGAAGAAGTCATTTGCGCCGGTCTTCTTCCCGTACGTGACATCCGCCAAATCGTCTAACGGTACGAGCTTTTCATTCTCCAGTAGCTTGATGAATTCGACAGGAGCACTCAGGTAGTAGTTGAGTTTCTGTCCGCCCTCATCCGTCAGATAAGACTGTTCGACCGCAACGGTTCGGTAGGAATTCCGATTGCGGACGACCATGTATTCGTCCTCATCAATCGGGTAGTCGAAATCGACGGTGCTGATGATGTCTTCCGGCTCCATCGACTCCCGTATCTGGACGAAATTCACCGTGTTGTCGCGGCGCTCCTGCTCGTCTTCGCACTTTTCGATGAGCAGGAGAGCCGTATCCACGAGCGCATCTTCAAACGCCCGGACCGAGAACCCAACGACGGCATTCACCTTGTAGTGATCGTAGAGGAATTCCTGAAATGATTCGCCGTACCGAGTCATCAGCCACTTCGTCGGCATAATGTACCCCAGCCGCCCGCCGTCACGGAGGAACTGAGTCGCATGCGTGACGAAATAGATGTATGCGTCGCTCCGCCCGCTCAGTTTCTTGTTCCCATCTTTGTACGGTGAGGTTCCAGAGCGGCCGAACGTCGAGAGATGGTTCCGAAAATGGTCCTTGTTCGGGTACAGATTGGCCTGCTGAATGTACGGCGGATTGCCAACGGCGGCGTCGAAATGGCCGACTTCGTTCAGGTCGTTTTGCGTGCCTTCGATGCGTCCGTCGCGGAATCTGTCCGTCTCTGGGTCAATGTCGAAGAAACTGTCGTTGTATGCGTACAGACGCTCCGTTTTCTTGGAGATGCTCCGGGCAGAGAGGTTGAGTGCGGTGAGATGGAGCGGAAATCGATTGATGTCGATAGCGGTCAAATGGTCTACAATTGTCTGATGCTCGACGGAATCCATGAGCCGCTCAATCGTGTTGTACGCTTCGACGACGAACGTACCACTCCCGGATGCCGGGTCAAGAACTCGGGGTGGCTGGCTATTTCCGTTTTCCTCCGTATCGACATCTCGGATAGCCCATCGAGAAATCGTCTCTGCGATTTTCGGATGTGTATAGAATTGGCCGAGTTCTTTTCGTTCTTGAACAGGAATCAATTCCTCGTACACGGCCCCGAGGAAGTCCTCATCGAGCTTCGTAATGGATTCACTCTCGATGTTGGAAATGAAATCATCGAGCGTACGGAGTGTCTTCGTGTTCTGCGGAAATTCTGCAAAGAGGCTCGCCCCGTGGTTGAATATCGGTTCATAATCGATCTCTTCAACAATCGTCTCAAACTGGTTGTTTAGGTGATTTTCTAGATTCTCTATAGTCGTGTAGTCGGCAAGCGGATCGAGTTCGAAGCCGCTCTTCGTCTCAATTGGCGTTATCGTGTCACCTGCCTGTGGGTCGTATCTCGCTTTGGTCTTCTCTCGAACGACTTCGTAGAACAGCACCTTATTCGTGAGAAGATATGAATACTGTTTCGCGGCGATTTCGAACCGCTCGTCCGGTTCGAGCCGCATATAGTCGTTTTCGCGCGCCCACTCATCGAAATTCTCGATAAATTGCTCGTTACTTCCGTGTTTTTCCTCCGCTAATGCCTTGTACGTCGGCCAGACGGAGGAGTGAAAGCTTCTGAGGATTCCAACGATACGCTCTCGTTCGTTTTGGTCAGGAAGTTCTTTGTTTTCGTAAACGTGCTCAACAACGCTGAGGAACTGGGGGATAACTTCTTCAAGCGTATTCTCTCGCAGGTTGAAGTAGTAAAAATCGATTTCCTCGATACTGTATTCTCCTTGGTAATGGTATAGAAATAAGTCATTGGAGTTGCAGGTTGCGAAGAACTCCGCATCAAGGTCAGACGTATAATCGCGGGCCTGCTTAACTACTTCATGATCGCGTGGATAGATGTTATCGCGCTTGACTTCGATAACTACCGAGCCATCTCAATGGCTCGGTAGGTAGACATCCGCAAAGCCATTTGTCGTTGTCTTTTCAGATACAGGTTCATCGAAAATAGTATCATTGTTTTCAAGGTAGTCATAGAGTCGAGTGTAGAAAATTCCGTGGAACTTCGCTTCTTTTGCCTCAGTCATGGACTAATCAGATTGAGACAGAGGAGAGATATAATACCACGGGTCGCGTTTATTCTCCTTCTTCGACGACCTCGATACTCCGGTTGTTCACCGCATCCGCATCCAACCCGACTTCCTCCAAGAACTGCTTATACTCGCGTTCGCACTTCTCGGCGGCCTGCTGCTGGTCGGAGGCATGGTCACAGAGACCCAGCAGGTCCTCTGGCACGTCGTTTTCGTGGACTATCCAGTGGTTCACGAGGTCCGACAGCCGACGAATCGGACTCGTGAAGTGCCCGTAGATATCGAAGTTGAGCGCATGATGCCCCCCAAAGGGGTCGTTCATGTATCGCGCGCGCGGCATGACCTTCATCACGGCAAACTGAATCTTGCCCAACTGGCGCTCGGGTGCTTCTTCGAGGGTGGCGTTCACGGCAATCCGCGGGTCATCGCCCCATGCGTCGCCGGGAATCGAGACGCCATCCAACTCCTGAATCTCCTGCAACGCCTCGTCCCACTGCTCGGGGCTGGGCTGTGGATGCACTCGATACATCGCCTCGACACCCCGATTCCACATCAGTTCGTGGGTCACGGCCTTGTTCGCCTTCAGCATACACTCCTCGATGATGGTGTGGGCGCGGTCGCGGCGCGGGTTCAGCACCAGCGAGCCGTCTTCCTTGCGCTGTTCGTGCAGTCGGTCGGCAAGTTCGAATACTAAACTACTCTCCTCGTGAAGGTCGCTGTCGGGGTCGTCGAGACGATTTTCGGCCTGCGTGTAGGTCAGCCGTTCGTCGCTTCGAATCACCGACTTGTAGATGTCGATGGTCTCGTAGGAGAGCGTCTCGCGGTCGAGATGCATCTC
The DNA here is from genome assembly GCF_051195015.1 of Halococcus sp. AFM35. Classification (NCBI taxonomy): domain Archaea; kingdom Methanobacteriati; phylum Methanobacteriota; class Halobacteria; order Halobacteriales; family Halococcaceae; genus Halococcus; species Halococcus sp. AFM35. Next base: position 51,488 of record NZ_JBNTJU010000011.1, read on the forward strand.
GACGGTGTGGGCGAGTCTGTCCTCGCCGGGCACGAGCGAACAGACGGTCTCGGCGAGCTTCGCGGGCAGCATGTGGATGGTGTAATCGGGGAGATAGACGGTATTGGCCCGCCGGACCGCCTCGGCCCACATCTCGCTGTCGGGATCGACGTAATGAGTCACGTCGGCGATGTGCACATGGAGGACGTACTCGTCGTCGTGTTTTTCGATGCTCAGCGCGTCGTCGAAGTCGCGCGCATCGACCGGGTCGGTCGTCCACGTCGTCAGTTCACGGAGGTCGTCTCGACGGTCGAGTTCGTCGTCGATTTCGCGCTGGGTGTCCTCGGTTCGCTCCTCCGCTTCATCGAGCACCGTGTCGGGAAACTCGTCGTGGATGCCGAACTTCTCGCACAGCTCTTCACGCTTGTTTTCGAGATGGCGGGCGAGTTCCTCGTCGATTTCGACGGGACCCTGTGCGTCTGCGGTCCCGGCGGCTGCCTGGTCGCTCATGGTGTGGCTACGAGCGGGTGCCAATTAGTCGTTCTGGCGTTCGACTGGCTGGCCGAACCCGTTTCGAGTCCCCAGCATTCACCGCCGCCGAATCGTGGGGAAGAATCATTACCTATCGGCCGTAGGAACGAGTATGCCCGGAGGCACCGACCAGACCCTTCGACCGTTCCTGTGGCGCGCAGAGCGAATGTACTCCGATGTCGAAATCGTCTCGCGCACCCACGAGGGAATCGAGCGCTACGATTACGAGAGATTCGGCACGCGCGTCGCTCAGCTGGCGAACGCCCTCGACGACGCCGGCATCAGCGACGACGCCCGCGTCGGAACCTTCTGTTGGAACCACCACCGCCACTTCGAGACGTACTTCGGCGTGCCCGATTCCGGCCGGCAACTCCACACCATCAATCCGCTGTTGCCCGACGACCACATCCAGTTCATCGTCGAGAACGCGAGCGACGAACTCCTGTTCGTCGACCCGTCCCTCCTGGAGAAGCTCGCCGGCGCGGCCGACGAGGAGGCGTTCTCCTCCATCAAGCAGTTCGTCGTGATGGGCGAGTCGGTACCCGAAACGAACCTCGATGCGGTCGATTACGAGTCGTTCATTGCCGACCAAAGCGAGGAGTACGACTGGCCGGCACTCTCCGAGGACCGCCCGGCCGGGATGTGTTACACCTCGGGGACCACCGGCAAGCCCAAAGGCGTCGAGTACACCCAGCAGATGCTCTGGTCACACACGATGGCGACCATCACGCCACAGGGACTCGACATCGATGATTCCGACGTGGTGATGCCGGTCGTCCCGATGTTCCACGTCAACGCGTGGGGGATGCCCTTCACCACGACTGCGGCGGGCGCGAAACACGTCTATCCTGGTCCCTCGCCGGACCCCGCGGACCTCGCCCAGCTCATCGAGGAGGAAGGCGTCACGATTACGGCGGGCGTTCCGACAGTCTGGCTCGGGCTGCTCGAACACATGAACGACCACGACGTGGACCTCTCCTCGCTCGAACAGGTAATCATCGGCGGGAGCGCCGCGCCCGAGTCGGTCATCCGGCGCTTCGACGAGCATGGGGTCGACGTGCTCCACGCATGGGGGATGACCGAGATGAGTCCCATCGGCTCGGTCGCCAGACTCAAAGACGGGATGGACGAGTGGGACGCCGAGGACCAGTACGCAAAGCGCGCCAAACAGGGGCTGATGGTTCCCGGACTGGAGTTCAAGGTCATCGACGAGGATGGCGAGGAAATCGCGTGGGACGGCGAGGACTTCGGCGAGCTCTGGGTCCGCGGGCCGTGGGTCACGACCGAATACTTCGAGCGCCCCGAAGCCAACGAAGAGGACTTCGAGAACGGGTGGCTCAAAACCGGCGACGTGGTCTCGGTCGACCCCGATGGCTACATCGAAATCGTCGACCGCGCGAAGGACGTCATCAAATCCGGCGGCGAGTGGATTTCGAGCGTGGAACTCGAAAACGCGCTGATGGCCCACGACGACGTGACCGAAGCCACCGTCGTCGGGGTGCCCCACGAGAAGTGGCAGGAACGACCCGTGGCGTTCGTCGTCGCCAGCGACGAACGCGAGTCGCTCAAAGAGGAGTTGCTCGACCTCGTGCGCGAGGACTACCCGAAGTGGTGGGTGCCAGACGACGTGCTGTTCATCGACGAAGTACCGAAGACCGCCACCGGGAAGTTCTCGAAGAAGGACCTCCGCGAGGAGTATTCCGACGAGTCGCTGGTCGAGGGGAAAGCACCCGCAGAGGCCGCCCCCGAAAGCGACTAGCCGACAACTTCCCACTATCCGTTGCCGGTTTACACGAGTTATTTGCGTCGCGCCCCCGACCCGAGGACATGGAGTTACTGGACGAGTCCATCGTTCCCGAACACGTTCGCGAGGTCAAACAGGATGCCCGCGAGTTCGCCGACGAACACATCGCGCCGAACGCCGAGGAGTATTTCAGAACCGGCGAGTACCCATGGGACGTCCTCGAAGCCGGTCAGGAAGCCGGACTGGTCGCCCAAGACATCAACGAGGACCTCGGCGGGCGCGACCTCGGACTCGAAGCGATGCTCGCCATCGCCGAGGAGTTCTACCGGGCGGATGCGGGCATCGCACTCACCCTCCAACTGGCGAGCTTCGGCGCGGAAATCGTCGAAAAATATGGTAGCGACGAACAGAAGGAGGAGTACCTCCGGCCCGTGGCGGAGTGCGACCAAATCACCGGACTCGCTGTTTCGGAACCCCAGACCGGCAGCGACCTCGCTGGGATGACCACTGCGGCCGAAAAGGACGGTGACGAGTGGGTTCTCAATGGTGAGAAATACTGGGTCGGCAACGCCGTCGAGGGCGATTGGCTCACCGTCTACGCCAAAACGGGCGACTCCGACGACCGCTACTCGAACTTCTCGATGTTCATCGTTCCCACGGACGCGCCGGGCTACGAGGCCGAACACATCCCCGAGAAGATGGGCTTTCGCGCCTCGAAACAGGGTCATATCTTCTTCGAAGACTGCCGGATTCCCGAGGAAAACATCATCGGCAACGAGGGCACCGGCTTCTACATGCTCGCCGATTTCTTCAATCACGGCCGCGTGGTCGTCGGCGGGCATGGGTTGGGTCTCGCGGCGGCGGCCATCGAAGAGGCGTGGGACTTCGTCCACGACCGCGACGCCTTCGGCCGCGAGGTCAGCGAGTTTCAGTCGGTCCAACACGACCTCGCCGACATGCTCATCGACTTCGAGCGTGCCCGCGCGCTCAACTGGCGTGCAGCCGAAAAAGTGGCGAATCAGGACAACGCCGGCTACTGGGCCGCGTTGGCGAAAGCGAACTCGACCGAGACCGCCGTCGACTGTGCCGAGAAAGGGATGCAACTCCACGGCGGGCGCTCGGTGTTGACCGAAAACCGTATCGCGCGCGTCTACCGTGACTGCCGGATTCCCGTCATCTACGAGGGAGCCAACGCCGTCCAGCGCAACCTGATCTACAGCCAGCGCCAGTAGCTCGCGTCGTCCGGATTGCACGTCGCCACTCAGAGCAAGAAGACGCCGCCGCCGACCACCGCGAGCGCGCCGAGACCGACACAGACCAGCCAGAAGGAGACGCGCTCGACGAGGCGCATCAGTGCGTCGATGGTGAGATACCCCACGAGGGCGCTCGTCAGGAGCGCAACGGTGGCCATCGCGGGCGAAATCGCCGGAATCCCGTCGCTGAGTGTCGTGACCACGCCCGCGCCGAGTGCCGCCGGAATCGAGAGGAGAAACGAGAGCCGAAACGACGAGGGACCGTCGTGACCCCGCAGCAACAGCGCGCTCGCGGTCGTCCCCGACCGGGAGACGCCCGGCAATATCGCCAGTCCCTGCAGCCCACCCACGAGCACCGCATCGACGAGGTCCGGCGTCTCGCGCCGCCCGCCGCGCCCCTCGACCCCGCGCTGGAGGAGTCCTGTGACGACCAGCAGGCCGCCGATGAGCGCGACGAACGCCCCGCCGGCGAGCTGACTCACCAGCTCTTCGAGCACCACTAGGGCTGGGAGTCCGACCACGCCGGTCATGAGCGTGGCGACGGCAAAGAAGGTGAGCTCCGAGCGCTCGCGGTCGAACGCTCGGCGAGGTCGCCAGTCGGGAATCTCACCGAGTAGGTCCGCGACCTCCTCGCGGTAGTAGGCGAGTGCCGAGAGCGCGGTCCCGGCGTGGAGAAATAACGACAGCTGGACGGCGACCGCCGGCGGGACGTTTTCGACCACCGTCAGATACAGCGTGATGTTCCCCTCGCTCGAAATCGGCAGCCACTCGAAGACACCCTGCAAAATTCCGATGATGAGCGCCAGCACGACCGAGCGGTCCATGTCCATCGGCCACGGCGGTCGAATAAAGGCGGTTCGATTGATTCGTCGGCCCGTTCCACTGGCAAGACCGACACACGTATGTGGGACGACTACGTATAATGTCAGCAGATATACGTGACAGAGTTGCTCACTGACCGGTTCGGGGCGACCGACAACGCCCTGCCGGTCCACGAGAGCGAGGTGCGGGTGTACGCCTGGACCGCGCTGTTGCTGACTACGCTGCTCGCCGTTTGTGTGCCCGTGGCCGCGGCAGCCAGCGGGTTCCCGACGCCGGCGCTCGTCGCCGTCGCTGGTCTCTGTTACTTCGCCGTCGTCCTCGTGAGCGGACACGTCCGTGCCGGTCTCGCAAGCGCCGCGGTCGTCCTCACGCTGTTCGACATCGCCGTGACGCTCGTCGACGGGCCGGGCATCGCGACGGTCGACCTCGTGGCGGCCGACCTCGTGGTCGTTCCCCTCCTGTTGGTCCTGCTGTACGAGACCGTCAGCGGGGGCGTTTCGCCCCGAGTCAACGGGCGGTCGCTTGCGGCCGTCGGCCTGTTCGCGTTCGTCTGCTGGGCGTTCGCCGCGGGCGTCGTCGCCAACGGCGTCTCGTCGGCGGCCGCAGTCATGTACGCCATCGAGCAGCTACGAAATCTCGTCGTCTTCGCCGTCGCCGCGCTGGTCGTCCGCCGCACGGACGTCCGCTGTGTGCTCTACCCGTTCCTCATCGCCGTCGCCGGCAACCTGCTCGTCTCGCTCGGCCAGATCGCCAATGGGGGAATGCTCGGCTTTCCCTTCTTGGGCGAGCCGCCCGACCGCTATCTCCGCTCGTTCGCGCTCGGCTCGTTCGATATCGCGACCGGTTTTTATGCGGGGGGGTTCGTCGGCCACGGCCGCGAGCTGGCGATGGTCCTGTTGCTCGCGCTTCCGCTCGCGGTCGTCGTCGCGGTGCGGCGCGCATGGCTCTCGCCGTTCGTGGTGGGTGCTATCGCCGCCTCGGTGCTCTCGATTCGCGTCGCCGACACGGACGCCGGCTGGGCGACGCTCGTTCTCCTCGCGTTGGGGTTCGGCGCGTGTCTCACCGTCTGGCTGTTCTTCGCGGCGAAGCGGCGCTACTCGCCCGCCGTGACCGCAGTCGTTGGCGTCGTTGCCGTCGCGGTCTGGGGGACCATCGCCCGCGTGCTGTGGTTCGTCCTCCAATCGGGCGACGGCGACACGCCGATCTTCCGCACCGACACGCTCGCGGTGCGAATCGAGGAGTACATCACGGCGATACAGGTCGCGGTCAAATACCCGCTGTTCGGCATCGGCGGGAAGAACTTCTACCTGCTCTCCGACCAGTATGGCCTGCCGGCGGACATCGGCGTCCACAACACCCTCCTGTCGAATCTCGCCGCGACCGGCTTCGTCGGCGCTGGCTTCTACCTCCTCGCCGTCCTCGCCGTGGCGTTCGTCGCCCTTCGGCTAGCGGTGGCGACGAACGGCATCGAACGCCTGCTGTGGGTCGCCATGCTCGCGTCGATGGCCGCCTTCCACGCCTACTCCTCGTGGATGGCGGCCTACCACTGGACGGTCGGCAACGCGGCCTTCTGGCTGCTCGCCGGTGCGACGGTCGGTGCGGCAAGCAACCCATACCGGAATCGACCGCGACGCTCGCGGTTCGGCTCGTCGGCCCTCGGTCGGCTGTTGGGCTGAGGCGAGCGGGACGTTTTACTTCCATGTCGTGGTCCGTATGCGCGATGCATAACGTCGTTGGCGCGGGCCAGTCACCGTTCAGTTCGTTTCCCGAGAGACCTACCGCTCGCTGTTCGAGGCCTTCGGGCGCGCACGCCGGAGCGAGCCGGCACTCGCCGTCGTGGCCGATTTCCCCACCGGCGACCCACGACTGTGTGGCCGAAGCGGGTGAAAACCGGCGGCACGGTTCGTGCTATCATCCGGCGCATCTACGAACAGGAAGGAATCGAACGCTACGGCGTGCAGTTCGTCCCGGCCGAATAGCCGGCGACCATGGGCGGTGAATCGTGGGGTTTCTTGTATCGTACTGACGATGGTGGGGTATGCCATACAGCTACGAACCACACCACTTCGAGGACCTTGCTGTGGGTCAGACCTTCGAGAGCGCCGGGCGAACGGTGACGGAGGCCGATTTCGCCATCCACTCGATGTTCACCGGCGACTGGACCGAACTCCACACGAACAAGGAGTATTCCGAGGACGGTCCCTTCGGCGAGCGCATTGGCCACGGCCCGATGACGTTCATCCTCTCCACAGGGTTATTCCAGCGAACGGGAGTGGTGGAGCGGACCGTGGTGGCGTTTTTGGGTATGAACTACATGGACATTCCGAATCCGGTGGTCATCGGCGACACGGTATCGGCTGAATACGAGGTCACCGACAAGCGCGACCTCGAAAGCCGCGACGACGCCGGTCTGGTGGTCATCGACACCGAGATGACCAATCAGGACGGCGAGTCGGTCTTCGCTGGCGACATGAAGTTCCTGTTCAAAACGAAAGAGTAGGAACCACGGCGAACACCGACGTCGCTACCGTCGAACGATGCATTCAATCGATCATCTGTCGAGCAGTTCGAGGAGGGTCCGACCATCATCGGTGATGCAATACTCAGTCTTGCCACGGTTGTCGTTCGCCACCGGCATTCCTTCGACCATACCGGCGTCCTCCAGATCACTCAGATGACGATAGACCACAGGCGAGGAGACGCCCACTTCGTTATGCAACTGATACCCGTGGCTCGGCTCGTCGGCGAGCCGTCGGAAGATGTCCATCTTCGTCACACCAATCAACGACACTACTGACGGTTCGTATCGTACTCGTTTTTACTTTATACAGTAAGTACCACATATACAGTCTTGAAGCTAGTTATTTATCCTCTCGAAACTCTCGACCAGTTCCTGCCAGCGCTCTTTGTTCACCGTGCTTGCTCGCATCGCGTTCAGGGACTCACCAACCGATTCGGTGAATGAAATCCGACCTGCATCGCCGACGAATTTCAGCAGATTTAGCAGATCATTGGAATCGAGAAGGATGATTTCGAGCGGACGTGGATTTACAGTATGCCCACCGTCCGGGCGTCGCCTCCTGTGCGAGACCCGAGCGCGTCTGTCCCGCGCGGACGAAAAAGAGGCGGGTGCGTTCGATGTCGGTCAGGCCGTCGTTGTGCTGCCGTTCGACCGCGTCCGCCAACTTCTCGCGCGAAAACGGCGTGGGGGCGATTGCTTCGAGGAGTTCGTCGCGGCTCTCGCGGAGCACCTCGAAGAAGTTCACCACGTCGCCGTCGATGTCGTTGCCGGTTTCAACAGGCGAGGGTTCGCGGTTTATGAGGACCGCGGCGGACCCGCCGAACGGCTCGACGTACTGATTGGTACGTGGGAGCTGTGGAAGGACAAAATCGAGATGGCTGTATTTCCCACCGTACCAGCGGAACGGCAGCGTCTTGCTCATCTATGGGATGGTTACTCGCTATCGCTGATAAAGATTGGCCCCCACCCACACGTTTTTCGAGCCGCCGCCGAATGGGGAGATATGGCCGACATCGACCTGCTCGACGAGGCACGCGCCATCGACACCCATGCCCATCAACCGACGAGCGAGTTCCTCCACGATGCCGGCGGCGAGATGATGCGCGATGCGGCCGGGAAGTTCGGCACCGAACTCGAAACGTGGGGCTACGAGGAGATGCGCGAGGAGTACCACGCGGCCGGCATCCGTCACGCGGTCCTTCTGGGCTGGGATGCCGAAACGAATACGGGCAATCCCCCAGTGGAAAACGACTACGTCGCCGCGGTGCGCGACGAGTACCCCGATTTCTTCACCGGGTTCGCCAGTGTCGATCCGCTGAAGGACGATTGTGTGCAAGAGGCCGAACGCGCCATCTCGGACCTCGGCCTCTCCGGGTTCAAATTTCAGCAGATAGCGCAGGGGTTCGACCCGAGCGCGCCCGAACACGACGACCTCTGGCGGACCATCGAGGACCTCGGTGTCCCGGTCGTCTTCCACGGCGGGAACTCGACGCTCGGGGCCGGTTCGCCGGGCGGACGTGGGCTGCGCGTCCAGCATGGCAACCCGCTGCTCGTCGACGACGTGGCCGCACGCTTTCCCGACCTCCAGATTCTGCTCGCCCATCCGGCCTTCCCGTGGGAGAAAGAGCAGTTAGCGGTCTGCCAGCAGAAAGGCAACGTCTACATGGACCTCTCGGGCTGGCTCCCCAAGTACATCGACGAGCAGGTGCTCCACTACGCGGGCACCATCCTGCAGGACAAGGTGATGTTCGGCACCGACTATCCGATGATTCGCCCCGAGGCGTGGCTCGAATCGTTCGAGAAACACACCGACTACCCCGAGGAAACCCAGCGAAAGCTCCTCTGGGAGAACGCCGAAGCGTTCCTCGACTGCTGATATCCCTTCGCTTGCAGGCAGCACGCCAAACACGCTCGCCAGTTGGTGGACGAATATGGACGACGAACAGTTCTTCTCGGATGTCGAATCGCGCGCCGACCTCGATTCGCCCGAGCAGGCGGTCGCGGCCGCCGAGGCGGTCCTCGGCGTGCTCGGCGAACGGCTCGATACGGTGGAAACACTCGCCGACGAACTCCCCGAAAACCTCGCGGGGGCGCTCGACGGGTCGGGAACGGAGGCCGCCGGGTTCACCGCCGACGAGTTCGTCGACTGGGTGCGCGAGGCCGAACGCGAGAAGACGACGGATATCGACCCCGATGACGCCCGATTGCACACCCAAGCGGTCTTCGAGAGCCTCGCCCAGTCGGTCGACGGCGAGACGTGGAACGCGGTCCGCACCCAACTCCCCGACGAGTACGAACGGCTTTTTCAGGCGGGCTGACTCACTCGTCCGAGCGCGTTCCCATCAGCAGCGTGTCCTCGACGAGCACGCGCTGGGCGCGGCGCAGCCGCTCCGAGAGCGCCTGATGGGAGATGTCGAGTTCGTCGGCGAGGTCGGAGACGTCGATGTCGCGGGGCACGTCGAAGTAGCCCCGTTCGGTCGCCAGCGTGAGCGCCTCGTACTGCTTTTCGGTCAGGCCGTAGCGACCCACTGGGTCGCCGTCCATCTCGCGGATGGTCTCGACCTCGAAGGTAAGCCCGTTCTCATCACAGAACTCGTAGGTTGCCGACAGCGAATCGCGCGTCGGATACAGCACCCGGAGATACCACCAGCCGTCGGCCCCGTAGGCGTCGAGGATGGTCGCGTCCACACCGGTGAGCATCTGGACGACGAGCTGGATGTCCGCGACCCATTCCATCCGATAGAGCGATTCGGCGTCGAGGTCAGTCAGCAATGAGGGGTCGTCAACGCTCGGGTCCTCGGCGAGCGCCGCTTCGAACGTGTCGTGGTCCCCACCGCGGAGCCAGACCAGCGGCATGACGACGTCGTCGCCGGTCTCGACGATGCGCTCTATCTCGCATTCGATGTCAGGACCCGACGCGAGCGTCTCGTAGAGCGCGAACTCCTCCGCGGGAACGCGGCCCTTGACGACTGTCGCCATCGATGGACGTACTACCGGGAGCAAACGGATAAATCAGCGGAATCGACGCGCAGTTACTGTCCGTCGGTGGTCGTATCGCTCGTGTCGTCTCCGTCGTTGCCGCCACTGGGACGGAGTTTCCGCTTGATGAACCGGATTCCGAGAAGCGTCCCGACGCCGGCGGCCAGCGCCCCGGGCACGCCGTAGCGTTTGTATCCCTTCTTCGCGGCTTTCGTGACTACCGTGCTGCCGAGCATGGTGGATATGTTGGCGGCCGACGCAAAAGCGCTCTGCCTGCACCAGTCGGGCTATAGCTTCAAGAACCCACGGCTCGAACCGAACGCATGACTCGCTCCCGTCGTCGGTTCCTCGCTACCATCCCGCTCGCCGCCGGTCTCACCCTCGGTGGCTGTCTCATGCTCGACCCCACTGTTTCGGCCAACGTCGACGATTCGGCCGTCTTCGAGGAGATATCGACCAGCGAGCCGTGGGTCAGCGGCCGTATCAAAACATCGGTCACGCTCGCGCCGAACGCGACGAGCGAACAGGACGTCACCGACCTCACCGTAACGACCGAGAGCGGGAAGGTATTCGACTCGACGACGGTCGCAAGCGGTCAGACCAGCGGTCTCACCCTCTATCTACCCGCGGGCGAGAACGCGACCATCACCGCCACCGATTCGGTCAACGGGACGACCATCGAGACGCATACGGTCTCGACCGGCGGCAACGAACTGCTCTGATTAGCCGGCCACGGGAATCACCGCTGAGAACCACGGAGGATGAGCGGCCCGATGGCGAGCGTGCGCTTTGCGATTGTGGCGACGCGGGCGATGTAGGCGATGAGGAGGAGAAAGGGCAGCGTGGTGACGGTGAACCCGCCGGCGACGAGCCACAGAATATCGGGAACGCCGAGCGTCGCACCCGTCAGCGTGCTCCCGCTGACGAACGCGAGCATCGCGCCCGCGACGACCAGCGCCGGCACCGCCACGTAGAGGATGAGCTGCGAGAGGTCGATGAGCGCCCACTCGAAGTACAGCGTCTTGATATGCTCGCGCGCCGGGCCGAACATCGACAGCGACGTCCGGAGTTCGTCGAGTATCGCGTGGTCCTCGTCGGTCAGGCTGTCTTCGTGGTCGTCGCCGATGCGCTCGACCTGGAACACCTTCCAGCCGTAGTTGAAGTTCAGCGCGGCGAAGAGCACGTCGAACTCGCCGAAGGTCGCGCCTTCGAGGTCCTCGTCCACTTCGTCGGCGTTGTCGATGATGCTCTGGGTGAACTCGTCGACCTCAGCGCGGAGCTGGTCGTTATCGTTGTCGGCGACGGCACCGCGCAGCGCCACCGCACGGCGCTTTGCCGCGTCGATGACGACCCGCAGGAACATCGAGGGGTCGGCGGGCATCGGCTGGCCGATGAGGTCGCGGGTGTACGACCGAAAGTCCATCGTATCGCTCATGCGGCCGTGCTGTTCGCCGAGTGGGCCGTTTTCCTGTGAGATGACGAGCTGGGAGATGGTGAGCACGAGCGTCGTCGCGGTGACGATGGCCCCGATCATCGTCGAGAACATCGTCTCGATGGTGTCGGCGCTTCTGAGACTCGCCTCGAACGGGGGATAGACGAACACCCCGAGGGCGACGAACGCACCGAAGACGAACAGCGCCAGCAGGCCGGTGACGAGCAGGCGGTTCGCGCCGAGCATCGCCCAGAGTTTGATGCGGCTCTCGTTCGCGCGCTCGCGCATCGTGTTCGCGGTGCTGATGTCGACGTCCGGGTCCACCTCGGTGTCCATTTCGGTCTCGGTGTCCGGGTCGGCACCGATGTTCGTTCGCGCGTCCGGGTCGGCGCTCATTCTGCGCCCTCCTCGACGGGCCGTTTGAACAGCAGAAATTTCGTGCCGCCGCCGGCGTACTCGACGCTCGTGACGAGTTCCCAGCCCGCAGCGCCGAGTTCGTTCAGCTCCGCCTTCGGGTCGCTCGCTTCCTTCTGTGTTGGCCCGCGCGGCGGGCGCAACGTCTCGTACTCCCACTCGGTCATGGTCGGATAGTCACGGTCGGCCTATCGGAAGCCGATGAGTAAACGGCTGTGTTTTCGGCAATCCTTTTGCGGTGGTTGGCTCGCTAGGGCCGTCGAAACGGCTATCCCGGTTGCCGTGGTACGGTCATTCATGACAGTGCGCGAGGCAACGAACACCGATGCCGAGTCGATTGCAGGGGTGGCGCGAGTGTCGTGGAAACACGACTATCCGAACATCTTGAGTCGCGATACGGTCGAGCAGGGTGTCGAGGAGTGGTACGCCCCCGAGACCATTGCGACCGAAATCGACAGCGACGACGCGGTGGTGCCGGTCGCCGAGCGCGAGGGGAAAGTCGTGGGCTTCGCTCACGCCGTCGAGGACGAACTCGGCGGCACGATACTTCGGGTCTACGTCGCGCCCGAGCATCGAAACGAGGGTATCGGCAGCGACCTGCTTGAGCACGTCCGCGAGGAACTCGCCGACCGCGGTGCTGAGCGGGTGCGGGCGATGGTGCTCGCCGAAAACGACCCGGGTAACGAGTTCTACCGACGATTCGGCTTCGAGTTGGACGAGCAAAGCGAGACCCGCATCGGCGAGGAGACTTACCGCGAGAACGTCTACGTCACCGAGTGAGTGGGTCAAACCTGACGAGTTCGCCAATCGACCCGTAGCGATTTATCCTCCCGTGTCGAACGGTGGACGATGACACACGACACACCGATTCGGGTCGACCACGTGGGTATCGCGGTCGAGTCGATTGCCGATGCCGAACCCGTCCTCACGGCGCTCGGCTGCGAGAGACTCACCGAGGAGTCGGTCGAGGGCCGCTTCCGGTGGGCGTATTACGAACTCGGCAACGCCTCACGGCTCGAACTCATCGAACCCGAAGTGGACGGCTTTCTGACCGACTTCCTCGACGAGCACGGACCGGGACTGCATCATGTGACCCTCGAAGTCGCCGACATCGAGCGGGTCATCGAGACGTGTGAGGCGGCCGGATTACGGGTCGTCGACCGCACGCGCTTCGACGAGTGGACGGAGGCGTTCGTCTCGCCGCGGAACGCGACGGGCACGCTCTTCCAGCTCATGGAGTATCACGAAGGATATGCGAACGAGCGCCCGGTAGGGGACGGGATGTATATCGGTGGGCGGCGACTCGACAGGGAATGAGCGCCGGCGATTCCCAACGGCTTAACCGTCTCCCAATCCTATCGAACCCATGAGCGAAGAATCCGGGCGGAAGAACCTCCGCATGCCCGACGACAACGAGGTGTTCGCCGTCGTGACCCAGCACAACGGCGGCAATCACGTCCAACTCCGCTGTATGGACGGCAAGGAGCGCATGGGCCGAATCCCCGGCCGCATGAAGTATCGCGTCTGGATCAACGAGGGCGACGTCGTCCTCGTCGAGCCGTGGGACTGGCAGGACGAGAAGGGAACCATCGAGTGGCGCTACTCCGACCAGGACGCCGACCAGCTCCGCCGCGAAGGTCACATCGAGTAATCGTTTCTCACTCCGGTACGCCGTCGACGTCGGACACCGCCCGAACGGCAGTCTTACCGCGAGCGTGACGGTGTCTCGTGGGGTCCCCCGTCGTTCCCGATGACGTGGATGGCGTCGGCCGGGAGCGTCAGCCGGACCCGGTCGCGCGCGTCGAGTTCCGCGCGTTCGTAGGCAGGCGGCGAGAGCGCGAGACGAACGGCTTCGTCGTCCCCGTCGGGAACGACGTCGAGCAGATGGCCGTCACCCTCGAAGACCCGCCGGGTGATGGTCCCGGCGAGAGCGTTTTCCGTTTCGTCGTCCGCAAGCGTGACGTATTCGGGCCGGATGCAGAATCGGACGTCGTCACCGACGTGTTCGCCGCCGATGGCGGCATCGAGTTCTCGCCCGTTCCAGTCGAGTGCGGGGCCCGTCTCGGTTTCGACCACCTGCCCGGAAAACAGGTTGACGCTCCCAGTGAACGAGGCGACGAAGGGGGTTGCGGGGTGGGCGAACACTTCGGCGGGCGTATCGAGCTGGAGGAGTTCGCCGTCGGCGATGACCGCGAGTCGGTCGCCGATGGCGGTCGCCTCGCGCTGGTCGTGGGTGACGTAGACGACGGGAACGTCCAACGACGATAGCAGCGGCCGGAGTTCGTCGCGGAGTCGGCGCTTGATTGGCGCATCGAGGTTGGCGAGCGGTTCGTCGAGCAGCAGTGCGGCGGGGTCGGCAGCCAGCGAGCGCGCGAGCGCGACCCGCTGGCGTTCGCCACCCGACAGCGTGTCCGCCTTTTGGTCGAGCACACCTTCGATTTCGAGCGTTGCGGCGAGTTCCGCGACTCGCTGGTCCGCGTCCGCAGCGTAGGCGACGTTCTCGCGGGCGGTCATGTGGGGAAAGAGTGCGCCGTCCTGGAAGACCAGTACCGTGCCGCGCTTTTCCGGCGGTCGGCCGGTGAGATCCAGCCCGTCGAGCGAGACCGTCCCGGCGTCGGGATCGATTAGTCCCGCGACCGCCGACAGGAGGGTGGTCTTGCCACAGCCCGACGGCCCGAGCACCGAGAGCACCTCCTCGCCGACGGCGAGGTCGATGGGACCGAGTTCGAACGCGCCGTGGGACTTCCGCACGCCGTCGATGACGAGCGTCATTGCCACGGGTTGGCCGCGACGGTGTTGAGCACGGCGAGCGCCGCGACCGAGATAAGCAGTAGTAAAATCGCGACGGGATAGGCGTTGTCGAGACCGAGTTCGATGAACGAGACCCATATCTGGACCGGCATCGTCCGGGGGTAGTACGACAGCATCATCGTCGCGCCGAACTCGCCCATCGCCCGCGCGAAGGTGAGCGTCACACCGGCGAGAATTCCCGGCATGGCGAGCGGCAGCGTGACGTTCCGGGCCGTCGTCCACCGCCCCTTTCCGAGCGAGCGCGAGGCGTGTTCGAGCGTGCGGTCGACGCTCTCGAAGGCGGCTTTCGCGGTGACGACCACGAACGGCGAGGCGACGAACGTCTGGGCGAGCACCACGCCGGCGAGCGAGCGCGTGAGCGGAACGCCGACACTGGCCGCGGCGCTGCCGACGGGTGCGCCGGGACCGAACACGGTGAGCAGGACGATGCCGCCCACCGTCGGCGGGAGCACCAGTGGTAACACGACGACCGCCAGCACGGCGTTCGTCCAGCGTGACTCGCTTCGTGCGAGCCAGTACGCAAGCGGCAGTCCGAACACCGTGGCGACGGTCGCGCTGACCGACGCCGACAGCAACGACGTGGTCGCCGCGTCCACGACCGTCGGGTCGGTCATCCGGGTGAGGACCGCCCCCGGCGAGACCGAGAGGAACAGCGACACCATCGGCGCGAGGTAGTAGAGACACAACACGCCGCCGAGGGCGAGCGCGACGGTGAGCCAGTCGAAGCCGAACGGCGTGGTTCGCGACCGGGACGGGTTCGAGCGTGTCGCCATCGCAGATCAGGAGCGACCCCCCGATACCACCGATGATGGTTCTCCTGGGGCACTGCCGAGCATGGACTGGGCCCCAGCGGGTCGATTTCCACCGGACTGAACGGTCGCCCGTTTCACGCGCTGTGGCACGTCCCCTTCGTATGTCGGGAACCGCTCGCGCAGGAGGAACCCGTACTCGTCGAGGTAATCGCCGGTCGTGTGAGCGGCGAACACGTTGCGGGCGGCGTCGCTCGTCTTCCGGATGGTCGACCCGTAGCTGATGGGTCCGCCGTGAACCGTCTGGCCGCCCGGCAACGAGTACGAGACCGTCGAGTACCACTCATCCTCGTGTTCGGGGTTGCTCAAATCGACCTCGTCGGGCAGGTCGATGTAGTCGTAATCGCGCTCGACGGCCATGTTGCGGTAGGCGATGGCGGCGTCGATTGAACCGCTCTCGAACCGGCTGATGAGCGCCGTCTCGGGGTATATCTGGTCCTGTTTCAGTAGTTTCCGCCTGAGGTTCGACGCGTCGTCGTAGTACCGCGAGGCGAGTTCGAGGGTGAATAGCGTCCGGTAGCCGAGCGGGTCCCGGTCGGGGTCGGTCCGGCCGATGCGTACGTCGTCGCTGGCCATCGTTTTGTACCACTCTCTCGCGCCCGCCTCGGCGAGGCGCTTGCCGCCTTTCGTATCGGGGTTGTACGCGATGACGACGGCGTTGCTCGTGAACACCGCATGCCACGGCGGCGAGAGCGGCTTCTCGAACAGCGCCACGTCGGCGACGCTCACGATGTCGGGGTCGCGTTTTCCCTCGTCGATAAGGCGGGCGACCGTTGCCGACCCGTGGGTCTCGACCTGTATGGGGACGTCGACGGCAGGTTCGAGCCCGTTCGACAGCGCGTTCTGGAGGCTACCGGCCGCGAGGATCGAAACCGGCGCGTCGCGGGCGGTTCCATCGTTCCCGCCGCGCTCGGCACCGCTCCCAACGCAGCCGGTGAGACCCACGAGACCCGCCGCGCCGGCCGCTTGCAGGAACGCACGGCGCGAGCGGCCGGTCGGTCGCCGTCGTTGTTCCCGCATGGACACAACCAATTCATCGTGGATGCGTCATAAGCGCTTTGCCCGCGTGTCCGAACTGGTCGGTATGGACCTCGATGCGGGTTTCGATGCTCAGCTCGACAGGGCGGGGGTGGGCTTCGACGAGCGCGACGCGGCCCTGCTTCGAGCTATCGACGACCACGGCTCGCTCAACGCGGCCGCCAACGCGCTCGGACGGTCGTACTCGCGTTCCCAACGTCGTGTCGTCGAACTGGAAGGAGCCTTCGGCTCGCTGGTCGCCCGCAAGCGCGGTGGTGCGGGCGGTGGCGGCAGCACGCTGACCGAGGCCGCCCGGGACCTCCTCGCCGCCTTCGACCGCCTCCGCGCGGAATTTACCGGCGTGGCCGAAGCCGAGGAGACGGTGCTCGAAGGCGCGGTCGTCGAGCGTGACGGCGAACTCGCCACCGTCGAGACCGCTGCTGGCATCGTTCGGGCAATCGTCCCCGCGACGGCCCACGACGTTCGCCTCGCCGTCCGAGCCGATGCCGTCACGCTCCACACGCCGGGAGCAACCCCCGAAACCGCGACCAGCGCCCGCAACCGGTTTCGTGGCGCGGTCGTCGCCATCGAGGACGGCGATGGGCTCGCCCGCGTCGCGCTCGACATCGGGACCGACGCCGAACTGACCGCGCTCGTGACGCGGGCGAGCATCGATACGCTCGCACTCGCGCCCGGCGACGATGCGGTCGCCTCGTTCAAGGCGACCGCGACGCGGGCGGTTCCCGCGGACCAGTCCGTCCTCGAAGAGCAGCCCGAAAGCTGAACGAATCGACGTTTCGCCGCGGTCACTCCGACAGCAGCCAGCGGGGACCGGGCAGCAGTTCGCCGATGAGGTCACGGTGTTCGGCCACGAACCCGCGGAACAGGGAAATATCACCGGCGTGGAAGAGCCTCGCCAGCGCCAGCGGGTTGCCGCCGTTGGCCGCCGTGAGCGTGTCGCTGCTGAGTCGGCGGAGGTCCCGGATGAGGCGGTCGTAGCGTTCGGTCGGGGCGTAGTAGAGCAGATGCGTCATCAGCAGGCGCACCGCCGCCTTCGGGGCCACGTCGCGGTGCCAGAGGGTGTCGTAGATCGTCATCTCCTCGGCCGAGGTGTCCATCCGACCGGTGAAACAGCGGTCGGCGGTGACGGCCGCGGCCCGCCCGGACTTCATGCACTTGTCGATGCCCTGTCCCCACAGCGGGTCGATTGAGGGGACAGTGTCGCCGACTGCCATGAACCCGTCCGTGCTGAGCGCCCCGGGCGGTTGGATGTGCGCCGAGCCACGATGCTGGCTGGTCTCGATGCGGTTGGCGTCGGCGAACCGGGGGTCGCCGTCGAGCCAGCGCGTGAGCGCGTCGTCGATGCGGATGCGGTCGGCGTTCGGGCTGTATTTCTGGTTCTGGATGAAGCAGAGACCGACCTTCGCCGTGTCCGCGCCGGTGTGGAATATCCACGCGTAGCCGCCGGGCGCGAGGTCGTGGTCGAGCCGGAGCATCATCGCGTCCGTGAGGTCGGCGTAGCCGGGGCAATCGAGGTCGACGCCCTCGAACTCCCATTCGACACCGACGGCCTGCTTGCTTCGTTTGAGGTCGCTCACTCCGAGCGCCTTGGCGAGCGGCGCGGACGGGCCGGTTGCATCGACGACGATATCGGCGTAGACCTCTTCGTCGCCGCCGTAGCGCACGCCAGTGACCTCGCCGTCTTCGGTGATGGGTTTCGAGACGCGCGCGTCGAAGCGGTAGGTCGCGCCGCGCTCGCGGCCGTCACGGACGAGATAACGCTTGAAATCGGCGAATTCCAGGACTGCACCGGGCTGAGTGAGTTGGAAGTTCTCGCTCGGCGATTCGAGGACGACGCTGTCGGTGTAGTTCATCACCACGTCGTCGGGAATGCCGAACGACCCCATCATCGAAGGGAAGGTGCCACCCGTGGATTTGTTGCTCTGGGCGGGGAACGTCTCCTCTGGCTCGGTTTCGAGGACGAGGGTCTCGTAGCCTCGCTCGGCGAGGTCCCTGGCACACTGCGCGCCGGCGGGACCAGCGCCGGCGATGACGACGTCGTACCGGTCGGGCATGGACATCGTTCCGGTCGGTGTGCTATTTAGTCTTGCTGGCTGGGCCTCGTGCGTGCGTGGCTGTCAGTCCTCGCGGTAGCCCTTGCGGAAGCTGCGGAACTCCGTGCGGTGGGCCTCCTCGTCGCTCAGGATGTCGACCGCGAGGTCCTCGGTCACGGGGTCGTCGGCCTCGCGGGCGGCGTCGATGAGCGAGCGGTAGGTCTCGATGGCGTCCTCCTCGTACTCGATGACGCCGTCGATTACACTCAAGACGTCGGCGGTGTCCTCGGGCGGTTGGAGCGCCTCCTGTGCGGGTTCGAACTCAAAGGACGCCGGCGGCTGGGCGTCGAGGTCCTTCAGGCGCTCGCCGAGACGCTCGGCGTGAAGCAACTCCTCCTGTTTGGCGTCGGTGCGGAGGCTGTCTTTGACCTCGGCGGCGCTGACGCCGTCGAGCACCGAGGCGTTGGTCAGGTAGTTCATCACCGTCTCCATCTCGTCGTTGTAGGCGCTGCGCAGCAGCCCGATCACTTGGTCGTTCGTCATCGGCGGCGATACGCATGGGAGGGCCTTATAGTATTTGTCACCTAACGTTTATCACTGGTCTCCGGAAGCCGTTGCATGGCAATCTTTTTGTTCGCATAGCGATAGTGTGACATGGGAGTGAGCCACTCCCACAGGAGACATAGATATATGGAATTCAGTGGGACGTTCGAACTCGAAGAGACGACCACGGATGAGGTGTGGCTCGCGCTCTCGGACCCGGTGATGATCGAGCACGCGCTGCCGGGCTGTGAGTTCCTCGTCGAGGTCGATGACCCGGACCCGGATTTCGACGCCCTCCGGGACGAATACGAGGACAGGGACGTCGAGCCGACCTCGGACCCGGAGGTCATCGCCGAGCGCGCCTTCGAAGAGGGAGGTCACTACGCCGGCATCGTCGGCATCAGTATTGGGCCTGTCAACCCGACGTTCGAGACCGTGGTGACCATCGACGAACGCGACCAGCCGTATATGGAGGCCTCCGGGGAGGGGTCGGCCGGCGACAGCTCCTTCGAGATGACCTCGTGGATGGACCTCACCGACATCGACGACGGCGTCGAGGTCGATTGGAACACCGAGGCCGACGTGTTCGGCAACATCGCCGGGATGGGACAGCGCGTCATCAACCCGGCGGCCAATCAGGTCGTCAAGCGGTTCTTTTCATCCGTTCAAGACGAAATCCGCGAGCGCGAAATCGCCGAAGGCAGCGAGGTCGACGCGGCCGAATCGAACGAAGACGACCGCGGCATCGTCGACCGCATCCTCGGTCGGTCGGAAGGAAACTGACACATGACAGAACACGATATCGAACTATCGGTCAACGGCACGGAACACGAACTCACCGTCGAATCGCGAACACTGCTCGTCCACGCCCTCCGCGACGAGTTGGGCTATACGGGAACGAACGTCGGGTGTGAAAGCTCGACCTGCGGGGCCTGCACAGTCCACTTGGACGGCAATGCAATCAAATCCTGTACCCTGCTCGCGGTACAGGCCGACGGCAGCGAAATCGGGACCGTCGAGGGACTCGCCGCCGAGGGCACCTATGCCCCGATTCAGGAAGGGTTCCAGAAGGAACACGGTCTCCAGTGTGGCTACTGCACGCCCGGGATGATGCTCGCGGCGAACGACCTGCTCGAACGCAACGCCGATCCTGACGAGGAGGAAATCCGCGAGGCCATCGAGGGCAACCTCTGTCGGTGTACGGGCTATCAGAACATCGTCAACGCCGTGGAGTTCGCCGCCGAGGAGATGAGCGGTGACGTAGCCACCGACGGTGGCGAGGGGCGAGCGGAGGGCGACTGAACATGGGTATCGAAACCATCACATCGGACGAACTCGACGTGGAATCGGTGCTCGGCTCGGCCGTCGAGCGCCGCGAGGACCCCTCACTGATCACCGGTGAGGCCGAATACACCGACGACATCCAGCGGCCGAACATGGCCCACATGGCCGTGCTCCGGAGCCAGTATGGCCACGCGAAGATCAACGGGATAGACACCAGCGAAGCCGAGGCAATGGATGGGGTTGTCGGCGTCTACACCGCCGAGGACCTCGACGTCCCCGGCGAGATACCCGTCGGCTGGCTGCTCGATAGCCTCCGAACGCCGGTCCATCCACTGTTGGCGGGCGATGAGGCGCGATATCAGGGCGACGGCATCGCGGTTGTCGTCGCCGACGAGCGCTACATCGCCAGTGATGCGGTCGATGCCATCGACGTCGATTACGACCGTCAGGATGCCGTCACCGACCCCAAAGAGGCCGTCACCGAGGACGCACCGGTGGTCCACGACGACCTCGGGGACAACGTCGCTTTCGACTGGGAAATCGGCGACGCAGACGAGACGGACGACGCCTTCGCAAACGCCGCTCACACCGCCGAGGTCGACCTGACCAATCAGCGACTGATTCCGAACGCGATGGAGCCACGGGCGACCGTCGCGGAGTACAAGCCCGGAACGGAGGAACTGGAGGTCCACATGACCTCCCAGAACCCGCATCTCCACCGCCAGTTGATGTCCGGGGTGCTCGACGTACCGGAACACAAAATCCACATCGTCGCGCCCGATGTCGGCGGCGGCTTCGGTTCGAAGATCCACCACTACCCCGACGAGGCGCTCGCGTCGTGGTGTGCGATGGAGACCGGGAGACCGGTGAAATGGACCGCCACGCGTACTGAAACGTATCTCACCGACGCCCACGGTCGCGACCACGAATCACACGCCGAGCTGGCGATGGACGACGAGGGGACGATTACGGGCATGCGCGTGAAGACCTATGCGGGCATGGGCGCGTATCTCTCGACGTTCGCGCCCGCCGTCCCCACGTATCTCTACGGGACACTTCTGTCGGGCCAGTACGACATCCCGACCATCCACTGTAACGTGGTCGGGGCGTTCACCAATGGCGCACCCGTGGATGCATATCGCGGCGCGGGACGACCGGAGGCGCTGTATCTCGTCGAGCGCCTCATCACCCTCGGCGCGCGCGAGATGGGGATGGACCCCGCCGAGTTCCGGCGGCAGAACTTCGTTGCGAGCGACGACTTCCCCCATCAGACTCCAGTGGCTGTCGAGTACGATAGCGGTGATTACGAGCCGGCGCTCGACAAGGCTCTCGAAGCCGTGGGCTACGACGACCTCCGCGAACGGCAGGAGGAGTTGCGCGAGGAGGGTCGGTATCTCGGCATCGGGCTGTCGAGCTACATCGAGGCCTGTGGTCTCGCGCCCTCGGAACTCGCCGGCCAGCTCGGCGCGCAGGCCGGCCTCTGGGAGTCGGGGCTCGTGCGAGTCCACCCCACTGGAAAGGTCACGGCCTTCTGTGGCACCTCGGGCCACGGACAGGGCCACGAGACCACGTATGCCCAGATCGTCTCCGACGAGTTGGGCATCCCCTACGACGACATCGAAATCGTCGAGGGCGACACCGACGAGATTCCCCAGGGGATGGGTACCTACGGCTCGCGCTCTGCGGCCGTCGGCGGGTCGGCGCTAGCGACGAGTTCCCAGAAGGTCGTCGAGAAGGCCAAAAAGATCGCCGCCCACCAGTTGGAGGCGAGCGAGGAGGACATCGAGTTCGAAAACGGCGAGTTCAGCGTGGCGGGAGCGCCCGAGCGCTCGATGCACATTCAAGACGTGGCCGCCCAGTCCTATCTCGCCCACGACATGCCCGAGGGCATCGAGCCGGGACTCGAAGAGACCTCCTTTTACGACCCCGACAACTTCGTGTTCCCGTTCGGAACGCACGTTGCGGTCGTCGAGGTCGACCCCGATACGGGCGAGATCGAGTTCGAGAACTACGTGGCCGTCGACGACGTCGGCCCACAGATCAACCCGAAGATCGTCGAGGGGCAGGTCCACGGCGGCGTCGCGCAGGGCATCGGGCAGGCGCTCTATGAGGGTGCCGAATACGACGACAACGGGACGCTCATCACGGGATCGATGCAGGACTACGTGGTGCCGAAGGCCGAGCACATCCCGCGGATGGAGACCGATTCGACCGTAACGCCGAGCCCGCACAACCCCCTCGGTGTCAAGGGCGTCGGCGAAGCGGGCACCATCGCGGCCCCTCAAGCGGTGGTGAACGCCGTCACGGACGCACTCCAGCCGTTCGGAATCGACCACATCGACATGCCGCTTTCGAACGAAGCGGTCTGGCAGGCGGTGAACGACGCCCCAAGCCCCGAAGGTGGAACTGGCGACGAGGCGGTTGCCGACGGCGGTGAGCAAAGTGAAGCTTTGCGAACGTCGGAAGACGAGCGGAGCGAGTCTTCCGGAAGCGAGCCTTCCGGAAACGAGTCGGCTGCCGGGGGTGAAAACTGATGTTCCCCGACGAGTTCGACTACTACAAGGCCGGCAGCGTGCAGGAAGCGCTCTCGCTGCTCGACGAACACGCAGATTCGGAGACGGAGTTGCTCGCCGGTGGCCATAGCCTACTGCCGGCGATGAAGACCGGACTGTCGAGTCCCGATGTGCTGGTGGACATCAGCGGCGTCGAGGAGATGCAGGGCATTTCGGTCGATGGCGACACGCTCTCGGTCGGTGCGATGACCCGGTACAGCGACCTGCTCGACGCCGAAGACGTGAGCGAACACGCCCCGGCGCTCGCGGCAGCGGTCGAGCAGGTCGGCGACGTGCAGGTCCGCAATCGCGGCACCATCGGGGGCAATCTCGCCCACGCCGACCCCGCGGCGGACCTGCCGGGTGCGGCGCTCGCCTCGGATGCGACCCTCGTCGTCGAGGGTCCCGACGGCGAACGCGAGATTCCGGCCGATGACTTTTTCTTCGGAATGTACACGACCGACGTCGGTCCCGACGAACTGCTCACGCGCGTCGAGATTCCGTCGGCCGCGGGCGCAGTCGGAGCCTACGCGAAAAAGCCGAGTCCCTCGTCGGGCTACGCGATGGTCGGCGTCGCTGCCCTGCTCGAAACCGACGGCGATGGCGTCGCGTCGGCGCGGGTGGGGGCGAACGGCGTGATGGACCACGGCGTTCGCCTGTCCCCTGTGGAGGACGCACTCGCCGATGGCGACGCCATCGAGGCGGCCGCGGGCCACGCCACCGACGACCTCGACGTGGACCTGATGATGTCCGATTTGCAGGCCTCGAACGAGTTCCGTGCCCAACTGCTCGAAGTCTACACCGAGCGGGCGCTGACGGCGGCGATGGACGGCGGTTCGTCGTCGGCCGCGGCCGACTGACGTCCCCGTTCAGTCGTCTTTGCCCGACGAACGAGGACGAACTGACGAATCGGTTTTACGCTTCGGTGCGTTACGTGTGGCCGTGCCACAACTGATGTTCGATATCGAGTCACCTGCGCCGGTTCCGACCCCGCCGGGCGGTGTTCGCTGGCCGGTGTCATTGGCCGGTCGTTGCCGGCGGATGGTGGAGGGGGGATGAACGACGTAGCCAGCGGGTTCGGCGACGTGACCGAGGCCGACGTCCGGGCGGCCTTCGAGAGCGAGGCGTACGTCGCCGACGACGACATCGTTACCACCGTCGAGCTGGCGTTGCGGCTCGGCAAGCCGCTGCTCGTCGAGGGCGAACCGGGTGCGGGCAAGACCGAACTCGCCAAAGTCCTCGCAGGAGGGTTCGACGCCGAACTCCTCAGACTCCAGTGCTATGAAGGGTTGACCGCCGAGAGCGCGCTCTACGAGTGGAACTACACGAAACAGCTGTTGAGCGTGCAAAGCGAGGGCGAGGAGTCGGTGTTCGACGAGGAGTACCTGCTCGAACGCCCGCTGTTGAGCGCGCTTCGTGGCGGGGGGCGGCGCGTGCTGCTCATCGACGAGGTGGACAGAGCCGACGAGGAGTTCGAGGCGCTGCTGCTCGAAGTGCTGTCGGATTTTCAGGTGAGCGTGCCCGAACTGGGTACCGTGCGCGCGACGACGCCGCCAGCGGTGATTATCACCTCGAATCGAACCCGCGGACTGTCGGACGCGCTCAAGCGTCGGTGTCTGTTCTTGCACGTCGCGCCGCCGACGTTCGAGAAGGAGCGTGCCATCCTCGAACGCAAGGTGCCCGAACTCGATGATGCAGTCGCTGCCGAGCTCTGTGCGATGGCCGGACGGCTCCGCGAGGAGCCACTACTCAAACCACCCGGTGCGGCCGAGACCATCGACTGGGCGCGGGCGGTCGCCGCGCTGCGCGACGGACGGGACGGAACGCTCGACGACGAGACGGTCGAGCGCACGCTCGGCTGCCTCCTGAAGGAAGTCGAGGACATCGAGCGCGTCGACGACGACCTCCTCGCATCACTGCGCGAGGCTGCCGAGCGCGCCCGCGCGGAGGCCGACTGATGGCTGACACCATCGACCCCGCCGACCACGTGCGCGAGGAACTCGTGCGGTTCGTGCGCTCGCTCCGCCGGGCGGGCGCTTCCGTCCCCGCCAACGCCACCACGACCGCCGCCCGCGCGCTCGCCACAGTCGGATTCGACGACCGCGAGCGTGCACAGGTCGCCCTCCGGGCGTCGCTCATCACCGAGCACGGAGACGAGGCGACGTTCGACGACCTCTTTCCCGAATTCTGGCGGCGACTCACCGCTGGACTCGACCCGACCGGTCCTGCGGAGCGACCCGACGACACTCCGGACGGTGGTCTCGCACCGCTCGGAGCCGAAGTGGCCCCCGGCGAGCGCGCCGAATCCGGGGACGAATCGAATGATGAGCGTGATGGCGAGGGCGGGACGCGGAACGGGCTGGGGGCGGTCGTCGGTCGCGGTGCGGGCGAGGCGAGCGAGGAAGTCACGACGGCGCGGTACAGCCCGACGGGCCATCGGGAGGGAATCTCGCCGTTCGCCATCCCCGATGGGGAGGGATTCGACGATGCGTTCGACGCGTTGACGAGCGCGCTCGCGGAACTCGCGGGTCGGCGCTGGACCGGCGGCGCGGATACCCCTGACGTGCGGCGTGCGCTCCGGGCGAGCGTCGGCACTGGAGGGACGGTCGTGGACCTCCCACAGCGCGAGCGAGCGCGGACGGGGCTGCGGGTGCGCGTAGTCGTCGACGTGAGCCGCTCCGTGCTCGACGTCATCGAACGGCCGTTTCTGCTGCGATTCCTCCGGCGCGCACACGAGGCGTGGCGCGACACGCGGGTGTTCTTCTTCGATGAGGACCTCCGAGAGGTCACCGACTCCTTCGATGCACCGAGCTCGGATGCGGCGCTGGCTGCCCTCGAACGTGCCGAGACCGAGTGGGGCGGCGGCACGCATATCGGCGAGTCGCTCGAACGCCTCCGCACCGATTTCCCATACTCCGTCGACCGTCGGTCGGTGCTCGTCGTCGTCAGCGACGGACTGGAGATGGGCGACGTCTCGGCGCTCGAAACGGCACTGGCGGAACTTTCGGAGAGGGCGAGCGCAGTGCTCTGGTTGAATCCGCTCGCGGCCTCGCCGGAGTACGAGCCGAGCGCTCGCGGGATGGCCGTTGCGCTCCCGTATCTCGATGGGCTGTTCGCGTTCGCCGGGCCGGATGACCTCGCCGACCTCGCCCGGCAGCTCCGCCGGCAGGGTTCTCATGGGTCCATCGGCTACGAACACGACACATGGAGAACAGGACGACGAACGACGTATATGACAACGACATGACCGACACGAACTGGGAGATGGCCGAAACGGACGTATTGGCAGCAATCGGCGACACACTCGACCGGGAGGGCGAGGCGGTGCTTGCGACCGTCGTCGACGTTGAGGGCAGCGCGTATCGCCGCCCCGGCGCGAAGATGCTCATCACCGAGGACGGCGATGCCGGCAGCATCACCGCCGGCTGCCTCGAAGACGAGGTGCGTGGACTCGCAAGCGAGGTGCTCGACGCAGGCCGGCCGCGCATCGAAACCTACGACCTGATGGCTGACGACGACGTTTGGGGTCTCGGCATGGGCTGTAACGGTGTCATCACCGTGTTGCTCGAACCGCTCGGTGAAGGCTATCGGCCAGTCGTCGAGCGCGTGACGAACGGTACCGACTGTGCGGTCGTCACGGTCACCGGCGGCGACCACCCGTTCGGCGAGCGCGGACTTTACGACCCCGAAATCGGGTTTGCGGGCGACCTGCCCGAGTGGCTGACGACGGAGCTGGCCGAGCGGACGACCACGCTCCTCGAAGCAGGACAGAGTGAAACGGCGACGGTCGAGACCGATGAAGGCACCATCGAAGTGTTCGTCGACGGCATCGAAGCGCCCTCACGACTCGTCGTGGTCGGTTCCGGACCCGACGTGAATCCGGTGGTCGAACTCGCAGCGCGGGTCGGCCTCCGGACGACGGTCGTCGCCTTTCGCGGTGCGCTGTCGGCGGCGGACTTCCCCGCAGCAGATGCGGTTCGGACGACCTCTCCGTCCGAACTGCCCGGAACCGCCGCATTCGACGACGACACTTACGTAGTGGTGATGACGCACAACTTCATCGACGACCGCCTCGCGCTCGAAACACTCCTCGAAACCTCCGTGCCATACATCGGGTTGATGGGACCGCGCGAGCGCTTCGGGGAGATGGTCGACGAGCTCGCCGAGGAGGGCAGAACACTCATCCAAAACGACAGGGATCGCATCTACACGCCAATCGGTCTCGACCTCGGCGGCGACTCACCCTATCGCATCGCCTACAGCATCGTCGCCGAGGTGCTTGCAGTCGAAAGCGGTCGAACGCCGCAACACCTCACCGAGCGTGCCGGTCCGATTCACGACCGCCACGCCACCGGACGGGTCGACAGAACTTCGAAGGATGATTGATTCCACAAGCGAAACCGACAGACAGTGACCGCGCTCGGGACTGACAGAAGTGGCTACGCCGATTGCATCTCGCTGACCGAGACAAACCTGCCACAGAGACGAGAGCACGAAAATTTTCCCGACAGTTGGTTTTCGATTGAGCGAATTCATCCTTCGACTGTCAGTCCTCGTGCGAGAGTCGTAATCAGTGTGTCCTGCATGTGGTGGTAATATCCCTTCTCGATGCCCTCGAACTGTCCCTCGAATTGTTCGTATTCGTCCTTGTGGAGTACCAACAGGCCAATCGATGAGCCCATGATGCCCAGCACAGTGAGCGGGTCCATCTCGGAGAGTGGACCATCGCTTCGGTTCTGGATGTCTTCGATGAGCGGAACGAACTCCGCCATCTCGGTCCGAACGAGCTCGTCGAACTGCTCCGAAGACGTGCTTCCAATGATGTCTTGGTAGTTGCCTCGAATGACCGTTTGCTGGATGAACTCGTTCCCTTCGGCGAACTCGGCATAACACCAGAACAATCGCTTCAGCGCCTCTTGGGGGTCGGTGACGCCTTCGAGCTTCGACCGGACGGTTCCCATGTACTCCTGCAATTCACGTTCCAGAATCACGATGTAGAGGTCGGACTTCGCGTCGAAAAACTGGTAGAACGTCGGTTTCGCGATCCCGACTGGGTCCGTGATGTCCGCAACCGTCGTTTTCCTCGGCCCGTAGGTGAGCAATAATTCGCGTCCCGTCTCGATCAGCTCCTCTCGAATACGATCCCGTTCGTCGTCGCTGAAACCACGCATACTACCCCCTCAGGTCTGTGAATACATAATCAATTCGGTCATCAGGTATGAATATATGACCGAAACAGATATCTGGTTATAGAACTGAGTGTCGGGCATGGTAGCGATTGAAGTGAACGGTCTCACGAAAGACTACGGAAACGTTCGTGCAATCGAATCACTATCGTTTGCCATCGAAGACGGCGAGGTCTTCGGCTTTCTCGGACCGAACGGCGCGGGCAAGTCTACTACCATCCGCACGCTGATGGGGTTTCAGTCCCCAACCAGCGGCAACGCAACGGTGTTGGGCCACGACATCACCGACCGGAGTGCGATGATCGAGGCCAAGCGACAGGTCGGGTACATTCCCGCGGAGATGGGCTTCGACGAGGGCGTCACCGGGGAGCGATTCCTGCGCTACCAGGCATCGCTTAAGGGCGATACGCGCAGCGAGGAGCTGCTCGAACTGTTCGACCCGCCGATGGACCGCGAAATCGGCGAATATTCGACCGGCAACAAGCGCAAGCTCGCAGTCGTCCTCGCGTTCATGCACGATCCCGATCTCGTCATCATGGACGAACCCACCTCGGGACTCGACCCGCTGATGCAGGAACGGTTCTACGAGTTTATCCGCAACGAACAGGCCAAGGGCACGACGTTCTTCTTTTCGTCACATATCCTGAGCGAGGTCCAGAAGATCGCAGACCGGGTGGGCGTCATCCGCAACGGCCACCTCGTCGAACTCGAAGACGTCGAGACGCTGCTCGAACGCGGCGGCAAGCGCGTCTCGGTCCGCGTCGCCGAACCCGTCGGAGCCGGCGCGTTCGCCATCGACGGCGCACACGACGTGAGCGTCACCGGCGACGAACAGCCGACCCAACCGACCGCGACCGATGGCAGCGGAGACGCCCCACCGAGGGAGAGCGAGGACCCCCCGTCGGGCGGCCGTGACGGGACGAGCGTGAGCTTCACCTACACCGGCGATTACAACGCGCTGCTCTCCCACCTCATCGGGTACGACGTTCTCGACCTCGACATCGAGGACGCCCCGCTTGAAGACGTGTTCATGCGTTTCTACGGTGAGGTCGACCCCGACCGCGAGCCGAGTATTGAGGGGCAGGCGAATGTTTGAGGTCGCACGCTACGAGGGCGAGCGGAAACTGGTGCTCGGGACCACTATCGCAATCGCGGCGAGTTTCTACGGCGCGATGTTCGTCGCGCTCTCGCCTGCCTATTCCGACTTCGACCTCGAAGCGGTCTTCAGTGACTTCCCCCCACAGTTCACCGAGGGATTCGGTCTGGAAGCGTTCAACACCCTTCCGGGGCTGCTCGCGGTCGAACTCTATCAGTTCGGTTGGATACTCGTGCTCGGTCTCTATCTCGCCTACACCGCTGCTGGACTGGTCGCGGGTGACATCGAAACGGGCCGGATGGATACCCTCCTTTCCGCGCCGATTTCTCGAACGAGGCTCGTCGGCGAGGAGTTCCTCTCCATGCTGGTGCCGATCCTCGCGGTCAACGCCGTCACTCCTATCGTGCTCTACGTCGGGTCGGTACTCATCGACGAACCGCTCGATGTCGTCGATCTCGTCGCGCTTCACGCGCTTGCGGTGCCGTATCTGCTGTGCTGTGCGGCGGTCGGGTTCGTACTCTCGGTGTTTCTCGGGAACGAGAGCCTCGCTCAAAACGCCTCGGTCGGCGTGCTCGTGGTGGCCTTTCTCGTCGAGACGGTGTTCATCGGCACTGACCTGGAGTTTCTCGGCGTTCTCACGCCGATGAACTACTTCGACCCGACCGCAATCCTCGTCAACGGCACCTACGACTTCGCGGGCGCAGGAATCCTGCTCGTGGCCACAGTCGTGCTGGTTCTCGCCGGTCAGTGGCGATTCGGGAGGATGGACATCCAATGACCCTCGACGTGCTGCGTTACGAAGGAGAGCACCGACTCAAGAGTGCGCTCGGCATCAGCGTCGCGTTCGCGCTGCTGGCCCTGCTGTTCGTCGCGTCCGCTCCGCTGATCACGACCAACGTCGCGGCCAGCGCCCAGTTCAAACAGGTCATGGCGGAACTGCCTCAACCATTCATCGAGGCCTTTGGCTTGGAGAGCATGACGAGCCTCGAAGGACTGCTCGCCGGGGAGTTTTACACCTTGATGTGGGCGGTGTTCTTCGGTCTCTACCTCGCATACAGCGCGGCGGGGTCGATTCGGAGCGATATCGACGAAGACCGGATGGACGTGCTGCTTGCGAATCCAGTCTCACGAACGAGCGTCCTCATCGAGAAATTCCTCGCACTATTGGTGCCGATTCTCGTCGCCAGCGTCCTCACGCCGGCAGCGATCTACGTCGGCACGCTGTTCATCGGGCCGTCGATAGCCATCGAGGAACTCGTCATGGTCCACGTGCTCGCAGTGCCGTATCTGCTGTGCTGTGGAGCCATCGGGCTGGTCTTGTCGGTGCTTCTCGACGACACGGACACCGCCCAGAACGCGGCTATCGGCGTGCTCTTCGCACTGTACCTGTTGCAGTCGTTCATCCCTGTGACCGAGTACGGCTGGCTGGCGAACATCGCGCCGATGACCTACTTCGACGCGAACGAGGTCCTGCTCGAAGGGACCTACGACTTCACGAGTGCGGCCATCCTGCTCGCTGCCACACTCGTATTGCTAGCTGTGAGTCAGTTCCACTTCACGAGAATGGATATTCAGTAAGCCGAGGAATCTCGTGCTGATATTTTTGACAAATTCGACTCCACCTCCTCTTGTAGGCCTTGCGATGCAGACTGTCCCGTCGCCCGACTTCCCAGGAGTTCTGAACGACAGTTTGTGTACGTCTCGTGGATACCTATGGCAGTAGGCTAACCCGAAGCGGAGTGGTCCCGACACGTTCGATGTCGCCCACGGATTCGAGATGGGAGAGGTGAGCGACTACTTCTCCAGTGCCCATTTTGGCGTGGATACCGTTCATCTCGCCGAAGAGGTCCGTCGCTATCTCCCACGGCGTAACGGGTCCAGCATCGTCGACAACAGTCTTGATGGTTTCCGCCCGAGTGGCGTTGTGGTCCCGAATTTCGTCGATACGCGATGAGAGGTCGACATCTGCCCCATGGCCGGGATACGGAGTGATATCGTACTCTCGTAACCGCTCAAGTGTGCGTTCGTACGTCGCTAGCGCGTTTTCGACTCGCGTATCGCTGCCGCCGACGTTCGGCGTGTACGTCGGGAGGACGGCGTCGCCAACGAAGAGTGCTCGTTCCGTGTGGAATGCGGCATGACCGAGCGTATGACCCGGCGTGTGGAGCAACCGGAGGCCAGCGATCTCCTCGCCGTCGGTGTGAGATTCCGTCGGGAACGATGCAGGAAGCGGCGAGGGGCGGTCATTGTCGATAACTGCCGCTACGATGTCCGACGGGACACCCCACCGTTCTAGACGCTGCTTGTCGCGGACGAGTCGTTGTTTCCGTTCCCGGTCGTATTCCCCGACAAGCGCCGCGTCGGATTCGTGAAGATGGAGCGATGCGTCCGCCGCCTCGGCAAGCCTCGGTGCGAGCCCAGCGTGATCGATATGCCAGTGAGTGACTAGGACGTGGTCGACCGCATCGAGACCACACCCATCGCCGAGACCATCACGAAGCGTCCGCCATGCCGTTTCACCCGGTGGACCGGGATCAATGACGACACCCCGGTCAGGAAGGACATACGTGCTGTTCGCTCCTTCGAGGCTCGCACCGTCGTGAGCGATGCGGTGGACGCTCATCTGTTCCCCCGAAACGGTTTTTCAAACCCGAGGTTCGACCACTGCTCGCGTACCGTCTCGCGAACGTCTTCCGGGAAGGACGACTCGAACGTTACGCGAGGTGCGATGTACGTCTCGTCCCACCGGGGGTCCCACGTCGCGTTGACGTAGAGACGCGACCCGGTCTCTCCCGTCTGCCGATACGACGGGATGGTCGCCGCCGGAGCCGATGGGTCGCTGAACTCCCAGTCGTGGGATGGATGTGCACGAACCCACATATCGTCGAACGCTCGTGAGAGATCGGCTGGTCGAACGCCTTTATCCAGGACGACGACCTTATCGAACAGCCGCGAAAACGAAAACAACGTATTGACGAGCTGCCATTCGAAACCTGCATAGAGGATTTCGCTCGCGACGAGACACATCCCGAGCCCGGTTTCGGCCGGCAGCGCGACCCATTCGACCGGTTCGACGCCCCAGTACGAGTTGATACGTGCATGCAGCCGTGCCGACTCGACGATGGACGAGAGCTGCACGTCGTCGGAGAGCGATGCATGGACCGGCGTGAACGGAACGATGGGGTCTTCGCGCGCCGCCACGTTCGTGACATCGATGTGAACGGCCGCGGTTTCGACTGCGGACTCCCATACTGCGCGGTCATCCGTTGGTTCGGTATCGGGCGGTGTGGCCGTTCCGTCAATGACGAGTTCCGCCTCCGCTGGCACCTGACCGCCAGCAGACGATGCGACGGGGAACGGATCGACCGCCGCGGCGATCTCGGGAGCCTCCGCCAGTGTTCGATTACTTGTGGCATGTACGTGCGCGGTAATCAACGACGCAGCCGGGACCCCGCTGACCACCGTGACCGGTGTCTCGGCGAGTCGTCCGGCTGCTGATTCGGGAACGACACCGCGAAGTTCGTCGCCGCCACGAACGGTTCCTTGCATCGGTACCCAGACAGTGCCATCTTCGGTTTGATACGCCAACAGGCAGAGCGTGACCGCGGGGCAGTCGGTGTCACCGATGGTGGGTAATCCGAGCGAGTATAGCTCGGTATCTATCGGTGTCGCTTCGAGTTCCGTCTCCGTGACGCTCGTTCGTTCGAGGCCAATCTCACTAACAGTATCGAGACAGTTGCTGTATGCTGTGTCTCTCTTTCCGATTCCATATACGATTCTTGACCACGGTTTCCGCGACCGAGATTGCATCCGGTCCGGGCCGCCATAGACGCCACTCGCAAGTCGAACGGTACCCGGCGTGTCCTCGAAAACGACTGCCGGTCCGCCGTGTTCGGCCGCCTCGCGGCCGACGGCCGCGACGTCCGTCCAATGAACGCGCGGTTCCACGTGGAGTAGGTCGTCCACGGTTTCGAGCGTTTCGAGGTGTGTACGTAACGATGTCATTGGCCGTTCTCCGTCAGATCGAACGTATGAGACTCCATCCCCGCCTCACGGAGGATTTCCTGTGCCCGTTGGTTCGTACCCGCTGTCACATTCGGGTTCGATTCGTCGCTCCGCGTCGCATCGATATACGCCTTTGCGGTCTTCGCCTTCGAGGTGCCGGTTTGTGCGTTCCCTTTTTCCTCCGGCGTTTGGTAGATGTTGAGCGGGACTTTCGGCATGGTTTCGACGCCGAACTGATGGAAGTCCTCATTCGGATCGGCCCTGACGGCGATGGCCTCGAGGACCGCACGCGTGTTTAGCGGATCGACGTCCGCGTCGACGAAGATGAAGAAGTCGATGTGGAGCATTCCCCACGTCGTGAAGATGAAGTTCGCGAGGTCGTGGAGGTGACCCGGACGGGTACCGTCGGTTGCGACGACGTACACCGTTCGCGGAGTGAACGGCCAGGGCGCGAGCTTCGTGACGTCGAAGCCGGCCGCTCGGAGTCCAAGCGTCGCATCCGGACCGACACACGCCACCTCGCGGGAACTCGTCGTGTTTTCTGTATACCCAGTGCCGCTGCCCTCGACACAGAACGGGAGTATCGGATCGCTTCGGTGGGTGATTGCATCGACCTGTAGCACCGGCATCGACCGGCGTGGCCCGTGCATGTAGCCGAAATACTCGCCGAACGGACCCTCGTCTAGTCGAGTGTCGGGAACGACGTGGCCTTCGATGACGAGTTCCGCGGTTGCCGGGACGAGCAGGTCGTTGGTTTCACACTCGACCAGTTCGACTGGTTCCTCTTTCAGCCCGCCTGCGTACTGTGCTTCGTCTTTTCCAGTCGGAATCCACATGACCGAGGCACACTCGACGGCCGGTTCGGCTCCGACAGCGATGGCAACGGGCATCGCTTGGTTTCGACGCTCGTATTTGTAGTAATAGAGGTTCGGCGTCTGCTCGCCAGCGAGAAACAGGAGGCTCGCCTTCGTCCCGTCGTGTATCATCGCGCGGTGATACGACCAATCGAGCCACGAGGAGTCCGGGTCCGACGCGACCACGGTCTGTAAATTGGAATACCGACCTCCGTCACCGGCGTGAATAAATGGCCATGGAAACGCGAACAAGTCAGGATCCGTTGTATCAACGATTTCCTTACATGATGCGTCGCTCCGGGCGATGGTCGTGGGCTGAACCGGCGACTGAAGTCGGCGAATGATTTCGTCGTAGTAGTCGTCGCTGCTCTGGTCTCCGGGGAGCCCGAGCGCCATCGCCAACCGGTCCCACGGCCTGGCCTGCGTGCCGCGATACGGGTCGCCGACGAGACGTGCGTGCGCGTTCGAGCCCGCGACGGATTCGAAAAGCGGGATGCGCTCGTCCGCCTCGTTGGCCGCCATGGTGATTGCACTCGCCTCCAGATTCCACGACACGTCCGTGCTGATTCGATTCAACTCGTCGTGTTCGTCAAGCGTTTCGAGGTACTCGCGGAGGCTGTGAGCGGTCATTGTTGGTCACCGTCCAGCATGGCGGTCAGGTCCTCGCGGTCGAGCTCGGCCCGCACGTCCGCGTACGCTTCGATGAGGTCCGAGTGCTCTTTCGAGAGACGTTCGAGCAGGATTTCACGAACGCCCTCCGAAACCGACCCGTACTCGCCAACTTCGACGAGATATATCAACAGCGACCGGAGGTCGTCCGACCGCGCACTGACGATGTTCGATTCGTCGCGGCCCCGTTCGATGCTGTCGCGGAGAAGCTCGCGGTCTATCTCCCGTCCAGTAATCTCTTCGTCAAGAACGTCGACGTACCACTGTTCTTGAACGTTTTCGTGCGGGCCGCGAACGACGGTGAGCGGAGCGGGGTCGGTCAGCTCGTCGGGTTCTTCCGCGATTTTCGCGCGCGTTTCGAAGATTTCTTTGGTTTCCTT
Source organism: Halococcus sp. AFM35 (assembly GCF_051195015.1). Taxonomy (NCBI): domain Archaea; kingdom Methanobacteriati; phylum Methanobacteriota; class Halobacteria; order Halobacteriales; family Halococcaceae; genus Halococcus; species Halococcus sp. AFM35. The sequence continues at coordinate 86,423 of NZ_JBNTJU010000011.1, forward strand.
GTCCGTAATCTGGATGGTTACCTCTTCGTCCGGCAGTTCTGCCAGTTCGTCTTCGGAGGTGACGTATTCTTGCATACTCTCCAGTATATAGGTCTGTTCGTTCACTCTCGCCGAAGGAGGATAAACCCTTCTACGGTCCATTCGATGTCGTCTTCGAAAGTGAAGCGGCCTTGTGGCTCCAATGTATACGTTCAATCGATGACTTCCCGGCAGCGCTGCAAGGTCGACCGCGCGTTGGAGAAGTACGACCTCGATCTGGCCGTCGAGGGATATGACACAGCCGACGAATACCTGCTCGCCCGATGGAACGGGACGGACGGACGCTCGGCCGACGGCTATCGACCGCTGGCCGACTGGTTCAACAAGCGACTGCTCAAGTACGCCTATGACGAGGGCGGGCGGGATGCGACCGGCACTCGTCTCCAGAGCGAGTACGACGCTCTCACGGGCGACGACGAACTCGTTCGAGAGGAGGTCGCCGACGACCTCAGAATGGACGGCATCGACGTGGACGACGTTCTCGACGATATGATCTCGTGGAGTACGATGCGCCACCACCTCAAGAGCTGTCTGGCAGGCGAAAAGGACCGCCCCGACTCGACCACGGAGTGGGAACGACGGAGCGTCGATATCGCTCGCAACCAAACCAGCGAGAAGGTCGATGACGCACTCAGCTCGCTCGATTCGAAAGGACGACTCCCCGGCGGCTCACGCGCCGACATCTCAGTCAATGTACAGCTTCAATGCCCGGTGTGTCACGTTCGCGTTCCGTTCGACGAGGCGCTCGCACGGGGCTACGTCTGTGAGGAGCATCTGCCGAGCACCGAGAACGGAACGGAAGCGAATGGGTAATACTGATAGAGATGCGAGAGGAAAACACGACCATATCTATGACATGGGAACTACACCTCCGAAACATCGCTGGCATTCGTGAGGGCGAGACGAGGCTCGAACCGGGACTCAACGCCGTTCGCGGAGCCAACTGGCAGGGAAAGTCGAGCCTGCTCCACGGCATCGAGACGGCGATGGGCACCGAGAAGCCCTTGACCGAGGGCGAAGCCAATGGGCAGGTGGACCTTTCGACGCCGGAGGAATCGACGGTCGTCGAACTCGCTCGGGAGAACGGCACCGTCACGAAAACCGGCGAGCCGTATCTCGAAGACGACTACACGCGTACCTGCGCATCCCTGTATGCGTTTCTCGGGACGGACAACGAGGTGCGAGCGGCGGTTCGACGGGACGAAAACGTAGAGGAAGTCCTCACGCGCCCGCTCGACCTCGAAAACATCGACGAGAAGATCGCCGACCGAAAGGACGAACGACGACAGATCGAGGCGGAACTCGGCCGAGCGAAAGAGGCAGCGACCGAGCTCCCATCGCTCGAAGAGGAGCTGACACGACTCGAAACGCGACAGGAGCAACTCAGGGACGAACGTGACGAACTCGAACGTCCCGAGGAGGGGTCCGACGAGAGCCAGGAGGAACTGACCGACGCTCGCGCCGAGCGCGACGAAGCCGCCCAACGGGTCGAACGGCTCGAAGCCACCATCGAGCGGACGGCAGCCAAACTCGAAGAGCGACGGGACGAACGAGAGAGCCTCACCGTGCCGGAGACGAACGTCGACTCCGACCTCGCGGACGAGCGGGAGGCGCTGTCGGACGTGCGCCGCAAGCTCGACCTGTTGGAGACGGTCTATTCGGCGAACAAACGCATCCTCGACGAGGACCATCTCGAACTGGTGTCCGACGTTGACCGGGGGCTCGTCGAAGATACCATCTCCTGTTGGGTATGCGGAAACGACGCCACGACCGACGACATCGAATCCAGCGTGGTCGCGCTCGGAGAGCGCGTTGCGGAACTCCGTTCGACGGTAGCCGAGCACGAACAACGCGTCGAGGAACTGGAGGAGACACGTCAGGAAGCCGAGCGAGCGGAGCGACGAAAGCGCGACCTCGACGACGAAATTGCGGACCTCGAAACGAAACTCGCCGACAGAGAGGAGAGCCTCGAACGTGCAACCGAACGGCACGAACAGCTCGCAGGCCGGGTTGAGACCCTCTCGGAAAGCGTTGCGGCGGAGAACGAACGTCTCACCGAGGTCGAAAGCGACATCAGGCTCCTCACTGTCGACTACGAGGAAACGAAAGAGCGCATCGAAAAACTGGAAGCACGGGCCGAACAGCAGTCGAATCTCGAATCGGAATACGAATCGCTGACGGACGACATCGAGCAGCTTCGCAACCGCAAGGACGAACGCAAACGTCGCACGCGAGAGGCCTTCGATGCGGCGATTCGGGACATCCTTCCGAAATTCAACGCCGGTTTCGAAACTGCTCGGCTCACGAGCGATTTCGACCTCGTCGTCGCCCGCGAGGGCCGGGAAGCGAGCCTCGACGCGCTCAGCGAGGGCGAACTCGAACTGCTTGGCATCCTCGTCGCGCTCGCCGGCCACGAGGCCTTCGGCGTCGCCGAGGACGTTCCGGTCATCCTGCTCGATAGGCTCGGCGCGCTCTCTGACGAAAACCTCCACCTCCTCGTCGAGTATCTCCGCGACCGTGCCCCGTATCTCGTCTTCACTGCCTACCCCGAGTACGACGAGTTCGACGCGAACGAAATCAGCCCCGAAACGTGGCGCGTGGTCTCGAACGACATGGAGTATCCGTCGCCCCGCTGATTCAGTCGGATTTAATAGCCATGCCCGCGGGACACAGATATGAGCCTCGTCGAGAGGGCGCTGACGGCGGAGCACCGCGAGATACGGGAGACGGCCGAGGCGTTCGCCACCGAGGTCGTCGCGCCGCGCGCGAACGAAATCGAAGACACTGACGAGTTCCCGCGCGACGTGATGGAGGCGGCGGGCGACTATGGACTGCTGGGAATCCTCCTGCCGGAGGAGCACGGCGGTCTCGATTCGGACTTCCTCTCGTACTGTCTCGCGGTCGAACGCGTCGCCGAAGAGAGCGGCGCTGTCGCCGAAAGCATTCAGGGCCACACCTTCGCCGCGCTGCCAATCGCGCGCTTCGGGACCGAAGCGCAGCGAGAACGGTACCTCGAACCCATGAGTACGGGTGAATCGGTCGGCGCGATGTTGCTCACCGAACCCGGTGCCGGCAGTTCGCCGACCGAACTCGAAACCGTCGCCGAAGAACACGACGGAGGTTATGCGGTTTCGGGCGAGAAGGCCTTCGGAACCAACGCCGGTGTCGCCGACGTCCACCTCGTCGTCGCCAGAAAGCAACCCAAACCGGACGATTCTCACGGTGTGAGCGTGTTCCTCGCGCCCAGTGTCGATGACGCCGTGGGCTTTTCGTTCGACCGCGCGGAGTTCATGGGGATGCGTGGACACGTCACCGGTGACACGCATCTCGATGGAGTAGCCGTCGATGAGGGCGCAGTACTTGGCGATATCGGCGAGGGTTTTCGGATTGCGATGGGGACCATCGATATGGCCCGCACGGGGTTGGGAGCTATCGGCGTGGGGATTGGGCGGGCGGCGTTCGACCGCGCAGTGGAGTACGCGGGCGCACGCGAACAGGGCGGACAGGCCGTCGGAAACTATCAGGCAGTGCAGGTGCTCGTCGCCGACATGGATGCGCGTCTCGACGCCGCGCGCCACCTCGTCTATGCCTCGGCGGCCACCATCGCCGACGGGGATGGGGACACCCGCCGGTCCAGCAAGGCGAAGTTCGTCGCCAGCGACGTCGCCGAGTTCGTCACCCGCAACGCGATGCAGGTCCACGGCGGGAAGGGCTACCGAACCGACCTCCCACTGGAGCGGTACTACCGCGATGCGCGCATCCTCGGCATCATCGGCGGCACCACCGAGATTCAGAAGACGACCGTCGCAACGCAGGCGCTCGACCTGTAAACCGGGGTCGGCTACGTAGATCTGTCGTGATACACGTGATATTTGGCCTATTCATATACTCATATCGACCGTGTATTGGAACTCTACCCATCTGATTTCTGGTTGGAATGAAAATAGGCAACTCGATTTCAGAATCTAGCTCTCAGGCAATCATTGGACGGTGAAGTGCTATCGTGGAGGATCAATGCGTAGCTCTCAATATACTCGCTTTCGAAGGTAAAGTGATGAGTCCGGCCCTCGGTGAAGTACTGTTCGGTGACCCATTCGCCGTGATGAACACGGTCGGACTGGTCGCGTTCGCGCTCGTCGGGTCGGCGAAGGCGATTCGTGAAAAGTTCGATCTGTTCGGGATCACTGTCGTCGGTCTTTCGATGGCGTTCGTGGGCGGGGTGACGCGAGACATCCTCGTAAATCGTGTTCCGTTGGCACTCCAATCATCAATCGAGATCAGCCTCGGACTGCTCGGTGTTGGCTTAGCGGTCGGATTGAGCATCATGCTTGATTCCCCGGACGAGCATCTGGTTTCGGTTCTCGCCGACGCCGTCGGGCTTGCGGCGTTCGCCACGACTGGTGCGACCGTCGCAACGGATGCTGGCGTGTCCGCGTTCGGTGTCGTCGCTGTCGCGACGATCAACGCGGCCGGTGGCGGCGCGTTCGCGGATATCCTTCTAGATCGTTCCCCGTTTATCCTCTTCGAGGACTTTTACGCGAGCTGTGCCGCGCTGGGCGGGAGCGCATACTGGCTCGTGATTACTGCTGGCGGGGCCGATAGTGTCGCCTCGGCAGCGTGTGCAGTGGTGACTGTCGGGATACGACTGGCTGCAATCAACTACGGCTGGGGACTCCCTGAAGCACAGATACTGGGACTGGCACGGGAAAAAGGCGACGACCGATAACGCGATGTAGTGACTGATACTGTCGGTCAGAAATGCTTCATCGGCGTCGTTGGGGCCTCATAATCGACCGAGTGGACCGAGCCGATGACTGATGGGTTTCCGACCGCCAGTATGAATCTGCCCGACTCAGTCAGGACGTCACGGTCCTGTGTATCGCTGTATGCGCGGCTGTGTCGTGATTCCGAACTCGACGCACCGTCGCAGAGGTCTGACGACGGGTCCGTCGAGGTGTTAGGAGAGGAGTTCGAGCGCCGTGTTCGAGAGAATCGAAACGCCAATCGGGAGGCTCTCCTCGTCGATATCGAACGTGGGCGTATGGTGGCCGGTTGGATTGCTGGCACCGATACCGATGAACGTCGCCTGCCCGCCGTTTTCCTGCACGGCCTTCATGAGATACGTGACGTCCTCGCTCGCTCCGAGGGTGTCTCGCCGGACGACCGACGATATGTCATCGATATCATTCCCAATCGAACTAACGAGATCGACCAACTCCTCGTCAGAGTCCCGCCGAATCGACTCGCCGATGACTGATGTGTCCACGGTACACTCGTGCATCTCCGCCGCGGAATCGAGGCAGCGATACACCGAATCACGCATGTATTCCATCAGTTCGGTGGATTCGCCACGAACCTCTACCTGGGCGGTTGCGTGGTCCGCAATCACGTTCGTGGCGTTGTCGGCTCGAACGTTGCCGACGTTCACGCGTGTGGCACCCGCTTCGTGGCGAGGTATGCCGTAGATGTTGTCTATCGCTGCCACCAGTGCTTGCACTGCGTTGCGACCGTTGTTCGGTTCCAAACCGGCGTGTACGGATTCTCCCTCGAACGTGACATCCAGTCGGGAGAGGGCGAGCGCCCCGTCGAGACCCGCGACCACGGTTCCAGTCGGGTTGTCGAGTCCGACATGAGCACCGAGTAGATGGTCTATGTCGTCGATGTGCGGTCCTGCGGCCATCGCCTTTCCGCCCCCGAGGAGTTCCTCGGAGGGCTGAAAGAACACCGTGAACGTTCCTTCGAACTCACTTTCGGCGACCGTTTTGAGGGTTCCCAGACCGAACGTGATGTGCGAATCGTGCCCGCACGCGTGCATGAACCCCTCGTTGGTCGACCGGAACCCTTCGCTCGCGGGTACGTGTCCATCGTCGGACGATTCGTTGATCGGGAGCGCATCGATATCGGCACGCAGACCGACGGACGGTCCGTCGCCGCGGTCAACGACGGCGACGACGCCCGTGTTTCCGCCCTCGGTCTGCTCCAAGACATCCGTTCGGTTCGTCTTCGATTTCGCCTTCTCGAACCAGCGGTCCAACTCTTCGTCATCGGGAACGCCCAATCGCTCATCGGTATCCACTGCGGCAGGCCCGACGTGTATCTCGTCCGCTCCGATCCGTTCGAGTTCTTCGACGATCCTCACCGTGGTCCAGAACTCGCGCCATCCCGGTTCCGGGTACTGGTGAAACTCACGCCGTAGTTCGGTCAAATAGTCGTCTTCCGGCATGTTCGTACCACAGGTGTCGAGTATATAGTAATTGTGGCTTCCTTGCAGCCAGACATTTCCGGCGTGCTCGTTTTTGCATTGGCCGTTCGAGGTGTGAACGGTGACCACGGTCGTGATTCGTAGGGTGGTGAATCCCTTCGGAGGACGGATGGCAATGACTTTACCGACCAGCACCGATCCATTGGGAAAGAACGTTTATAATACATCGGCAGTTTTATCATGCATTTCTCTGATGGATAATCCGTCATGATAGAGTGGCAAACCATACCACTGGTGCCAGCATACATGGACGTTGCCAACAGTCCGTGGATGTGGTTCGCATCAGTACCAGTGGTGATAGTCGTACTACTACAAGCGGGGTTGTTCCTTCGACGTGCATGGGACGTCGGTGGAGATGTGGGGTTGTCGGATGAGCAATTGAAGAGCGGGTTGAGAACCGGCGTGATTTCGGCTATCGGGCCGGCGATAGCGGTTTTGGCCGGAATGTTGGCGTTGATAGCAACTGTCGGCGGTCCAATCGCATGGATGCGTCTCTCCGTCATCGGCTCAGTAGCGTTCGAGTTGCCGGCTGCCGAACTCGGGCTTGCGCAGTTCGGCTACGGGTTGGGCGACAGTGGGATCACTGAACAGGCGTACGCGACCGCAGTCTGGTCGATGATTCTCGGCGGAACGGGCTGGTTGCTCGTCTCGGCGCTCGGAACGCCGTATATGGAAACGGCCAGACAGAAGATCGGCGGCAACAACGAAAACCTCATTCCAATCATCAGTTCCGCAGCGATGCTCGGAGCCTTTGCCTACTTCCTCACCGGAGAAATCCCGGCAGGTACTCCGGAGACCGGTTCCGTTGCCGCTGGCGGATTGGTGATGCTCGGACTGCTCCGTCTCGCTGATGAACGGGACATTCAGTGGCTTCGGGAGTGGGCATTGGGAACGGCGATGGTGGTTGGCCTGTTCGTCGGGCTGGCGATCCAACTGACGATTGGGAGTTGGTGGTAAGATGGGAGAAACGACGGAAACTGGTGGGATAGCGGAAACGACGGAAACTGGTGGGATAGCGGAAACGACGGAAGATGGTAGTGGGGCTTACGAGAACAGCTTCATACCATATATCAACAAGTGGGGGCGGAGAACCAATCTCCTCGCGGTGGTGTTGTCCCTCGTTCCTGGAGTGGTCTTGCTCACGGTTTTCGATATCAATCCTCCCGTCGGCGCAATCGTCGGTGCGTTCATCTCAGTGGCAGTCACGTTCGGTCTGATGTGGTTCGTCGAACCGATTTCGTACTATCCCGTCTTGGGGATTCCGGGGACGTACATGGCGTTTCTGTCCGGCAATATCTCGAATCTGCGGTTGCCGTGCGCTGCTGCAGCGCAGGAGAGTGCCGGCGTCGAGACCGGGACACGACAGGGGTCAGTCATCTCGACGATAGCAATCGCTGCATCAGTCGCTGTCAATATAACCATCCTGACGGTGGGGGCGCTTGCCCTCGTGTCTGCCTTCCAAGCACTGCCGGAGCTGTGGCGAAACGCACTCGAATCCTATTTGGTGCCGTCGATATTCGGTGCGATTTTCGCACAGTTCGCACGAGACTATCCGAAAGTGGCGGGTGTTGGATTCACGTTCGCATTGGCGATGACGCTGCTGATGGAATTCGGGCTGCTGTCGTTCCTCCCTGGTGTGCCGCTGTATGCGATAATCATCGTCTCCGTGTTTGGAACGATATTCGTCGCTCGCTGGATGTGGCTGAACGGTATGATCGACTCCTCCTGATACTGTCGCTCAGTACTGTCTAGGTCCTTGACCACCTCGTTGGGTATCGAGACCGGTTGAGACGCAAAAACACGTTGTAGTCCGGGCGGCCTCCCCCCCCCCCCCTGTGGCGAGTGAGACTGACAAATCGGTCGAACGATATCGGCCAGTAAACCACAATCCAAACACAGCGGGGACGACGCGGATGTCTTCCCGCACTGCTCAGTCGCTCGTCAGCGCTCGTCTTCCGGTTTCGCGTCCTCGCCGAGTTCGGCCTCGACGAAGTCCGGGTCGCGGTCTTCGAGGAACGCGCCGATTCCCTCCTCGGCACCGGGCGTTTCGAAGAGCTGGTTCTGGAGTTCGCGCTCGTGGGCGAGGGCGTCCCAGAGCGGGAGTTCCATGCCCTCGTTGACCGCGAGCTTGTTGAAGCCGATTGCGCGATTCGGCTTCTCGACGAGCTGCTCGGCGAAATCGAGCGCGGCGTCTTCGAGTTCTTCCGGTGGGTGCAGTTCGTCGAAGAGACCCTCGTCCGTGGCTTCTTCCGGTGCAATCGGCTCGCCAGAGACCATCATCCGCATGGCTTTCGACCGACCGATGGTGCGCGGAAGGAGTTGTGTACCCGCCTCGCCCGGGATGAGACCGAGGTCGACCTCCGGGATGCCGATGTTGTAGTCCGCATCGTCGCCGACGAACCGGAAGTCACAGGCGAGGGCGAATTCGAGACCGCCGCCCATGCAGTGGCCGTCGACGGCGGCGATGAAGATGGTGTCCGTCGTCCGCATCTTCATGATGACTTCCTTGCTCGTCTGGCTGGCCTTCCCGATGTGGCGGCCGGTCTCGTCCTGCAGGGCTTGGATGTCGTAGCCCGTCGAGAAGAAGTCCTCGTTGGCGCTCGCGAGGACGGCGACGCGAACCTCGTCGTCGAACCGAACGGCCTCGACTGCGCGCTGCAGTTCGAGGATCATGTCGAGGTTGTGGGCGTTCACGGGCGCTCGGTCGAGCCGAAGGATGCCGACGTGCCCGTCCATGCTAGCACTGAAGTTCTCTAGGTCGAGCTCGCTAAACGATTCCATGCATGAGGAAAATCAGCACGTTACTACAAAAACCTTCCTGTTGAAGCCACTCGGTACTGCAACGGAGAACAGTTGTCGCTACTATCAATCCGAAATTCGTTCACAAGGCGGTGGCGCGCGGGAGCACGCGGAGCGTGCGACTCGCGCGAGGGATGACTGAGCGGAGTGAGCGAAGCGAACGACGCGAAGGAATCGGCTGGGGAGGGTGTGGCCTGCGGTTCTCATTTGTACCATGATTTGCGGTCTCAGGATAAGGAACCGCCGCTACCGAAGCCCAAGAGAGTCGAAAACCCGAATTAGCGCCCGGTGCCGGGGCGTTTGCCGTCGTATTTCAGCCGCTCGAACACCGTCCGACAGTTGTGACAGTAGTACTTGCTCTTCGAGATTTCTGATCCGAACGCCGACTCTCTGGTGACGTCGGTCGATTCACAGAACGGACAGGCCGGCTGTGGCGTGTCGTTCCGTTCTTCGGTCATGGCACTCATTGGATCCTGAACATCTCGTTTTCCACGCCCGTGAGCGAATCGACCACCGACTGGGAGATGGCACCGCTCCCGACGCGCCGTCGTGTTGCGTCCCATTCTTCGGCTGCTGGCGCGTCCCGGTCGATTCCATCGAGCGACACCGCCGTCGGATCAAGGCGCTCGTCGAAGTACGAGAGGAACGCCTCGCGGAGGTCGGCGGCCGAACGGTCGGTGAATCCCGATTCGACGAGCGGGTCCGTCTCCTCGTCGTGGTCCGCCGGGCCGATGAACGCGAGCGCGTCCGGTATCGTGGACTCCAACACGTCCTGTAACTCCTCGGGGTTCTCCTCGGCGAGCGTTTCCAATCGCGCGTCGAGGTACTCCAGATGGAAGAACTCGTCCTCACCGATCTTCTGGACCATTCCCTCGAACTCCTCGTGGGTGATCGAATCCAGCAGATACCACGTCGCGCGGTCGGCCGCGGCGGCCGAACCCAGAAATTCGACCCACGACTCGCTGGTGTCGTCGAGGCAGGCGGCGTTCCGGAACTCCTCGGGGGCACGATTGCCTTCGAGCCAGTCGCTCTCGCGGCCCTGACCTTCGAGGAGCCGAATCAACTGGCGGACGTGACCCACCTCGTCCTGTGCCGCGCTCGCACCGCCGATGTCGTCCTCTAGCGATGGGCCGTTCAACATCCACTCGGCGTAGCGGTGTGAGAGGACGAGTTTCGTGTCGGTGATGGCTTGGACGAACTCCACGGTCGAATCGGACCACTCGTCGCTCACGAGGAGCCTCCCGTCGACGGAGCGACTCGGTCCTGTTCGACTTCGAGGACGTGTTCGCGGCGCACGACGGCCATGTAGTCCCAGTCCTCCTCGTCGTAGGCCGTCCGGGCGAACGACCGCGCCAGCGTGTCCGTGTCGGCCTCGACCCGCCCGACGTGGATGGTCTCGTCGCCCGCGTTGAGCCGCGCGAACACCTCGTATTTCATAGACTGATACCCGCCTCACGCATCTTCTCGCGCACCTCAGGGGTGAGCATCTCCTTCGACCAGACCGGGTCCCAGACGATGTCGATTTCGACGGTATCCACGTCCTCTTCGACGGTCAACATCCCTTCGATGTCGCCCTGAATCATGTCGTAGGCCGGACAGCCCATGCACGGGAACGTCATTTCCACCGTGACATCGCCGCCGTCCGCTTCGATGTCGTAGATCATCCCCATCTCGACGAGGCTCACCGGGATGTGCGGGTCCGGAATCTCGTCGATGAGTTTCCAGTAGCGTTGTTCGGACGCCGAGGTGTTCTCGTCGGGACCGAACGGGGTTCCGTCGCCGAGTACGGATCGAGTCGTGCTCATGCGGGAACGTTCACCTCACCGGATTGGAGCATGTTCACGTACTTTTCGTTGGCGGGACCGCGGCTGCGCCAGCGGTCGATCATGTCGGACCCAGAGATGGGGTCGTCGAACCGCCAGTCCTTGTCCTCTTCGACGAACGCGACGGGCCAATCGTATTCGGGGACGTACTCGTCGCTCTCCTCGTCGTAGTGAGCCGGGGCGTCGAGACCGATCTCCTCCAGCATCGGTACCGTTCGCGAGAGCCAGTCCTGCCGGAGTTCGTCGTTGCTCTTGCCCTTGATACGGTATTCGAGCTGGTCGTCGTGTTCTTTCTGGTCGTCGGGCATCCCGAACCACTCGACGCCGATGGGGAACATCCAGTCGACCGCCTCCTGCATCGCCTGTTTCGTCTTCCCGCCTTTGTTCGCCAGACGGCTCATCCACGTCTTGCCGTGGCGGAGGTGGAACTGCTCTTCCTTGCTCACCTTCGTCAGTGCACGCTTCCACGGGGCATACGAGGTGTTCTCGTGGATGTCTCCCAACAGCACGATACCGGCGCGGTCCCAGAGACCGTGGGCGGTCACGAGTTCGGCGAAGTTCTCGATGGGTTGGTCGAACCCGTACGTGTTCCTGAACTCGTGGGGTTCGCGCCCGTAGATGAGTTCCTCGCGGCTGACGCCGAGGTCTTCGAGCAGGCGGTAGGCGATGTGGCCGTGGCCGAGCTCGTCCTGAATGACGCTGACGCAGGACGTGCGCGCGTTGAGGCTCGGTGCCTGCATCGACTGCTCGTAGTACGCCGGCGCGCTCATGTACTCGGTATCGCCGGAACTGATGAGTATCGTCGTGAGCGCATCCTTGTAGCCCTCGGTCATCTCGTCGACCGACTCGATCATCTTGCCGTCCTGAAGGGACTCTTTGAACTGTTTTTCGCTAACCATGGCTCGATCTCACACCCGGTTCTTGCGGTTCGGTGGGTAAAAGCTTTACTCCGTTTGCATGAACACGGATACCGACTGAGGCCTTCGTCGACCTCCCTCCCTTGGAACGTCTTGATGTCACGACGAACGTGATATCGGAACAAGCTTTAAATCATCGTGCTCAAACGTAGGGTATGGACGTCGATATAAGGCAGGCCAACCGCGATGATGGCGAACGGCTTCTCGAACTCTGGCACGGGTTTACTGCCCATCTCTCGGAGTACGACGAGCGCTATAGTCACGAAGACAGCGCCGACGAGCGATGGGTCTCGTATTTCGAAAACCAACTGCTCGATTCGAAGTATGGTACCGTCATCGTTGCTGAAGCCGACGATGAACCTGTTGGCGTGCTCGAAGCGCGCGTGATGGGAAACCACCCCCTCTTTCGGCTGGAGAATCATGGACAGATTCACGGTCTGTACGTCGTCGAGGAACACCGCGGACACGGCATCGCAAGCGCCCTCCTCGACGAAGCCGTCGAGTGGCTCACCGAACCACCGCGAGAGATCGACTTCTTCCGCATCACCGCCATGGACGGAGACGAAGCCGCTGAAGAAGTCTATCGGGAGAACGGGTGTGTGCCGGTCGAACACGTCTACGAAAGACGGCTCGACTAACGATGTCGGAGACACACGAGGTCGAGTTCGTTGACGAGGATGTTACCCTTGAGGTCTCCGAAGACGAATCCATCTTGGAGGCGGGCGAGGAGGCGGGTCTCGACCTTCCCTATCAGTGCCGGATGGGCGTCTGCGGCGTCTGCTGTGGCAAGCTAGTCGATGAGGGCGATATCGAACAGATCGAGGGAATGTTCCTCTCGGACAGCGAGAAAGAGGAGGGGTACGCCCTGACGTGTATCGGGCGTCCGCTCTCGGATTTGGAAATCGAGACCAACTCCAGCCCGTAACGGCATCTTCTGATTTTCGGTCGTGGTTGGCGTCGCCAGCCACTGGCATGTGATCCACGACAGACCATACCGCAGTCACTGGCTCGGGCCACTGCTGTTTACATCAATTGTAAACAAGATGCGTTATCTAACACAAGCTTAGCGTGTGTCGGTATTTCCAACACAGTCTAAGGGTGTGTTATCAGAGACTTGCCTTTCGTGGTGGCTGAAGAGAACAACGCTATATTTCCTGCAACGGCCGTTCATTGACTGTTGCTTCACTCACAAAACCGTGTTCGCGCTCGATATGGCGATGGCGAGGTGTAAACATTCCTTGAAAACGATACTGTTTACAGAGATGGAGATGGGCAGTTTCACTCGAACGAATCACTGAATCCGCAAAACTGTGGAACGGCTCGCTCTCGTTCCGGGCCGATAGCCCGATAAGCTGCGACGCCCTCAGAGATTCATGTTGATAGTCTTGGTCTGGGAGTAGTGGTCGAGGGTCTCCTCGGCCTGCTCGCGGCCGATACCTGACTGTTTGTAGCCGCCGAAGGGCTGGCCCGC
>NZ_JBNTJU010000012.1:0-97085 GCF_051195015.1 Halococcus sp. AFM35
AATAGAGCATCTCTTCCTTCACTCGGACGGCTCAGACGGTTCAAAAGGGTGGTATCTCTGAACGTGCAAAGCTGAGTCTTGATAAAATCCCTCGGTCGGGTAGGTCCGCCAGCGCTCGACCCACTGCTCGACGAGGTCGGGGTTCTCTTCGAGGGTGGTCGCGCCGAACAGCTGGTTTTTGGCGACATCGACCATGAAATCGGCGAATGTGCCGTCCTCTCGGGCTTGTTCGGCCATCTCGCGGTACTGTTCGCGCTCGGCATCGGTGTGTGGCTCGGCGATGGCGTCGATGAGAACCACCCCTTCCAACTGGTCGGGATAGCGCTCGGCGAAGCGCAGCGCCATGAATCCGCCCATCGACATCCCACAGAGCACGAACGAGTCGGTGCCGAGGGCATCCGTGAGCGCATCGGCATCGTCGGCGAGGTCGTAGAGGTCGTACTCGGTCGCGTACTGGTCGGTGCGTGCCCGGAGGTCGTAGGCCACCGTTCGGTACTCCTCGCTGAGCGCCCTGACCTGTGAGTCGAACATCGTTCGGTCCATCAGTGTTCCGTGGGCGAACACGACAGCAGGACCCTCGCCCCGGTCGGTCACGACCGTCTCCGGGCGCAGCCGGTATCGCTCGGTTGCGGCGTCGTTCGGTTCGGCCATACCGCCGGCAGGTCCGCACCTATCTTATACCTAGGCCGTGGCTCGCCACTGCTGTGTAACGCACCGCCACGGAGCGCCGGGATGAAAGCGCTTTTAATGGACCGGGCGATACTCACTCTCGCGCGTGGGTAGCCAAGCTAGGCCAACGGCGCAGCGTTGAGGGCGCTGTCCTGTAGAGGTCCGCCGGTTCAAATCCGGTCCCACGCACTCCCACTTTTTGCTACGCCCAGTCGCTTGCTAGCGCTCGCTCCCTCGCTTGCAAAAACGTGGGGAAAAAGCCCACGTCACCCCTCGCTGCGCTCGGGGGTTCCTCGGCCGCTCACTCGCTTCGCTCGTTCACGGTGTGGGTCCACTTGACTACCGCACAGCAACCGCCGAAGCCCTCACTCGCTTCGCTCGCCCGCCTTCATCCGCCAGGAACAGCGACCGCACCGCAACCGCTCCCACACCACAGCCGCCTCAGACGTCGCGCTCGACGACGAAGCGGGTGAACTCCGCGAGATGCTCGGCGGGTTCGTCGGCGAGGTCGAGTTCGGCGAGATGCTCGCGCGCTTCGGCAGCGATGTCGAGGGCGCACTCGCGGGCGTAGGCGACGCTGCCGGTCTCCTCGAAAATACTGATGACCTCGGCGATGTCCTCTTCGCTGTTCTCGTCGGTCCAGAGCAGTTCCTCCAACCGGGCGGCGCGCTCGGGCGTGGCCTCGCCGGCGGCGTGAATCGCCATCAGGGTCTTCTTGCCCTCGCGCACGTCGTTGCCGATGCCCTTGCCGAACGCACCGCCTTCCTCGGTGGCGGTCTCGACATCCAGAATGTCGTCACCGATCTGGAAGGCGATGGACATCAGTTCGGCATACCGTGCGGCGTGGTGCTCGACGTCGTCAGGTCGGTCGGTGAGAATCGCGGCGAGTCGGGCGACGATGCGTCCGAGACAGCCCGTCTTGCAGGCGCACATTTCGAGATACTGCGCTTCGCTCATCCCGATTGCCTGCTGGTTGTGCCAGTGGATGTCCATCCCTTGCCCGAGATGCGTCCGATTCAGCTCGTGCATGAGCATCTCGTAGATTTCGAGACGCGTCTCGGGCGCGAGGTCGCCGGGGTTGCGGGCGATGATCTTGAGCGGGAAGAAGTACATCGCGTTGCCCGCGTTGAGCGCGGTATCCGTCCCGAACTCGTGATGCAGTGCCGACTCGCCGCGGCGCATGGTTGCGCCGTCCTCGACATCGTCGACGATGATGGTTCCATTGTGCAGTATTTCCGGAATGCAGGCGTAGGGGAGATACTCATGCGGGTCGACACCGAACCCCTCTATGAGCAGACAGCAGACGACCGCCCGCCAGCGCTTGCCACCGCGGTCGAGCAGGTCCCAGACGGGTTCGGAGAGGGCATGCTGGACGGCCGTCGCGTCGTACTCGTAGGTCGGCGAACCGAAGAAGGAGGTCGCGTACTCGACACCGATCTCGCGCGGTAGCAACCGTTCGATTTCCTCGTCGATGACCGGCCGCCACGCCGCGAGCACGTCGCGCATACGCCGAAGGCGTCGGCGACGGGCTAAAAATGCTCGTTTGCCAATCGAAGGGAAACGCTTAGCACGCGCTCGCCGGCAGCTATCGCATGCACGACTGGATCGGCGAGACGTTCACGAGCGACACGGGCTGGAACCACCTCGAAGCGCTCGTCGACATCGGCAACCGGATGGCCGGCAGCGAGGGCGAGCGCCGTGCCGCCGAAGCCACTCGCGATGCGCTCGCCGAGGTGGGCGCACGCGATGCGCGACTGGAAGAATTCGAGATTCAGGGCTGGATGCGCGGCGAAAGCACCATCCGCACGGGCGACGCCGACAACGCCTGCATCGCGCTCCCGCGGAGTCCGAGCGCCGAGGTGACCGGCGAGTTCGTCGACCTCGGCTACGGCCTGCCGGCGGACTTCGAGGAGCACGACATCGACGGAAACGTCGTACTGGTCGCAAGCGATGTGCCCGACCACCACGACCGCTTCGTCCACCGCAGCGAGAAGTATCATCGCGCGGTCGCGGGCGGGGCGGCCGCGTTCGTCTTCCGCAATCACGTTCCCGGCCAGCTCCCGCCCACGGGAAGCGTGGGCGGTACGGACGGCCCAATCGGTGAAATTCCGGCCGTCGGCGTCTCGAAGGAGGTCGGCATGCGGCTGGGCCGGCGGTACGGCGGCGAGACGGTGAGCGTCGCCGTCGAGGCTGACATCCACGACGCGACGAGTCGGAACGTCCACGCCGAAGTCGGGCCCGATAGTCAAAAACGCCTGCTCGTGACGAGCCACGTCGACGCCCACGACATCGCCGAGGGTGCGATGGACAACGGCGCTGGCACGGCGATGGTGGTCGAACTCGCCCGCACGCTCCACAGTCGGGAAGACGAACTCGATACGACTGTGGAGTTCGTCGTTTTCGGGGCCGAGGAGGTCGGTCTCTGTGGTTCGGAGTATCTCGCCGAGGAGACCGACCTCGGGACGGTAAAAGCCGTTCTCAACAACGACGGCGTCGTCGCCGGACGGACGCTCTCGCTTTTGACGCATGACTTCGACGAACTGGAGACGGTCGCCGAGCGGGTCGCCGACCGATTCGACCACCCCATCACGACGGTGCCGAAACAGGGACCGCACAGCGACCACTGGCCGTTCGTCCGCTGGGGCGTGCCGAGCTATCACGTCACGAGCGACACGGGACCGGACCGCGGCTGGGGTCACACCCACGCCGACACGCTCGACAAGCTCGACGCGCGCACCTTCCGCGAGCAGGCGATTCTCCTGACCGAGCTCGCCGTCGAACTCGCCGACGACGGGTTCGCGGTCTCTCATAAGGACCCCGAGGACATCGCGGCCGCGCTCGAAGCCGAAGGCGAGGCCGCAGGGATGCAACTCACCGGCGAGTGGCCGTACTGAACGTCACGAATCGACGCCATCCATCTCATCGAACCCCACCCGACATCTGCAGGCCTACCCCTCAAGTGGCTTCACGAGGAACTATTCGCTGGTATGTCACAAGACGTGAACGATAGCCCCGTACCGAACTACGAGGGATGGACGGTGGCGAACGACCGGAAGACGGAGTACCTCGGTCTCGCACGGGGTGACACGCCGATGCTGTACGAACCGTCGACGAACAGGCTGTACGAGGGCAACCTCGACAGGGAGAACGAACGAATCGTGCCACGGGAAGAGACCGAACGGGAACTCGACCCCGAAGAGACGCTCGGCGAGGCGCTCGAATCCATCGGCGAGAAGACCGGCTGGGACTCGCTCTCGTCGTTCGCCGACGAACACCTGACCGACGACGGTTCGTGAAAACCGGTCGAATGCAGTAGACTCATTCGAGCGCGCTCGAAGAGGCGGTATGACAAACCTGCTTTCGACGTACATCGAAAATCGGGAGATGGTCCAGCCCCATCACGCGAACAACCTCCAGAGCGTCCACGGCGGCAACGTGATGAAGTGGATGGACGAGATCGGCGCGATGAGCGCGATGCGGTTTGCGGGCAACGCCTGTGTCACCGCACGCATCAATCGAGTGGACTTCGAGCGTCCCATCCGGGTCGGTGACGTCGCGCTCATCGAATCCTACGTCTATCGGGCCGGCCGAACGAGCGTCCACGTGCGCCTCCAGACCTCCCGCGAGGACCTCACCAGCGGCGAGCGCGAGACGACCACCGAATCGTACTTCGTCTATGTCGCCATCGACGAGGACGGGAACCCGATAGCCGTTCCCGACCTCACCGTCGATTCCGAGGAAGGTGAGCGATTGCGCGCGGTGGCGCTCGACCACACCGACGAACGGGGATAGCGACGCGAGGGCCATCCCGACAGGGGTAAGAAAGGCCGGTCCATCCACCACCCAATGAGCGATTCGACGGCGACGGCGGACGAGGGCGAGGTCCGCGTCGTCGGGACGGCCCACGTCTCCCCCGAGAGCGTCGGCGAGGTCGAGCGCACCATCGCCGACGAGCGCCCGGATGTGGTGGCGGTCGAACTCGACGAGGGCCGCTTTCGCCAACTCAAGGGCGAACAGCCCGACGATTTGGAAGCCAGTGACCTCCTACGCGGCAACACGGTCTTCCAGTTTCTCGCCTACTGGATGCTCTCCTACGTGCAGACCCGCCTCGGCGACGAGTTCGACATCACGCCCGGCGCGGACATGCTCGCCGCCGTCGAGACCGCCGAGGAGCACAGTTTGGACGTGGCGCTCGTCGACCGCGACATCCAGATGACCGTCCAGCGGTTCTGGGCGCGGATGACCGGCGGCGAGAAACTTCGAATGCTGCTGAGTCTCCCATTGGCTTTCGCCTCGCCGCTCGCGGTCGGGTTGGGCATCGGTCTTGCGACCGGTGCCTTCCTCGGTTTCCCGCTGGAGGCGTTCTTCGGCCCACTCGTGCTGCCGGCGAGCCTCACGATACCGGGACTCGTTTTCTCGGCGCTCGATTACCTGTTGGTCGCAACCGGTCTGGGTCTCGCTGTCGGGGCGATTCTCACGACGGCGTTCGTCTGGAGTGCACCCGACGAGGACGACGTCGAAGAATTCGACATCGAGGACATGACCGACACCGACGTGGTGAGTACCATGCTCGAAGAGTTCCGGCAGTTCTCGCCGGGCGGTGCGGAGGCGCTCATCGACGAGCGCGACGCCTTCATCGCCCATCGGTTAGTGGCACTCCGCGAGCAAGGCCATCGGGTCGTCGCGGTCGTCGGCGCAGGCCACAGAGAGGGTATCGAGCGCTATCTCAGCCATCCCGAAACGCTCCCGCCGATGGCATCGCTGGTCGGCCACGAGAGCGGCCGGCGCTTTTCGCCGTACAAACTCGTCGGCTACCTGTTCACGCTCGGCTTTCTGGCCTTTTTCCTCTTGCTGGCGATGGCCGGCGCGCGCAACGGCTTCCTTCTCAGGCTGTTCGGCGCGTGGTTTCTCATCAACGGAATCTTCGCCACCGTGCTCGCCAAACTCGGCGGCGCACACTGGACGAGCGCGCTCGTCGGCGGCGCGGTCGCGTGGCTCACCAGCGTGAACCCGCTGCTCGCGCCGGGCTGGTTCGCCGGTTACGTCGAACTCCGCTACCTCGATGTCAATATTGGCGACATCAACACCTTGAACGAAATCCTGAGCGACGAGGAAACCCCGCTTGAGGAACTCTGGGCACGCCTCAAGGAGGTGGCCCTCTTTCGGCTCATCGCCGTCGTTGCACTCACCAACGTCGGCTCCATTGTGGCGAGCTTCCTGTTCGCCGCCGTCGTGCTCCCGGTGCTCGCGGCCGGCGTCGGCGGCGTCGATGGGGTCGTCGAGTTGATGATACAGGGTGCCGAGAACAGCGCCGACCTCATCTGGAGGACGCTCACGTGAAATTCGCCCGCCGGGAACTCGTCGACCTCACAATCGCGTGGGTTGCCCTCGGGGTGGCGTTCGCGCTGTTTTTCACGCCCCCGCTTCGGGAAGTGCTCCTCGCCGGCGATGTCGACCTGCTGCTGTCGCCGCCCGTGTTCCGCTCGTTCGCGCTCAGCATGCTCACCGCCGGCATCGGGTTTCTCCTTCACGAACTCGCGCACAAACTCGTCGCCCAGCGCTTCGGGCAGGTCGCACACTTCCGTGCCGACTACGGCATGCTGTTCCTCGCGGTGGCGAGCGCCTTCGCCGGCTTCCTCTTTGCCGCACCCGGCGCAGTCTATCACCGCGGACGCATCACCGAGCGCCAGAACGGTCTCATCGCACTCGCCGGCCCGGTGATGAACCTCGTTCTCGCCCTCGGGTTCGCGGCGCTCGCGCTCTTCGGCAGTGGATTCGTCGGCACGGTCGGCGCGTTCGGTGTCGGCATCAATCTCCTACTCGCTGGCTTCAACATGCTCCCGTTCGGCCCGCTCGACGGCCGTACAGTCCTTTCTTGGAGCGTCGTCGTCTTCGCCATCGCCTTCGTCGTGAGCGCCGGTTCGGCGGTCGCGGTCTTCCTGACGTTCGGGTTCGGCCTCTGAACCGGCGAAACCCTCACTGGGTCACCGACGGGCTTTTGTCCGCCTCCGACGGCGCTTTCGCCATGACCGACGACGCGGACCAGGGACTCACCTACGCCGGGGCGGGCGTCGATATCGACGCGAGCGAGGCCGCCACCGCGGCGCTCGTTGGCGCGGCCGGGGAAGGCGAGGGCGATTATGCTGGACTGGTCGACATCGGCGGGCAGTACCTCGCGCTCGCGACCGACGGCGTCGGCACCAAACTGCTCGTCGCCGAGGCGATTGACGATTACACCACTGTGGGCATCGACTGCATCGCCATGAACGCGAACGACCTCGTGGCTGCCGGCGTCGAGCCGGTGGCGTTCGTCGATTACCTCGCGGTCGACGAACCCGATGAAGACACGGCCGCCGAACTCGGCGAGGGGCTCGCAACCGGTGCCGAGCGCGCCGGCGTCGCGCTGGTCGGCGGCGAGACGGCAGTCATGCCCGAGGTGATTCGCAGTCTCGATATCGCCGGAACGTGTGCCGGGCTGGCAGATGAAGCGGACCTCTTCGGCGAGGCGGAGGTCGGCGACGCACTCGTCGGTTTTCCGTCGTCGGGAATCCACTCCAACGGACTGACGCTCGCGCGCGAGGCCACGACCCGCGCCGGGAGCTACACCGACTCGTTTCCCGACTCCGAGAGGGCGGTCGGCGAGGTCCTGCTGGAGCCGACGCGCATCTACACCGACCTCCCGTTGCACGACCACGACACGCACGCCGCGGCCCATGTCACCGGGGGCGGCTGGACGAACCTCCCGCGGATGGGACCTCATCGCTACGAGATTACGGACCCGCTCCCCGTCCCGCCGGTCTTCGAGTTCGTCGCCGAACGAGGAGAGGTGGTCGACGAGGAGTTGTATCGAACCTTCAACATGGGAATGGGGTTCGTCGCGGCGCTCGACCCCGAGGACGCCGACGCGCTCGCCGGGACCACGGACGGAACGGTGGTCGGCGAGGTTACGGAGGGTACGGGCGTCGCCGCCGACGGACTGGAACTCGATTGAGGCGCGGAGCGAGTGGGAAATCAGGACAAGTGGGCGGCGATGTCGGCTTCGGTGATGATGCCGAGCATCTGTCCGCTCTCGACGACGATGACGGCGTCGTGATGGTCGAGATGTGTATCGACCGTATCGAGCGTGGCTGCCGGAGCCACGGTCGTAATCGACTCGCGCATCACGTCCGCGACGGGGAGTTCGGCGGCGTTTTCGGAGGAGGCACGCCGGACGTCGCCATTCGAAATGATGCCCACGGGATAGCCGTCGTGGACCACCGGCAGCTGCGAGTAGCCCGCCTCTCCCATCCGGTCGATGGCCTCACGAACGCTGTCGTCGGGCGCGATGGCGATCACGGAGGTATGCATCAGATCGCGCGCCCGCCGAATCCCGCCCTCGGCGGCGTCCAGAGCGGTGACGATTCGCCTGAGCGTCGAGAGTCGCGGGTCGACGTCACCGCTCTCGATGCGCGCGATGAGCGGCTGGGAGACCTCGGCGCGGTCGGCGAGCGCGCTCTGGGTGAGTCCGACGCGATTGCGGTGCTCGCGTAAGTCCTCCGGCGTCGGCAGCTCCATGTCCGGCGATAACCGTGGGTAATCAAAAGCATTACGACCCACCTTTTTCTGCGTCGGGTTCGCGCTCCGCGCGAACCACTCCTTGAAAAATCTGGACCAAAAACTCCCGCTCGCAAACCGCGCGAGCGGTGAACCGCGCTCACTGCTCACGGCTCATTTCGTTCGCCGTTCGCCTCCGAGGTTCTCCCTACGGTCGAACCTCGCTTCGTTCGCGCGGACGCCACCGCACCGCTCCGCAACCGCACAGCACCGCCACGCTCGCCTCTGGCGAAGGAAAACGTATTTGACTGGGGCCGGGTAACTCCGAATCGTCAGGGCCGGTAGCTCAGTTAGGCAGAGCATCTGACTCTTAATCAGACAGTCGGGGGTTCAAATCCCTCCCGGCCCGCTAAATTTTACTTCGTCGGGATTCCCTCGCTGCGCTCGTGCACCACTCCTCGCAAAATTTAGTATAAAACTTCCTTCTCGCTCACTCGCTTCGTTCGTTCACGAGAAGTGAAACGGCGCGTGGCGCGCCGTATGCTGGTTCAAATCCCCTAGCGCTATCACTCGGAAGAACTTCGAATGAGCTGTGCCGCCCTTTCTTAGTCGTTTAGTTGCCCAAGGAAGGGTGAGAGCTTACCCTGTATCAGTTCAGCCCTCTGCTCGGTGGCAGTACTGTCCGACCAGTCGCTTTCGTTCCATGAGATAGTGACCGGCCCAGTAGCCTTCAGATTCGTTGTGTGACTGTTTTCATACTTGCCCGAGACTTCGAGTATATCGAGATTCTCGGCTGACTGGTCGATGATGGTAGCACCTTTGAGGTTGTTTCCACTTCTATTCCCAACACTAAATCGCTGTGATGCGACTCTGCCCGCAAGATCTGCGACGGCGTTGGCCAGAGTAGAGTCCCCGGTTACTTCATTTTCGTCCTCCGGCTGCTCGACTTTGAGAATCGAGATGATTGGACGGTCTTGGTAGAACGACGACATTATCTCCTGGGAGAGCGGCTCAAACCGCCAGTCATCCCCATCAAGTTCGGTGTCGGTTATTTTTCCGATGAATTGAGGCGTCCACAGGTCGAGTAGATCCTGTCGAGATTCAAACGCAAATTGTCCGTTTTCAAAATACAGGATGCGAGAGGTTTCCAACTTACGTCGGTCACTTTCTTCCTCCTCATCGTCCTCATTTCGGATGAGGATGCTGTCAGGAGTGTCTGCTACATAGGTGAAATGGCAGAAGGCGTAGTCCTCGTGGTCATCTCCGAGATTGGGATCGCGTCCTTTCTCCTTAAACACACGAGTTTCGTCCCGTGCTTCGTCGTACTCCTCCTCTCTAATTGTAAAACGGCTGTCGATACCGTCGTAAACTTCTGTGGGGGTCGGAAGGTCACTCTGGTCGAGAGTTAACCGGCCAAATTTGTACGTTTCAGTTGTGGTCATGTTGTTTTCGATGTGACCTTACTGATTACTGACGTTCCGGGAGGACTTAAAAGCTACTTGACCGGAGTGAAAGTGAAATCAGCAGAAACAAGCCACCGATGTCGAGAATAATGCTTCTTCGATAAATCATTGGACAAAAAGAATAGGCAGTTCTTTGTGGTAGCAGCGATGGCCGCGAGACGAATCATCTTCTGACCTAACTTGTGATTTTCATTTGCTCAAATAGAAATTCACGGGCTTGTTGAGCCGATATTCATGTGTTTTGAACTACTCTCACAAGGGTCATCTCACGCCAATAGTGGCTGCTCTTCCTATATGTCAGTCGGGACTGTAATTCGGCGCTTCGTCGGTAATTACCACGTCGTGGGCGTGGCCCTCGGTCTGGCCCGCCGGAGAGACCCGGACGAACTCCGCGCGGCGCTTGAACTCGGGGACGGTTTCGGCTCCGACGTAGCCCATCCCGCTTTTCATCCCGCCCACGAGCTGGAAGAGTTCGCTCTCGACGCTGCCCTTGTACGGCGTCGCGGCCTCCACCCCTTCGGGCACGAAGTCCTCGTCCTCGTCGGTCTCCTTGAGATAGCGCTCGCCGCCGCCCGATTGCATCGCGCCGACGCTGCCCATCCCCCGGTACTGCTTGTAGCGCTTGCCGTTCATCGTCACGACCCTGCCGGGGGCTTCGTCGGTCCCCGCGAAGTACGACCCGAGCATGACCGCATCCGCACCCGCCGCGATGGCCTTGATGGCGTCGCCCGAGTAACGAATCCCGCCGTCGGCAATCACCGGAATATCGTGCTGGCTGGCGACGTCCGCGACCTGCGCGACGGCGGTGATTTGTGGCATTCCCGCGCCCGTGACGACTCGCGTCGTACAGATGGAACCGGGACCGATGCCGACCTTGATGCCGTCGGCGAAGTCGACGAGCGCCTCGGCGGCCTCCCTCGTCCCGACGTTGCCGACCACCACGTCAGCAGTCACCGAGTCGGCGATGTCGCGCGCGCTCTCGATGACGTTGCGGTTGTGGGCGTGCGCGCAGTCGATGAACAGCACGTCCGCGCCCGCCTCGTCGACCGCCGTGGCGCGCTCGCTTTCGAACGGGCCGATGGCGACGCCGACACGCAGCCGCCCTGCCTCGTCGCGGGCGGCCGAGTCGTACTCGCGGCGCTGGAGGATGCCTTGCATCGTCACCAACCCCGTGAGGTGGTTGCCGTCGTCGACGACCGGCACGCGCTCGATCTTGTGCTCGTACATGAGTTCGAGCGCCTCGCGCGCGCTCACGTCCTCGGGTACAGTGATGACCTCGTCGGTCATCGCTTCGCGCACCTCGTCGCGGTCGCCGACCTCCAGATAGGGTCGGACGTCGGTCGCGGAGATGATGCCCAGTACCTCGCCGTCGTCGCTCACAACGGGTGCGCCGCTGACGCCCTCGTCGTCCATCATCGCATCGACCTCGCGCACCGTCTGGTCGGGGCCCGCGGTCACGACCTCGCGGATGATGAGTTCGTCGGCGCGCTTGACGCGCTCGACCTCTTCGACAGTCTCCTCGATATCCATGTTCTGGTGAAGCACGCCGAGACCACCCCGTCTGGCCATCTCGGTGGCCAGTTCGCTCTCGGTGACGGTGTCCATCGCTGCCGACAGCACGGGGATGGAGAGTTCGACCGACGTCGAGACCTGCGTCGCGGTGTCGGCGTCGTCGGGTTCGACGTGGCTCTCTTTCGGCCGGAGAAGCACATCGTCGAACGTGAGCGCTTCGGGTACGCGGAGTTTCTCGGAAAACGGCTCCGAACGATTGGTCGCCATGTAATCGGTGTGAGAGCGCGAAGCAAAAACGTTCCGAGAACGTCGATACTGTGTCTATCGTTCGTGGGGTTCGTGTGGTCGCGTCTCACAGAACGTTTATCATCGTGTCAGTAGTTGACCGTGTATGGACGTCGCCAGTCCGCCAACCGCACGCACCGCCGTTCGGACGACCCTCGACTTCGTGGTCTCCACTGTTTTTACAGCGGCGTGCAAACTTACACTGGCGACGCGAGTCACGAACGGCTGGCGCTCCCCCGCGAACCGTGACTCACACCACCCGTCGGCTCCGGGAGAGAGCCACGCTTCGCCGTGAGTCACTCCCAACACCCGGTCGCGCTCCGCCTCGAACAGCGCGTCGGCGGCGCGGCCCGCCTGCTGGCGACCGTGATGGCGCTGCCCCTCGTCGACGGCATCTTTCCGGCGATGGTGCTCGCCGGCGCACTCGACGACCCCGCGGGCATCCTCGAAGTCGGACTGCTCGTGTTCGGTGGCAGTGCGACTGTCGCAGTCATCCTCGCCGAGATGAGCGGTAGCCGCCGTGAGCGCGTCGAGACGACGCTCGCGGTCGGCGTGGTCGTTCTCGCACTCGCCAGCGTCGAGGCTGCGCTGGCACCGACCATCGAGAGCCTGCTCGACCTCGCGGTGTTCGAACGGTTCGCCGCGCTGGTCATCCTCGCGGTTGCGGCCAAGACCGCGAGCGCGCGCGTCGGCGAGTATCTCCCGCGCCCGGCGGTCATCGTCGGGCTGGGGATGGTCGCGAGTCTCGACCCCGCGAACGCACAGCTCGTGCTGGTTCCCGACATCACTCTCGTCCTGCGTGGCGTGGCGGCCGCCGGCACGGGCGTAGCCTTCGCGCTCGCGGTCGCCGTCACCAGCCCGTGGCTCCATAATACTGTGGACATCGACCGCTTTCGCTTCGGCAGCGCGGTCGCACTGGGTGTGCTCGGACTCTCTGTGCTCGGGGTCGTCCCCGACGACGCGCCGCTCGCGCTGGCGGTGCTCGCGGTCACGACGCTGCTCGCGTTCGACCCCGGTGAGGCCGACGACGAAGAGCTGGACGAGGACCCATCCGCGGAGCCGTCGGGAACCGCGATGGCCGACGACGAGACCGACATCGGTCCCGACCGCGCGCCGTGGCTGTAAGGGTTTAGGGCCACCGTCCCGAACGCCGCGCATGGCCGACAACCGCGTCGTCGAGGGACGGATGGTCACGCCGGAAACGCTCGCCGAACTCATCGAGGGCGAGGACGTGATGGACGCCGAACCCATCACCGACGCCGAGCGGGACTGTCCCGACTGCGGGGGAAGCGTGCTCGAAGTCGGCTACATGCCGTCGATTACCGAGTTCGTCACCGGTCAGAAATGCCAAGACTGTGAGTGGAGCGCGACCGACCGCGGGTAGCAACCGAAATCGTTTTCGGTGGTTTCGTTCTATGCTTCCCTACGGGGTCGTGGCCAAGCCAGGTATGGCGACTGACTCCAGAGGCACCGCGCCCGGGACGAGACTCCAGACTGATATACAGAGCGGCCGACTGATCATCGCCCGCCGTGACGACCCTCTGGAGGACCGAGGCGCGACCGGAGATATCAGTCGATCGGGGGTTCAAATCCCTCCGACCCCATACTCTGCGGCGCTACGTGGCAAGCCAAGGCCGAAGGATTGGTTTCCGTTTCTACGTGACGATACTGAGAACCCGACTAGGGATTACGATTCGTCGATATAGCTCGTGTTGCTCTCTTCCGGCGTGTAACTGAGTGCGAGCGCAGACCGGAGCCGCCGGAGGGGATGTCTGATCGTCGTCATGCTGTCTGACGCATGCCACCATTTTACAGTATGTGTAATAAACTTTGTGTCGAACCAACTGGTCGCGGGTACAACCCACCGCCGTTTGCCAACGCTCATTGGTGTGCCACACGTCGTTTCGGTATGGTCGAACGCGGCGGGCAACGCCTGCCTGGTATCGACGAGGGCGATACCCCCATCGTGTTCCACGTGGATATGGATTGTTTCTACGCCGCCTGCGAGCGCCGCCGCGAGCCCGCCCTCCGGGGCGAACCGGTCGTCGTCGGGATGGGCTACGAGGCCGGTGAGACCCACGGCGCGGTCGCCACCGCGAGCTACGAGGCCCGCGCCGAGGGTGTCGAGAGCGCGCAGGCCATCTCGACGGCACTTGACCGACTCCCCCGTATCGAGGACGCGAGCCCGAACGAGACGGCCGGCCACTACATTCCTGTGGACCTCGACTACTACGAGACGGTCGGCGAGGAAGTGCGGGAAATCCTTCACGACTGCGCCGACGTCGTTCGCGAGGTGAGCATCGACGAGGCGGCGCTCGACGTCACCGAACGGACGTCGTGGGAGCGCGTCGACGGCCGGACGCTCGCCGAGGGCTACGCCCGCCACATCAAAGAGCGCATCCACGACGAGGTGGGCGTCGTCGCGAGTATCGGTGTCGCCCCCAACATGAGCGCCGCGAAGGTCGCCGCCGACCGCGACAAACCCGACGGACTTACTACTGTGGAACCCGGCGCGGTGGCCGAGTTCTTCGCGCCGCTCGACATCGATACTGTGCACGGCGTCGGTCCCGTCACCGCCCGCGAATGCCGCGAGATGGGCATCGAGACGGCGGGCGACCTCGCCGCGGCTTCGCCCGGCAGGCTCGACGAGCGCTTTGGCGAGCGCGGCCGCGAAATCCGTTCGTTCGCCCGTGGTGAGGATTCGAGACCCGTGACGCCCGTCGGCCGCCCGAAGAGCCTCTCACGCGAGTCGGCGTTCACCGATGCCACCGACGAGATGGCCACACTCCGCGAACGCGTCACGGCGCTCGCGGCCGCCGTCGCCGAGCGTGCCGACCGCAAGAGCGCACTCTATCGCACCATCGGAATCAAGGTCGTCACGCCGCCGTTCGATGTCAACACCCGTGCGCGCTCGCTGCCCGGGCCGGTGGCCGACGCCGACCTCGTTTCGGACGTGGCGCTCGACCTCCTCGAAGAGTTCGACGATGCGACCGTCAGAAAGGTCGGCGTCAGGGTGTCGAACCTCGCCTTCGAATCGGGCGAACAGGCCAGCCTCGACGGCTTCGAATCGCGCGGCGGCGGGCGGGCCGATGGCGGCGTCGAGCGAACCGATACGACGGATGCCACGGCGACCTCGACGGCCGGTCAGACTCGATTCGATGACTTCGTGGAGAATGGATAGCTACAAACCGTCGAGACACCCATCTCGGATATGGAGTTTCGTGCACGTAATCACGTGCCGGCGCTTGCGGGACTGCTCTCGGTGGTGTCGCTCGCGCTCGTCTTCGGGGCCGTCCTCGGCGCGTTCGAGGGAACGCTTCCCCGAGCACCGACGGCGGTGCTTGAGGCCATTCCCTTCGTCAACGTCCTCGTCAGCGCGCTTGCCATCGTCACCATCGCCACGGGCTGGCGAGCCATCAGGCGCGGCGCAGTCGCCCGCCATCGTGCGCTGATGGGCGTCTCGCTCGCGCTGTTCGTCACCTTTCTCGTGCTCTATCTCTATCGCGTCTCGCTGCTCGGGCCGGCACCGTTTCCGGGCCCCGAAACAGTGTATCAGTTCGTCTACCTTCCGGTGCTCGCCATCCATGTCTCGCTCGCCATCGTCTGTATTCCGTTGCTGTACTACGTCCTCCTGCTCGCGCTCACCCGTCCCGCCGAGGCGCTCTCGACAACGAACCACCCACGGGTCGGCCGCGTCGCCGCCTCGCTGTGGATGGTCTCGTTCGCGCTCGGCATCGTCGTCTATCTGCTGTCGTACGTCGTCTACTGACCCCCGTGGTCGAAACCCGGCACACATTTGTCCGCAGCGGCCGGACGCCCGCCGTGCAAAACGTCACCGACCGCACGAGCAACCCCTTCGGGATGCGTCCGCCCTGCGAGGAGTTCGTTCCCGGGTACGGCGATGCGAACGCAGCGTTTCACCTCATCGGCGACCACCCCGCTGTCCACGGTGGTCTCGATACGGGCGTCCCGTTCACGAACGCCGCCGGCCGTCGCCTGCTCGCCGTCCTCGCCGACGTGGGGTTGGTCGACGACCCCGATGCCGACGCCCCCGTCCTCGGCGAGCTGTTTCTGTCCTATCTCCATCTCTGTGCCGACGACCCGACGCCGGAGTCCTACGCCGATTGCGAGCGGTTTTTCGACGCCGAACTCCGGGCCATCGGCGCGCACGTCCTTCTCCCGGTCGGCGAGCGCGCGACCGACCACATCCTCCGAACCTACACCGCTCGCACTCCACAGCGACCGCTCGACATGGAAACCCTTCACGCGGGCGAACTGCGCGGCAGTGGCTGGCTCGTCGTCCCGATAGCGGACCCTGCCGACTGGGAGGACGGCTCAGCCGCACGGCTGACGGAGTCCCTCGAAACGCTGCTCGCCACCGACTACCGCCGCGAGGCCGACCTCGGGCGGTTCATGCCCGACGACCAGCCGTATCTCGTCCGCTGATAGTGCTTACGCGGTCGGGTCCGCGGTCCTGTCGCGTAGCTCCGTCCGTCGAATCTTCCCGGTTACCGTCTTCGGCAGGTCCTCGACGAACTCCACCTCGCGGGGGTACTCGTGGGCCGACAGCTCCTCGCGAACGTGGGTTTTCAGTTCCTCGGCGAGGTCTTCTGAACCACTTCCCTCCTCGGTGAGCACGACGTAGGCTTTGACGATGTTGCCCCGCTCCTCGTCGGGTTTCGGGACGACGGCGGCCTCGGCGACTGCTGGATGTTCGCCCAGCGAGCTTTCGACCTCGAAGGGACCGATGCGGTAGCCAGAGGAGAGGATGACGTCGTCGGCGCGGCCCTCGAACCAGAAGTACCCGTCTTCATCGAGGTGGGCGAGGTCGCCCGAGAGATACCACTCGCCATCCGAACCGTCGACGAAACAGTCGGCGGTCTTTTCGGGGTTCTCCCAGAACTCGGCGAAAAAGCACGGGAACTCCCCACGATGAGCGATCTCGCCCGTCTCGCCGGCTCCGAGCGTCTCGCCGGTCGCGGGGTCGACGATGGCCGACTCCACACCGGGCAGGGGTTTGCCCATGCTTCCGGGTCGGAGTTCCATCGTCGGGTAGTTGTTGATGACCATGTTCCCGGTTTCAGTCTGCCCATACGTATCGAGAATCGTGACTCCCAATGCCTGTTCGCCCCACTCGACGACGCCCGCAGACAGCGGCTCGCCGATGGAGAGCGCGTGGCGCAAATCGAGGTCCACATCCGTGAGGACCGTCTCGTTGGTCCGCAGCATCCGGTAGGCCGTCGGCACCGAAAACAACACTGTGACGGGAAACTCGTCGAGGAGGTCGGCCCACTCTTCAGGACTGAACTCCCCCTCGTAGGCGAGCTGGCTCGTCCCCCAGAACCACGCGCCGAGGGCGTTGATGGGACCGGTGAGCCAGCCCAAATCGGCCGTCGACCAGTAGAGGTCGTCCTCTTGCAGGTCGACCGCGTAGCGCTGGGTGGCCGCGACACCGGCGACCCAGCGGTGTTTGTGGAGGACGCCCTTCGCCAGCCCGGTCGTGCCGCTCGTGTAGTAGAGTAAGGCATTATCCTCGCCGCTCGTTGCCACCGCGTCGTATTCGGCGCTCGCCGCGGCCATCGCCTCGGTGAAATCCACGTCATCGTTGGCCACGCCGTCACCCCGGTCGACCGTAATCACTGTCTCGACGCTCGAAACGTTCGCAAGCGCCTCTTCGACGGTTTCGCGGTTTTCGGAGGTCGTCACGACCGCGCTGGCATCGCAGTCGTCCAGTCGGTAGGCGATACCCTCGGGACCGAACCGTTCGTTGACGCCGCCGAAGACCGCACCCCGCTTCAGCGTTCCCACCAGTGCGACGTAGTGGGCCGGAATCCGGGGCAGGTAGGTGAACACTCTGTCCCCGCGCTCGATACCCGCCGAGTCGAGTACGTTTGCAAACCGGCTCGACCGTTCGGCGAGGTCGTCGAACGTCAGCGTCTCGCGCTCGCCGTCGGTACCGGCGTACTCCAGTGCCACCCTTCCTGTGCCGTCGGCGTGGCGGTCACAGACCTCGTGGCCGATGTTGAACGCCTCGGGGGCGTCCCAGTCGGCTTCGGCATAGATATCTTCCCACGAGAACTCCTCGCGCGCGGCCTCGTAATCGGTCAGGTTGTGCGTTGCCATACCCCGAATAACGCCACATCCACCATCAATCATGTTCCCTCCGTAGTGATATGTTCCCGTGAGCGCGATACGATGGCTGGCCGGTGTCAGGCGAGCGGTTCGACCAGTTCCGAAAGCGCCGCACGCGGGTCGTCGGCCTTCGCCACGCCGCTCGCGAGCAGCACACCTTCCGCGCCCAGATTACCCGCTGCGTCGAGGTCTGCGCCCGAGGAGACCCCCGCACCGCAGAGCACGCCGACGGACTCGTCGACAGCGTCGGCGGCCGCGACCGCATCCTCGACGACATCGGGGTCGGCCTGACTCACCGAGATATCGCCGCCGATGAGTTCGGGTGGCTCGACCGCTACTGCATCCGGCCCGAGTGCCGCCGCCGCACCCACCTGCTTTGGGTTGTTGGCACAGACGACCGTTTCGAGGTCCGCCCTCTCGGCGGCGTCGAGTGCCCCGTCGATGTCGGCGAGGCGGAGCCGGCGCTCGGAGTGGTTTATCAGGGTTCCGACCGCGCCCGCCGCCACCACCGCCTCGGCGAGCGTGCTTCCCGTATGACTGCCCTGCTCGACGGGTGAGACGTGCTGTGCCCACGTCTCGACTCCCGTGTCGGCGACCGCTGCGAGCTGCGACGTTTGGGGCGCGACGGCGATTCGCGCGCCCGATTCGCCAGCTACCTCGCGCGCAGCGGTGGCGATCTCGACCGCATCGGCCGCGTAGGCTTTCAAATTGACGAGGACGAACATGGTTTGAGCGAACCCGCGACGGACAAATATACTGTCGGTTGAAGCCGAGCGCCGTTCGAATCCCACCAGTGACTTCCCGTTTCTCGGCTTTCCACATCGTGATGGACGGACTTCCAGCCGACAGTATCGGTTGCGAGGTCGGTCGCTGGCGGATGCTTCGGGTGCGAGGCGTCAGGAGTCCTTTCGCTGCACGACGTCGCCGAGGGTGTATTCACCCGTCGAGGCTCCGCCCTCCCACTCGGTATCCGAAACGCCACCTTCGGTGAGCGTGATGTCGAGTTTGCGTTCGAGTTTGCTCTGCACGCTGTCGCTCGGGAGACTCGCACCGCGTTCGAGCTTCCGGATGAGGCTCGCCTTCTCGTTGAGTTCCTGTGCCAATTCCTTCTGGCTCAGTCCTGCCGACTCGCGTGCGGTACGGATGCGCTCGTCGTAGTCTTGGACGACTTCCTCCATGTCGTCGAACATGTCGTGTCGGCGCGCACCGCTCGAACCGCTCGACCCGCCGGCGCTCGACGAGCCTGCCGACCCGTCCGACGACGAGCCGGTCGAGTACTTCGTCGAGGGTTCTCCTGTGGACTGCTGCTCGACCTCGGTGCCGAAGTCCGCACAGTCGTCGCAGACGTCGAGTTCAGCACCCTCGATTTCCACCGTCGTCGGAGAAGACGTTTCCGCACCGCACATCTCACACTGAACCATGTCGGCCGAAGGCTACCCGCGCGTATAAAACGTCCGCCGCGCTACCGCCCCGGGACGAGTACATCCCACGCATGTGAGAGGCGCTGGAGTGCGGTCAGATGGCCGACGATGGCGAGGACGACCAGTAGCCAGCCGACGAGGCTCACGCCGAGCACCGAGAACTCGACGAACGCCGCCAGCGCCGTGGTGAGGCCGATGAGCGCGAGGCGGTCCGCGCGGCCGAGCAGCCCGCCATACACCCGGTCGAGACCGACCGCTTGGGCCTGCGTACCGAGATAGGAGGTCATCAATACACCGGTGACGGCCACGATGCCCAACAGCTCCCGCTCGATGCCGACCGCGAGTCCGACGACAAGCACGATGTCGGCGTATCGGTCGAGCACGTGGTCGAGCAGGTCGCCGGCCCGCGAGGCGGTCTCGAGTCGGCGCGCGAGTGCACCGTCGAGCAGGTCGAGCGCGCCATTGAATCCCACCAGCACCGCGCCGACGAGATACCACAGCGACTCGCCGCCCGCGAGCACGTAGGACACACCGGCCGCGCTGGCGAGGGCGAACGCCAGCGCGCTCACGGCGTTCGGCGTCAGCCCCACGCGAGCGGCCCAGCCGACGAA
Organism: Halococcus sp. AFM35; assembly: GCF_051195015.1. Lineage (NCBI taxonomy): Archaea > Methanobacteriati > Methanobacteriota > Halobacteria > Halobacteriales > Halococcaceae > Halococcus > Halococcus sp. AFM35. Next base: position 19,627 of record NZ_JBNTJU010000012.1, read on the forward strand.
CGGCTCCAACAGCCTGTCGGCGAGCGAGCGATACTGGTCGAGCGTCATCGGTGCTCACTCATGATAGCGCATCGAGAAAGGACACCGTTCCGGCGCTCGGTTCGCGCTCGCCGGCGACCACGCGCTCGATTTCGGCGGCGACCTCCTCGGGGGTGCGCTCGCTTGCATCGATCTCGTAGACGCTATCGGCTCCATGTTCCTCCACGGCCTCGGCAAGAATCACGTCGAGCGCCTCGCTCTCTCGGTTCTCCGCGACCGACGCCTCCGACTCGCCCCGCGCGGCGAGTCGTTCACCGAGTTCATCGGGGTCACATCGCAGGACGACGATGCGGTCGGCCGGCAGCCGGTGGGCGAGGTGGGACTCGACGAGTTCGATGTCCCCACTCGTTCGCTCGTCGAGAAACGCCTCGACCGCGTCCATGTCGGCGACGAGACTGTCACGGCTCTCGTCGGTTCCCGCATCGAGTCCCTCCTCGTGGATGCGGTCGTTCAGATGCACCACTTCGCGGTCGAGGCGCTCGGTCGCGGTCGTCTTGCCCGTGCCGGGCGTCCCGGTGACGACGACCCGCATGTTCACGCGAGCACCTCGTTTATCACTTCGACCGCGCGTTCGGTTTCTTCCTCTGTGCCACACGAAACCCGGATGCAGTCGGACAGACCGAAACTCGAACAGTCCCGGACGACGACGCCCTTCCGTTTGGCGGCCTCCGCGACCGCCGTGGCGTCGCCGACATCGACGAGCACGAAGTTGCCCGCACTCGGATAGGTGTGTGCATCGAGGTTTTCGGCCATGAACTCGCGTGCCCATTCGACTGTTTCCACCGTTCTTTCGACGTGCTCGCGGTCGTCGAGTGCGGCGAGACCGGCTCGGCAGGCGAGCGCGCTGGCCGCAAACGGCGTGTTCACGCGCGTGTACGCCCCGGCCCACTCGTCCGGAACCACGGCGTAGCCCAGTCGCACGCCCGCCAGTCCATAGGCCTTCGAGAACGTTCTGAGCACGGCAACGTCATCGCGGGCACTCCACTCCTCTCGCCCCTCGACGAGCGCGAGCGCGCTCTCGACACTGGCGAACTCGCCGTAGGCCTCGTCGACCACTATCAGGGTCTCCTCGTCGGTTTCGGCGGCGATGCGCTCGATTGTTTCGAGGCTCGCGGTCGTCCCGGTCGGGTTATGTGGAATCGTCAGATAGACGATGCGCTCGCCGTCGTAGGCGTCGAGCACGGTGTCGGGCGTCTGTGCGAACCCGCTCGACTGTTTCAGTTCGTAGCTGTTCACACGGCCGTGGTGATAGCGTGCGCTCATCGCGTAGTAGGCGAAGCCGGGTCGGGAGACCAACACCGAATCACCGGGGTTGAGCAGCGCGCGCGAGAGGTAATCGAGCGCGCCATCGCCGCCGTTGGCGAGCCAGACCTGTGCCGGTTCGACGTTCCATCGGTCGGCAATCGCCCCGGTGAGGTCGGTGTGGGCGCTTTTGGGGTATGTGTGGACCGCACTTGCCTGTTCGCGGATGGCGGCGGCCGCCGCCGGACTCGGGCCGTGTGGGTTCTCGTTCGAGGAGAGCGTCACCAGTTCGTCGGGCGCGAGACCCAGCTCGCGGGCGACCTCCTCGCTACCCCGGCCCGCCGCGTACACGGCGTGGTCGGAGAGGTCCCGTGGCTGCATGGTTCGAAAAGCGGGCGGCGAGGTTTAAGGATACTCACACGCCGATGGCCCCGATTCACCACCTCGCCCTCCTTGCCCGCTTGCTGACATCCGAAAGCACATAATCGACCCGAGCGAGAAGCGGATATCGAATGAATCGGACGGATACCATCGCCTTCACGATGCGCTTTCTGGGCGCGGTGCTGTTCGCCATCGGCATCGGTGCGGCCGTCGTCGGCGGCTATGCGCTGGTCCAGGAGGACCTCGGTCTCTGTGGCAACCCGATTCTCGAAGTCAGTTCGTCGAATACGTACGGCGACGACGTTCCCAGCCTCCCCGCAAACTCCCTCTCACCCGCCGAGCACGCAGCGTTCGTCGAGGCAGTCACCGGTCTCACGAGCGAGGCCGAAATCGACGGGCAGATTCGGACGAACGCGCTGCGCGAGGGCGCACTCATCACCTATCAGGGTGAACGCTACTATGCGGCCATCGGCTCGCTGAACCAGTGCGTCGCAATCGACCCGCTCGTCTTCCCGCTCGGGGTGGCGCTGGTCGGTCTCGGCGCGGTCGCCTACGTCAGCCCCACCCTCCGGCGCTGGTTCGAATCGATCATGGAATCGTGACCGAGTGGGCGAGCGTGCCGATACCCTCGATGTCGATAGCCACGCGGTCGCCATCCGAGAGAGGCCCGACGCCGGCGGGCGTCCCCGTCGCGATGACGTCACCCGGTTCGAGAGTCATGTAGGCCGTTATCTCTTCGATGAGTTCGGGTATCGAGAAGATGAACTGGTCCCGTGAGGAGTGCTGCCTGCGCTCGCCGTTGACGCGGAGTTCGATGGTCGCGTCTTCCGGCACCTCGTCGGGGCTTGCGAGCAGCGGTCCCATCGGCGCAGCGCCGTCGAAGGCCTTCCCGCGCACCCAATTCTGCTCGATTGACTGGTCGTCGCGGTTCGAGATGTCGTCGACACAGGTGAACCCGCCCACGACGTCCATCGCCTTCTCTTCGGGGACGTTTCGGCACTCAGTTCCGATGACGACGCCGAGCTCGGCCTCGTAGTCGATGCGTTCCTTGTCGGGGAGCAACTCGATGGTTTGGTTGTGACTCGCGACGGTGTTCGGCCCCTTCAGGAACAACATCGGGCGCTCGGGAACCTCGCTGTCCTGTTCTTCGGCATGGTCGGCGTAGTTCAGCCCGACACAGACGATCTTCGACGGCTCCGTCGGGGCGAGCACGTCGACGTCCTCGGGCGAATAGGTGTCGTCGGGAAAGGCAACTCGTCCAGTGGGACCGGCGTTTGCGGTGATGCGATTCTCGTCTGCGTCCCACTTGCCGGTGCGAACCTCGCCGTCGGGGTCGCGGAACCTGACGCGGTGCATACCCGCTTCTCGTCGCCGGATGGTATAAACGTACGCGAACCCGCTCGTGTTCCGGTTCCGCACGCTCGCCTACAGTATTAAGTGCGCGACGCGAGTATCGGAGGATGCAATGGAACTCACTTGGCACGGCCACTCGACGTGGTATCTCACCGTTGGCGACACCAGTCTGCTCATCGACCCGTTCTTCGACAACCCGCACACGGCGATGGAACCAGAGGACATCGACCAGCCCGACTACGTGCTGCTCACTCACGGCCACGCCGACCACATCGCCCACGCAGGCGCGTTCACTGACGCAACAATCGTCGCCCCTGTCGAGGTCGCCGCCTACGTCGAAAGCGAGATGGGGGCCGACGATACTGTGGGAATGAACATTGGCGGGACAGTCGAATGTGGCGACGCCCACGTGACGATGCACCGGGCCGACCACACCAGCGGCATCGACATGGGCTACGAGTACGAACTCGGCAACCCCGCCGGCTATCTCGTCAGCGACGAGCAACCGGGTCCCGACGGCACGGGCACGGCCTTCTATCACGCCGGCGATACGGGCCTGATGAGCGAGATGAAAGACGTCATCGCCCCCTACTTGCAGCCCGACGCCGTGGCGCTGCCGATGGGCGACCACTTCACGATGGGCATCTGGCAGGCAGCCATCGCAGCGGAGTGGCTGGAGGCTCCTCACGTCTTCCCGATGCACTACGACACGATGCCGCCGCTCGAAGCCGACCCCGAGGAGTTCGCCGATGCGGTCGCCGAACGCGCACCCGACAGCAAGGTCCACGTCCTCGACGACGATGGCTCGTTCACGCTCGACTGACCGGTAGTGTGAACCGCCCGCACGACCGGGACGCTTACGGTCGCGGCGCTCGCATGGCCGGTGCAATGGCAGACATCAACGTCAGCAGTACGTCCGAAGAGGGATTCGCCACGACCAGTCGGGTCGGCGGGTTCGAACTCACCGTCGACGCCACCGAAGAGCAGGGTCCGAGCCCGAACGGGACGCTCGTTGCCGACTACGCCTCCTGTTACATCCCCGCGTTCCGCGTCGGGGCCCAACAGCGTGACTACGACGACCTCGGACGAATCGAAATCGACGCCGAGGGCGACCTCGACGACGATGACGACCTCACTGCGATTCGGTTCGACATCCGTGTCGAGGCCGACCTCGACGGCGACGAGGACGAACTCGTCGAACGCGGCGAGGACATCTGCCACGTCCACGCGGCGCTGCGCGAGGAACTCCACGCCGACATTGCCATCGAAAGCGGCGCGTTCTAACCACCCACCTTTTTACTTCGAGGCATCGCGCGCCCAGGCGCGCTCACCCCTCTGCTCACGGGCGCTTCGCGCCCGTTCGCACGGTCCGAGGGAGCGAAGCTCCCTCGCTACTCGCAAAAATCTGGACCAAAAACTCCCGCTCGCAAACCGCGCGAGCGGCGAACCGCGCTCGTTCCACTCGCGCGGATGCTGCACCTCCCCGCAACCGCCGACCGCACAGCACCGCAGAAGCCCTCGGGCGCTCACTCCGTTCTCGCCCTCGCCCTTCATCCGCCAGGACCGCACAGCCGCAGCACCGCCACCGCACCGCGGCGGCCGCGCCGCCACGCCCATCCAGTCACGACTCGTCGAGCACCCATCCGAATGGTTAATTCGGCTACAAAACATCGTTTCAGCGAACCATTTTGTAGGGGTGCCACCAATTCCCAGTCATGGCGGTCGAAGACACGGAGTACGTGCAGGTCGCAACGCTGTCTGACCTCGAAGACGAGGGTCGAAAAGTCGTGAGCAGCGACGGCCGACCAATCGCCCTGTTCCATCACGAGGGCGAGGTCTACGCTGTCGACAACCGCTGTCCGCACATGGGTTTCCCGCTCACTCGCGGGACCGTCGAGGACGGCATCCTGACCTGTCACTGGCACCACGCCCGCTTCGAGTTGGAGGAGGGGGACACCTTCGACCTCTTCGCCGACGACGTGCAGACCTTCCCGACCGCAATCGACGACGGCGCAGTGTATCTCGACCCCGACCCCGAACCAGACGTGCCGCCCGCAACACGATTTCGAAATCGACTCGCCGACGGTCTCGAAGAGAACATCTCGCTCGTGATGGCGAAATCCGTCATCGGATTGGACGAGGAGGGTGAAGGGTTCTACACGCCCGTCGAGACGGCTGTCAACTTCGGGACGCGCTATCGCGCGATGGGGTGGGGTCGCGGTCTCACCACCTTGGGGTGTATGGCGAACCTCTACGACCACGTCGGCGGCCGGGACAAGCGCCGCGCGATGTTCATGGGCGTCCGGGAGGTCGCCGACGACTCCGCTGGCGAACCGCCACGCTTCCAGCAGTACGCCTTCGACAACCGCGACCTCTCGAAATCCCGACTCAAGTCGTGGTTCCGGGACACCTGCGAGGTGCGCGACACCGACGGAGCCGAGCGGTGTCTGCTCACGGCCATCGACTGTCTCGCGCCCGAGGAGGTCGCTGAAATCGTCTTTTCGGCCGCAACCGACCATCGCTACATGAACGTCGGCCATACGCTCGATTTCATCAATACCGCCTTCGAGACCGCCCAGCACCTCGGGTGGGAAGAACATGCCGACGCCGCGCTCGCCGCGACGGTCGCCCAAATCACGAACGCCACCCGTTCGGAAGAACTCTCCTCGTGGCGGCAACCCGTCGATATCGCGGGTCTCTGCGCGGATGCGAACGATCTCCTGCCCGATCTCGTTGCCGCTGGCGAGGGGAAGCAGTGGGAGCGCCCCGAGGAGTTCGTGGAGACGCTGCTTTCGGAGGACGCGGAGGCAATCATCGACGCGCTGACCGACGCCATCAGGGCGGGTGCGACGACCGAACAGCTTGCGGATGCGGTCGCGCGTGCGGCCACCCGCCGGGTGCTGTGGTTCGCCACGAACAACGAGTTCAACGACTGGAACACCGTCCACCACACCTTCACCTACGCGAACGCACTCCACCGCGCGACCGAAAAGACCGACGCGAGCGAACTCTACCGGGCGTGTTTCGACGGCGCAATGAGTGTGTATCTCGACCGCTTTCTCAACGCGCCGCGCGCGCCGGTGCCAGACCCCGGCGAGTCAGACCGCGCACCCGCGGACATCCGCACGGGCCTGCTCGATGCGTTCGACGAACAGGGGCAGGTCAATCAGGCGGCCATCCTCGTGAGCGAGCATTTCGATGCCGAGGGCGACCCCGGGGACCTCAAACGCACGCTCGGGCGCGGGCTGCTCCGCGAGGACGCCGATTTCCACACGCTGCAAAACCTGACGGCGGCCATCGAGCGCTTCGAGCACGTCGGCGACGAAGAGGAGCAACGGACGGCGCTGATGGCGACGGCGCGCTACATGGCCGCCCACTTCCCGACGCGCCGCGCCGCCGAGCAAACCTTCTCGATTGCGACGCGCCTGCACCGCGGCGAGCGCCTCCACGAGGTGGAGTAATAGTCCGTCGCCGAGCGCCATCGTTTAGCGCGCGGCGCGCACAGTCGAGGCATGAGCGAGCAGGCCGACCACGACTGGCCGGTTCTCGAATCGGTGGTCGAGTACGAAACGGGCTGGTACACGGGTGGCTACGACCGCGTCGAACAGCCCGACGGCAGCGAGAAGAAGTATTACTGGGCGGAGCTGCCGGCTGCGGTCGTGGTGGTCGCCCGCAGCGGCGACGAACTGGTGTTCGTCGACCAGTACCGCCCGGCCATCGGCGAGGGCTGTCTCGAACTCCCGGCCGGCATCGTCGAAGACGGCGAATCGGCCACCACGGCGGGCGCGCGCGAACTCCGCGAGGAGACCGGCTTCGAGGCGGCGGGCGTCTCGCTGCTCGAAGACTTCTGGGTTGCCACCGGCGTACTCCGCCACCGCCGCGCCATCGTCTTCGCCGAGGGACTTTCACCTACTGACCGCGACCTCGACGACAACGAGTTTCTGACCGTGACGACCATACCAATCGACGAGGCACTCGCCGTGGCGCGCGCGGAACCGGCCAACGACGCCACCATCGAGGGGTTGCTGCTCGCGCGCGAGGAGGGCCTGCTCTGACGAACGGCGGTTTTATTCGCCCGAAGCCGATATGGCTACCGTGAGCGACGAAATCACGCCCGACGAACTCGCCGGCCTGCTCGACGCCGACGAGCCGGTGCGCGTCGTCGATATCCGCTCGTCGGCCGCCTTCGAGCGCGGCCACATCCCCGACAGCGAGAACGTTCCCTTCGAGGAACTACCACGGCGCGTCGAGCGCTTCGATGACGCAGAGCACGTCGTGACGGTCTGCCCGCACGGCAAGGCCAGCCTGCAGGCCGCCCAGTTGCTCCGCTCGGCCGAAGCGGTCGATGACGCCACCGTCGAGAGCCTCGCGGGCGGTCTCGAAGCGTGGGACGGCCCGCTCGCTACCGCTGCCGAACACACCTCCGGCGACGACCGCGCGGTCCCGTCCGGCAACGAGACCGACGCACCGTTTTGAGCTACCCGTCGAGAAAGTCCCGTAACTCGTCGCCATCGCGGGTGTTGAGCACGTCACCAGCCTCAGCCCAGCCGCGCCGGGCGGTATGCACCCCGTACTGAAGCAGGTCGTAGCTCGCCGGTTGGTGAGCGTCGGTGTCGATGACCACCGTGGCCTCGGTCTCGATTGCCGTCCGAACCGCGCCTCCCGAGAGGTCGAGCCGTCGCGGGTTCGCGTTCACTTCGAGCGCCACCCCGTGTTCGGCGGCCACCTCGGCCACCCGCTCGAAATCGAGTTCGAGACCCGTGCGCTGGTTGAGATACCGCCCCGTCGGATGGCCGATGACATCGACGTGGGGATGCTCGATGGTCCCCACGATGCGCTCGGTGCCGTCGCCGTCGAGACCGCTGTGTGGCGACGCGACCACGATGTCGAGGTCTTCCAGCACGCCATCCCCGACCGAAACCCCGCCGTCGGCGTCGATATTCGCCTCGACACCCGCAAGTACCTCGATATCCGCGTCCGCCGCCGCGTCCTCGATGGTCTCGCGTTGTGCTTCGAGGTCCTCATCAGTGAGGCCCATGTCGGCGACGATTCCCGGACCGCTCGCGTGGTCGGTGATGGCGAGGTACTCGTGGCCGAACGCGGCCGCGCCTTCGACCATCTCCCCGATTGTGTGGTCGCCATCCGACCACTCCGAATGCACGTGGAGGTCGCCGCGAACGTCCGGTTCTGCGAGGAGGTCGGGCAGTTCGCCGTCGGCTGCGGCGGCGAGTTCGCCACTGTCTTCGCGCAGTTCCGGCGGAATCCATGGCAGTCCGACCGCCTTGTACATCCCTTCTTCCGTATCGCCAGCGACGCGCTCGCCGACCCGTTGTCCGGCCTCGACATCCTCGACTTCAGATATGTTAAAGACGCCGTACTCGTTGACCTTCAGTTCCTGTTCGATGGCACGATTGCGGAACCCGATGTTGTGGTCGCGGCTCCCGGTGAAATACTGGAGCGCGCTGCCGAACTCCTCGGGCACGACGACCCGCAAGTCGATGCGCACGCCGTCGGAGCGAAGGCTTGCCTTTCCCGTCCCGGCCTCGATGATGTCGTCCGCTCGTTCCCAGTCGATGAACCGCTCGACGACCGATTCGGCATCGTTGCTCGCGGCCAGCACATCGATGTCACCGATGGTCGCGCGCCAGCGCCGCAGTGACCCCGCGAGTTCGCAGTCGGCGACCGCCTGGGATGCCGCGACGTACTCCCGTACTTCCTCGCCGAGCGGACGAGCGTCGCCGAGCAGCGAGCGCTCGCCGGCCTGTCGGGCGAAGTCGACACCGGAGAGGATGTTTTCCTCCGTTTTCGCGCCGAAACCATCGACCTCGCGGATGCGCTCTGCGCGCGCGGCCGCTTCGAGGTCGTCCAAGTCCTCGACGCCGAGTTCCTCATAGAGGGTGCCAACGGTCTTGGGACCGACACCCTCGACGCGTGTGAGCGCCGCCATATCAACAGGGAGTTCGTTGCGTAGCTCCGCCAACTCCGCTATCTCACCGGTCTCGACGTACTCGATAATTTTCTCTGCGAGTGCCTCGCCGACCCCCTCGATTTCCTCGACGGCGTCTTGCCCCTCAGCGACCAGTGATTCGACGGACTCGGGATGGGCGCGGACGTTCTCGGCCGCCCGGCGGTACGACTGGGGTTTGTATTCGACACCTGTGGCTTCGAGGCGGGCGGCGAACTCCTCGAAGCGGTCGGCGACGGCGTCGTTTTCCCTCATCGGCGCGCCCTCGATTCGTCCTGCCCGAGCGCCTGCTGCAGGAAGTTCATCCAGCGCTTGCGGTCGGCGGCCTCCTTCGCGGTCGCTTCACGTTCGACGTCCGCCGTGCCGAGGTCGGAGAGTGCGTGCAGCGCGCGCTCGATGCCGATGATGCTCTCCGTGAGTTCCTCGCCGCGCTCGCGGCTGATGTCGCCCTCTTCAAGGCGCTGTCTGCGCGCGAGGCGCTCGCGCCGGAGGTTTCGTTTCGCGCGCTCGACGGTCTCGCGCTCGTCGGCCGGCACCGACCCGCGCGAGCGCGTCTCGAAGACGAACTCCCGCAGCGCGAGTTGCTCGTCCTGAACAGTTATTTCGTCCGGGATATCGGCCCCGACGGTCGCGCCCTCGCGGTTGATGCGCGCGAGGAGCTGTTTTCGCTCGTACGGTTTCATGAGGTCTCTGGGAACCGAATCCACTTCGACCCTCCGGCCGGCGGTCGAACCACCGGCGGCCTACACCCGTTCGATGATCGTGGCGACACCCTGTCCGAACCCGATGCACATCGTCGAGAGCGCGTACTCCTGTTCTGTACGCTGGAGTTCGTGGGCGAGCTTCGTCACGAGCGCCGCACCGGTCGCGCCGAGGGGATGGCCGTGGGCGATGGCTCCACCGTTGACGTTCGTGCGCGCCCAGTCGGCACCGGTCTCATCGAGCCACGCGAGTACGACCGGCGCGAACGCCTCGTTCACCTCGAAGACATCGATGTCATCGACAGCCATGTCCGCCTTCTCCAGCACGTTCTCGGTCGCCGGAATCGGGCCGGTGAGCATCGTGACCGGGTCCACACCCACGACCTCCCGCTCGACGATGCGCGCCATCGGTTCCCAGCCATGTTCCTCGACGGCCGCCTCGCTGGCGAGAACGAGCGCGCCAGCCCCATCGACGATGCCCGAGGAGTTGCCCGCGTGGAGCACGCCGTTGCCTTCGCCGCGGAAGGAGAGCGGAAGCTCGCCGAGCGTCTCGCGGTCGGTGCCCGGTCGCGGATGGCCATCCTTCTCCACAGTAATGGATTCGCCGTCGAGTTCGGTCTTAACGGGAGCGATTTGGGAGTCGTATCGGCCCTCGTCCCATGCCTTGCCCCAGCGCTGTTGGGAATCCGCGCCGAGTTGGTCGACCTCCTCGCGGGTGATGTCGTACCCTTCGGCGATGCGCTCGGCTCCCTCGCCCTGCGTGGTGAGTTCCTCGAAATGCTCGAAGTAGGTATCGGTGAGGCTGTTCCCATCCGACCCCATCGGTATCCGGCTCATGTGCTCGACGCCGCCGGCGACCACGACCTCCTGACTTTCCGATTGGACCTGTGCGGCGGCGAAATTGATCGCCTGCTGGCCCGACCCGCACATCCGGTTCAACTGCACGCCCGGTACGCCGTCGCCCCACCCGGCGACCATCGGCGCGAGCCGCGCGATGTTCATCCCCTGCTCGTCGACCGGCGTCACACAGCCATACACCACGTCCTCCACGATTTCGGGGTCGAACCCGACCCGCTCTTCGAGCGCGTTCAGGGGAGCGGCCGCGAGGTCCTGCGGATGGGTGTCGCGGAACTGGCCATCGCGCTTGCCAAAGGGTGTCCGAACTGCGTCGACGATGTACGCATCTCGCATACCCAGTCTAGCATGGTTGCCCGTAAGTAGGTTGGCCCGTGTGGACGCGGTACATGAATACCCGAACCAACCGCCGGTGGGTGGGATGCAAACGGTGTGGACGGCGGCTCAGACGTGTGGTTTCGCCAGCAGCGCGTCGCGGGGCTGCTCGTCGAGCCAGTCGAGCAGTTGAACTAGTTGGTCGGTGGCGGCCTCGAACAGTCGTTCACCTTTCTCGGCGGTGGCGTCGGTCTGGTCGCCGAGCACTCCGTTTTCGGTGTTGTCGATGGAATCGTAGAACGTTCGCGCGCCGTGGACTGCCATCTCGTCTTCGTCGAACTCGACGAGTCCGCCGTCGCGGGCGGCTTCCAATTCTTCGCCACGAACGAGGTCGGGCGCGATGTGTTGAATCATCGCGGTCTCCTTCGGCCCGCCGTGGGGACCGTTCGTTGCGAACAGTTCGTCGACGAGGTCGGGAATCGAATCGTTCCACATCCACTCGATGGCGTAGGCGTCGCCCGCCTCGCGCAGGCGACGGCCGACTTCGCGGAGGTGGACGACGTTGCCGCCGTGGGCGTTGACGAAGACGATTCTATCGATGCCGTGATACGTGAGGTTGCGCGCGAGGCTTGCCATGTAGTCCCGGAAGGCCGGCGGGTCGACCCACATCGTGCCGTTGAACTGGCGGTGGTGGGGGCTGACGCCGACGTTCACCGTGGGCGTACAGAGTATCCCTGTGCGGTCGGTGGCCTCGTGGGCGAGCGATTCGGCGATGAGATGGTCGGTCGCGAGCGGGAGGTGGGGACCGTGCTGTTCGGTCGAACCCACGGGAACGACCGCGAGCGACCCCATATCATCCAGTTCCGGCCACGTCCGATCCGCGAGATACATACCCGCGGTCGGTCGGGCCACGGGATAACGGTGTCCACTCGGGAGCGAACGGGAACATCCTTCCATCCGGCCCCTTTCCTCCGTATATGGACCCGCTCGCCCTCCGGGAGGAGATACCGGTTCTCGACGAGGTCACCTACCTGAACACGGGCGCTGCAAGCCCAGCACCGAGAAGCGTCGTCGACGCCGCCATCGAGGAAATCGAACGCCAGCAGTACGTCGCTCCCGGCGGCGAGGGAGCCTACCCCGCCCTATTTGGATGCTTCGAGGACACCCGCGAGCGCGTCGCCGACTTTCTGGGCGCTGACACCGACGAAATCGCCTTGACCAACAGCACCGCCGACGGCATCAACCGCATCGCAACCGCGCTGCCGTGGCAGGAAGGCGACGTGGTCGTCCGCACCGACTGCGAGCATTCGGCAGGAATCTTGCCGTGGAAGCGACTCCGTGACCGCCACGGCATCGAGGTGCGTGTGCTCGAAACGGATGCGGGACGAATCGACCGCGAGCAGGCAACCGAGATGCTCTCGGGGGCCGACTTGCTCTGTCTGAGTTCCATCACGTGGAACTATGGCACTCGATTACCCATTGCGGACCTCACCGACATCGCCCACGACGCTGGCGCGCGGGTGCTCGTCGATGCCGTCCAGTCACCCGGACAGGTCGATGTCGATGTCAACGAGTGGGGCGCTGACTTCGCCGTCGGCGCTGGCCACAAGTGGCTCTGTGGGCCGTGGGGTGCCGGCTTCCTCTACGTCGACGACGAGGCGACCGCCGCGCTCGATCCCGACCGGGTGGGCTACCGGAGCGTGACCGACCCGAACGCCGACGACTACGCGTTCGCGGCGGGTGCAAAGCGCCTCGAAGTCGGCACGACCTCGCCCGCGCCGTACGCGGGGCTACAGGCGGCCATCGAGATGATGGAATCCATCGGCATCGACACCATCGAGGAACGAATCGAGCGACTTACCGACCGGCTCAAAGCGGGCATCGACGACGACCGACTGCTGAGTCCACGGGAATACGAGTCCGGATTGGTCACGGTTGCAGCCGACGACCCCGAAGCCACCGTTTCGCGCCTTTCCGACGAGGGCATCGTAATTCGCTCGCTGCCGTCGCCGGCGGCCGTCCGGGTCTCGGTGCATGCGTTCAACACCGACGAGGACATCGACGCGCTCCGTGGGGCACTCTGATATGCCGCCGACGGAGGACGGTAGCACTAAAAGGTTCGGACGCAACGACTCACGCATGAACGTTCCACAGCTGACGACGGTCGATGGAGCCTACCAGTACCTGATGGGGATTTTGCTGCTGCTCGTGGTGCTGTTCGCGCTGCTATTCGGCGGCATGTATCTCGGCTATCTCACCTTCTGATACTGTCGGACAGCGATATTCTGTCCCGAACAGCCGATGAATCGCTCGACTGCACGCTGGAACGCCAGTCATGTTCACACGAACCCCTGTCCGACAGTATGAGGCACGCTGCGGCTCGAAAGCGCGATGGCTAGCTCACATCGGTCTCGCGCAGGCGAACACCTTTGCCGGCGAGATGGCGCAGCTGGTTTCTGGCGAACTCCTCTTCGCGGGTGCCCCGCGTGGCGAGCACGTAGACCTGTGAGTTGCCCGTCGGGCGCATCGTTCGGCCGGCGCGCTGTGACCCCTGCCGGCGCGAGCCGCCGAGTCCGGAAGCGACGATGGCGACTTCCGCGCTCGGCAGGTCGATACCCTCGTCGCCGACCCGCGAGACGACTAACCTCTCGCGCGCCCCGCGCCGGAACTCGTCGAACAGCCGCTCGCGCTCTGCATACCGCGTCTCGCCGCTGATGAACGGAATCGAGAGTGCCTCGGCGTACTCCTCGCCTTGGTCGAGCCACTCGACGAAAATCAGCGTCTTCGCCTCCCCATGCTCGGTAAGCAGCGAGCGCACGGCATCGAGCTTTGCGGGGTTCGTGCCGGCGACCTGCCGGCGCTCGTGGCCCTCGACGCTCGCGTACTCGGTGCGGTCGGTCTCCGAGCGCCACGGCACGTACCGCAGTTCGATTTCGGGTTTGGCGACGAAGCCCGCCTCGAACAATTTCGCCCAGTCAGTCCCGATGGGCGGGCCGATGAGCGTGAATATCTCGCCCTCCTTGTCGTCCTCCCTGATCGGTGTTGCCGACAGCCCGAGGCGGTGTTTGGCCTGGAGGTCGGCGCTGCGCCGATAGATGGACGCCGGGACGTGGTGGACCTCGTCATAGACGATGAGACCCCAGCGCCGCTCGTCGAACAGTTTGCGATGGCGGTCCATTCCTGCCGTTTGATAGGTGGCGATGGTCACCGGCCGAATCGACTTCTCGCCGCCGTGATACTCGCCGACCTGTTCGGGGTCGAGGGAGGTGTTTTCGAGCAACTGCTCGCGCCACTGACCCGCAAGCTCGCGGCTCGGCGCGAGAATCAGCGATTCGCCACCGACTTCGGCCATCGCACCGATGGCAGCGACCGTTTTGCCGCTGCCCGGTGGCCCGACGAGCACGCCCGCCCCGGTATCGAGAAACCGGTCGAGCCAGTCCTCCTGATACTCGCGCAGGTCGATATCGAGGTCGATGTCGAGCACCGCACCACCTTCGAGTTCGCGCTGGTCCTGCACCGGGTAGCCAGCGTCGTAGAGCGTGCGCTTAATCGCGCCCTCTTTCCCCTCGACCACCCAGCTCTCGGTGTCGGAAATCGGCCCGTGGAGCTGGTCTTCGTCGAGCTTCTGGCGGGCGATGTTGCCCATGAGTTCCGGGCTTTCGGCTTCCAGTACCGTGTAGCCGTCGGCGTGCGTCGTCAGCGCGAACTTCCGGGCACGCGTCCACTGGCGTTCGACCCATTCTTCGAGTTCGGGCGTCTCCCCCAGCACGTCGCGCATCGTTCCGATGAGACCGTCGATGTGGTCGTAGGGTGCCCACCAGACGTCCTCCTCGCGGATCTCGTAGATATAGGCATCCGCCGAGGAATCGACGAGGTGGGCGAACTGCGTGAGCTGTGCGCGCGTGAACTGTTCGGGCCGTTCGACGACGAGTTCGCGCCGTTCGGGAAAGACGATGACGTGTTCGGGGTCGACGAAGTCGGCGAACCCGCGGGGATACCACAGCACAGGGTCGTCGCTCACGTCCATCCGTTCGAGTTTCCCGGCGTCGGCTAGTTCGTCGAGCGCATCGCTCGCTTCTGTTTGGGTGCAATCGAGGACGCGCGCCACCGCGCTCGCGGTCGCCACCGGCTCGCCGAGTTCTTCGAGCGCTGCCCGGAACGCGGCGGCGGTGATGGCGGTCTCGTCCGTCGACCCCTCCTCGCTCTCCGGCGACTGTTCGCTCGCGTTCGGGTCCGTCACTGGCGTTCACCAGTGGCGCTGTGGACAAACGACTTCCGTCTCGCTCGCCGTTCGTTCGGCAGTAGATTCGGTCTCAGTCTTCGAGCGGTTCGACGAACTCGACGACGTGTCCGTCTGGGTCCTCGACGAACGCCGTTCGTGCGCCGGCGGCCGGCTGGTCGGCCGGCTCTTGCACCACGCCGTAGTGGTCGATGTCCTCGAACGTCCGGTCAACGTTCTCGACGCCCACGGCGAGGTGGTCCCACGCAGTGCCGCCTTCGACCTGGTTTTGCCCCTCGGTTTTCGACAACTGGAGTTCGACGCCGTTGTCCGCAGCGACGTACTGGTTCAGGGTTCGGCCGTCTTCAGTCTCGAACGACCACGACTCGGCGAAGTCGAGTTCCTCGGTGTAGAACGCGAGCGCGCGCTCGATGTCCGTGACGTTGAGACAGGTGTGAAGCAGGTCCATAAGCCGTAGAGCGTCCCGCCACGAATAAATCGGGCGGTCGTTCGTCCCGACTCGCCGCTGGTGGTTTGGCAGATGTCATCACTGGGTGAACGTTTATCAACGACCAACACGGTTTGCCGTCATGGACGATGTCTTCGTCGGACAGTTGATGTCGACCGAACTGTACACTGTGGCCCCCGAAACGCTCGTCGCCGGCGCGGCGGAGCTGATGCTCGACAACGACATCGGGTCGGTCGTGGTGGTCGAAGACGGCGAGCTACGGGGCATCCTCACGCGAACGGATTTCGTCGATATCGTCGCCAAGAGCCGGCCGAAAGCCGAAACGCCGGTTGCCGATTACATGAGTACCGACATCGTCACGGCGGCCGCACAGGACCCCATCCGCGCGGTCGCCGACGCGATGACCGAGCACGGCTTCCACCACGTGCCGGTCGAAAGCGACGAGGACGGCGTCATCGGCATGATAACCTCCTCGGACCTCGCGGCATATCTCTCGGGCGTCCAGACGCCGAGTCCGGCCTGAACGGAAAAACGCCCGCACATCCGATGGAGTACAGTTATCATCCACACGTGTGAGCAAATCACGAACGAACGCATTATGAAGAACGAACGCGGCCAGCGGAACGGCTCGGGCGAGTGGACATGACCGACCGACCAATGGACGGGAACGCCGACCTCGGCGTGCGCGAGAGCGACGACGGGTTGGTGGTTCGGGCGACTATCGACCGACCCGACGAGCGCAACGCGCTGAACGAGAACGTGATTCAGGGGTTGCTGGACGTGCTCGCGGCCGCCGACGACGGTCCAACGCGGGTGGTCGTCATCCGTGGTGCGGGCGGGACCTTCTGCTCCGGTGGCGACCTCAAGAGCATGGCTTCCTCCATCGGACAGGGGTCACAGGCCTACCGCGAGGGATTTGCCGGTCTCTCGAATCTGATGGAGCGGATGGTCGAGACGGGTGCGCTGGTCGTCGCTGCCGTCGAGGGCTACTGTCTCGCGGGCGGGATGGGTCTTGCGGGGGCGTGTGACATGATTCTCGCCACCGAGGAGGCGACCTTCGGCACGCCGGAGGTCGATATCGGTCTCTTCCCCGCACAGGCCTTGGTGCCGATTATGAGAACGGTCACCGAAAAACAGGGACTCAAACTCCTCTTCACCGGCGAGCACATCGACGCCGAGACGGCCCACGAGATCGGCTTTACGACCGATGTGGTTCCCGCCGAGGACTTCGAGACCGAACTCGATACTCTGGTCGATGACCTCGCCTCCTCCTCGCCGGTGATGATCGAGATGGGCAAGGAGGCCTACTACACCCAGCGCGACATGGGCTTCGACGAAGCCCTCTCCTACATGCGCGAAGTCATCGCGCTCATCGCCATGAGTGAGGACACCGAGGAGGGCATCAACGCCTTCCTGATGGACGAAGAACCCGACTGGAGCGGTCGATAGACAATGACGATACGAGACCAAGAATCAGTCAAGGGCAACGACCCCGACAAAGCCATCATCTCGGCGGCGCTCACAGGCGCGCTCACCACCCGCGACCAGTGCGAGGCGATTCCCTATACTCCTGTGGAAATCGCCGAGGACGCGGCCGAAGCACGGGAAAACGGCGCGGCCATCGCCCACATCCACGCCCGGACCGAAAATGGCTCTCCGACCTACGAGACCGACATCTATCAGGAGATTCACGACGAAATCCGCGACCGCACCGACATCGTCATCAACTTCTCGACGGGTGCCCTCCACGCACCACCTGAAGAGCGCATCGAATACGTCGAGGAGGTCGAACCCGACATCGCGGCGCTCAACATGGGGTCGATGAACTACGCGAAATACTCCGAGTCGCGCGAGGAGTTCGTCTTCGATATGGTGTTCGAGAACTCCTTCGACGAGATTCGCCAGTTCGTGACCGCGATGGAGGCTGCGGGAGTTCGGCCCGAACTCGAATGCTTCGATACCGGACACATCGGCAACGTCCGACCGCTGTTGAAGAAGGGAGAACTCACCCATCCCTTGCAATTCAGTCTCATCATGGGCGTGCTCGGCGGGATTCCAGCGAGTATCGAAAACCTCGCCCATCAGGTGCGCCAGCTGCCCGACAGCGCGAACTGGCAGGTCATCGGCATCAGCAGAGACCAATGGCCGCTGGTGGCGGGTGCGCTCTCGATGGGCGGCAACGTTCGGGTCGGTCTCGAAGACAACTTCTATCTTCCGAACGGTGAGATGTCCACGAACCCCGAACTCGTCGGGAAAGCCGCCGAGCTAACTCGCAACGTGGGCCGCGAACCCGCGACGCCAGAGGAGGCACGCGACATCATGGGGCTTCAGTGATGGCGGGACTCGGCGAGACGCCACCCGCCGACGAACTGTTCGCCGACGACCTCTTCGACGGCGAGGTCGCGCTCGTGACCGGCGGCGGCACAGGGATAGGAAGGGAAATCGCGCTTGCCTTTGCCGACTGCGGTGCGGACGTCGCCATCGCCAGCCGCGAGATGGACCACCTCGAACCCGTGGCCGAAGAACTCGAAGCGCGCGGCGCGCGGGCGTGTGCGACCACGGTCGATGTCCGGGAGTACGAGGCGGTCGAGGCGATGGTCGACACAGTTGTGGCGGAACTCGGCGGCATCGACGTCCTCGTGAACAACGCAGGTGCGAACTTTCTGACCCCAACCGAGTCGCTCACGCCGAACGGCTGGCGCGCGGTCGTGGGCACCATCCTCGACGGGACGGCCTACTGTACGATGGCCGTCGGCGAGCACATGCGGGAAAACGACGGCGGCGCGATTCTGGCGATGGGCGCGACCAATTCACGGAGAGGTGCGCCGTATCACGCCCACTCCGGTGCGGGAAAGGCGGGCGTCCACAACCTGATGCAGACCGTGGCGAGCGAGTGGAGTAGTCACGGCATCCGGGCGAACACGGTCGCACCGGGAATCATCGAGACAGAGGGCGTGACCGAGGCCGCCGGTGGCGAACTGCCCGATACGTTTCTCGACGACGTGGCCGCGGACCGCTTCGGGACGCCCGCCGACTGCGTTCCTCCTGTGCTTTTTCTTGCCAGTCCCGCGGCTGCCTACGTCACCGGCGGCTACTTCACCGTCGACGGCGGCCAGTTGCTCGCCCCGACGTCGTTTTGAGGCGTTCCGTGACCGTTAGGCGACCGGCGGCCATCGAACGGACCATGCCCGGCGGAACGTACACCCTGTTCGTCGAGTTGTCCGAACGAGCCGACATCATCGTCGGTGCGCTCGGCGAACATGACTTCGAACAGGGCTGGTACGCCTACACCGGCAGTGCGCTCGGCTCCGGCGGATTCGTCCGCATCGAGCGCCACCGAGCGGTCGCCGCCGGCGAGAACGACACCCGCCACTGGCATATCGACTACTTGCTCGGCCATCCCACGAGTCGTATCGCGGCGGTTGCGCGGACGGCCGACGCCGAGGTCGAATGTGCGGTCGCCGGCGCGCTCCCCGGCCAACCGGTGGCGGGCTTCGGTGCCTCGGATTGTGAATGCGAGTCGTATCTGGCCTTCGATACCGACCGGGGGCGGCTGTGGCGGGCGGTACGGGGCGCACACCGAGCGTTCGCGCCTTAGAACAGCACGGTGCCGTGGTGGCGGGGCCGCTCGTCCCGGCGTTTGGTGGCGAACGTCGCGAGGCGCGCCTCCAGTTGCTCGCGCAGGTCGCCGGCCGGAACGAGTTCGTCGACCTCCATGTTCGAGGCTTGGGCCTCGATGTCGACGTACTTCTCGAACTCCGCTTTCGCACTCTCGATGAACTGCTCGCGCGTCTCGCCGTCCATGTCGGCTATCTGGTCGCCGAAGAGGGCGTGAACCGCGGCATCGGGACCCATCACCGAGATTTCCGCACTCGGAAGCGCGAGCGTCGCGTCCGGGCCGAAGGCGGGACCGCACATCGCGTAGATGCCAGCGCCGTAGGCCTTTCTGGTGATGACGCAGAACTTCGGGACCTGCGCGTTGGAGGTCGCGTAGATGAACTTTCGCCCTTTCCGGAGGACGCCCTCGCGTTCGACCTGCGAGCCGATCATGAATCCGGGCGTATCGCACAGATAGACCAGCGGGATGTTGTAGGCGTCGCAGGTCCAGACGAACCCCGCGCCCTTGTCGGCAGAATCGGGGAAGATGGCCCCGCTGATGTGGTCTGGCTGGTTGGCGACGATGCCGACTGGTCGTCCGTCGATGCGTGCAAACCCCGTCACGAGTTCGGGTGCGAATCTGGGCTTGCATTCGAAAAACGACTCCCTGTCGACGAGGCGGTCGATGGTCTCGTGGACGTCGTAGGCCCTGTTGGGTGCTTCGGGAATGACGCCATCGAGACCCTTCGGGTTCTTGAGCGGCGCTTTCGGCGTGCACTCGGGCGATTTCTCGGCGTAGTTCTGCGGGAGATACGAGAGTATTTCCCGCGCCTTCTCGGCGGCGCGTTCCTCGTCTTCGACCACGAGGTCGGCGCTCCCGCTCTGGGTCGCGTGGACGTCCGGTCCGCCGAGGTCCTGCATGTCCACGGATTCGCCGGTCATCGCCTCCACGATGCGCGGTGAGGCGATTGCCATCCCGGAGATGTCCTCGACCATAATCAGAAAATCACAGAACACAGGGGTATACGCCGAGCCGGCGATGTCCGGTCCGTACAGGACGCCGATTTGGGGGACCTGTCCCGAGAGCCGACACTGGTTGTAGAACATCTTCCCGCCGTGGTAGCGGTCCATGTGGGTGTCGCCCGGCTCGCGTTCGTCGGCGTTGAGCCGCGCGCCCGTCGAATCGATGAGGCGGACCATTGGAATTTCGAGGTCCATCGCGCGCTCCTCGATGCGGATGACCTTCTCGATGCCTTCGCGGCCGAGCGAGCCCGCCTTCACGGTATAGTCGTTCGCGGTGAACGCCACCCGGCGGCCGTCGATGGTTCCGATACCGGTGAGCAGGCCGTCGGCAGCGAGGTCGTCATCGTCGCTGTGGCGGGCGAAGGTGCCGTCCTCGTACTCGATCCGGTCGAACACCATGTCGAGGCGGTCGCGGACGAAGGCCTTGCCCAACTCCTCGATTTTCTCGTGACCCCGTTCGGGACCGCCGCCGAGGATGCTCTCGATGTCGTCCCGCAGACGCTGCTCGCGGTCGGTTATCACCGTGCCGGCCTCGTCCCAGTCGCCCTCGCCGGCATCGGCGACCCGCTCGCCCTCGGCGACGATTTCGACCGACCGGCCGAGGTGTTCCGCAACCGCGGTAGCGATGACGCGGGCGGTCTCGTCGTCGATGTCCTCGCCGACGTCGACTTCCATACCCCTGTCTCTCACCCCCATGCTTTCAAACTACTGCGCCGTATTCGAGGTATCACGTCTCGAATCAGGGGCGTTACGCTTATTCGCACCACGCGACTCTCGGCGGTAATGGCCCAGCGCGAGCGGGCGGTGCCCGTCCACCGCATCGAATTCGACGTCGACTGGCCACCCGGCCACGTGGCGAGCTACCTCATCGACTGCGAGCGGCCGACGCTCATCGATGCCGGGATGCCGGGTAGCGATGCCGAACGACGGCTTCGGGAGGCACTCGCGGCCATCGACTACGACCTCGCGGACATCGAACAGTTCGTCCTCACCCACCCACACGTCGACCACATCGGACAGGCCCGGACCGTCATGGTGACGGCCGACCCCACAGTGTACGCGCCTGCCGGCGTCCGCGAGCGGTTTGGGCGCGACACGGAGGACCTCGCGGCTGCCGTCCGCGAGAACGCGACGCGGGCGGGTCTCACCGGTGACGACCGCGACAGTGCTATCGAAAAGGCCGTCGAGTCGCTCGAACGAAATCGTGACCTCCTCCCGCCGGAATCGGTCGATATCTGGGTCGAGGACGGTGAAACGCTCGACATCGGCGGCACGCCAGTCGGGGCGATTCACACGCCCGGCCATCAGGCCGACCACTGCTGTTTTTTCGTCGACCGGGGCGAGGAGCGCGCACTCGTTGCCGGCGACATGGCCATCGAGCCCTTCCGTCCTGTGACCCTCCATACCGGTCTCGACAGCGGTGTCGAGGAGGCCATCGAAGCGTTCTACGAGGCGCTCGACCGACTCGCCTCGCTCGACCCCGACCGCGTCTATCCCGGTCACGGTCCCGTTCACACCGACTTCGGGCGCGTCATCGAGCGCGACCGCCGAAGCCTCGACCGGATGCTCGACCGCACGGTCGAAGCGCTCGACGAATCCCGGACGGCCGCCGACATCGCCGACCAGCGAGCCGGTGCAAACGACACCACCTACATCCTGCCCGAGGTGGTCGCGGCGCTCGCCCATCTCGAAGCCGCCGGTCGAATCGAGGCGGAACTCGTCGATGGCGTCGCCCGCTACACGCGGTAGTCGCCACCGACGCACCAACACTTAATACAGCCGGCAAATACGTGTTGGCGTATAGCATGGAGTATCACGACGGCGGCCCCCTTCGACAGATGGGCGACCTCCCGGCGATGGCTGCCCATCGCTACGGCGAAAAGACCGCGTTCGTCGCCTTCGGGCAAGAACAGTCCTTCGCGGAACTCGACGACGAGGCGAACCGAGTGGCGAACGTCCTCGGGGAGCACGGCATCGAACCGGGCGAGCGCGTTGGGCTGTTCATCCCGAACACGCTCCAGTTCCCGAGTGCGTACTTCGGCGTCATCCGTGCGGGCGCGGTGCCGATTCCGCTCAACCTGCGGATGGACCCCGAGACGCTCGCGTTCGTCCTCGATGATGCGGACGTCGATACGATGATCGCCTCGCCGCTGCTCGCCGAGGAGGCGACGGGGCTGGCCGATGCTGCTGGCGTGGAAACGACCTTTCTGCCGGGCGTTGCCGAGGATGGCGTCGTCAACTACTCTCACGAACTCGACGCGGCCAGCAGCGAGTTCGATGGTCCCGACCGTGCGTTCGACGACGTGGCCTGCCAGCCCTATACTTCCGGAACGACCGGCAAGCCGAAGGGCGTGCTGTTGAGCCACGAGAACCTCCTCTCGACAATCGAATCGTACGACACGGGCGGTCTCAACGTCGATGCCGAGGACTCGATTCTGCTCGTGCTTCCCCTGTTCCACATCTACGCGCTGAACGCGGTCATGGGCACGTTCCTCTATACGGGCGCGACGATGGTGCTCCAGCCCCAACCGGAGGCCGAACCGATGCTCTCGGCCATCGCCGAGCACTCGATTACGCAGTTCGCTGGCGTGCCCGCGATGTACACGATGATGTTTCGGGAATACCGACAGCAGCCCGACGACTACGACCTCTCCTCGCTCGAAAACGTGGTCTGTGCGGCCGCACCGCTGGCCGATTCGACCCGCCGGGAGATCGAGGAGGCGTGGAACGTGCCGATGACCGAGGGCTGGGGGATGACCGAGACCGCGCCCGCGGGCACGACAGAACCTTCCCGTGGGGTGCGCAAGACGGCGGGCTGTATCGGGCCGCCAGTGCCCAATATCGACCTCGAACTCGTCGACCCCGAAACGAGGGAGACGCTCGTCGCGCCCGACGACCTCACGCCGTTCGCCAATCCGGACATCGACTTCGAAGACCACGAGCGCGTCACCGGTGAAATCGCCGTCCGTGGCCCACAGGTGTTCGAGGGGTACTACGAACGGCCCGAAAAGAACAGTGAAGTCTTCGACGACGAGGGCTGGTTCTACACCGAGGACATCGCGCGCGTCGACGCGGATGGGTACTTCTGGATGGTCGACCGCGCCGACGACATGCTCATCGTCGGTGGCGAGAACGTCTATCCTGCCGAGGTCGAGGACGCCCTCTACGCTCACCCCGACGTGGCCGAGGCCGCCGTGGTGGCCGCACCCCACGATGTGAAGGGCGAGGCCCCGGTCGCGTTCGTCGTCCCCGAGGCGGGGACCGACCTCACCGAGGAGGCCCTCCGGCGGTTCGCGCTGGAGCGCGTGGCGAGCTACGCCCACCCGCGACGGGTGTTCTTCGTCGAGGAACTCCCGCGGAGCGCGACCCAGAAAGTCCAGCGATACAAACTCGAAGCGGACGCCGACGAACGCCTTTCCGAGCCGCTGCAATCGACTGCCGAGGAACTCTGAGACTGCGGCGGCAGCCACAGCGGAGGGTCGGAACAAGCCGCCCGCCCGATTCGGCCTTCGATGACCGGCACAATTACTATGTTCGGTGGACGCTCACAGTGTGCATGGCCGCCTTCGAGACGGAGATGCACGGGATGATTCGTGAGGCGACGCGGGACATCGCCGCCCAGTACGACGCCGAATACTGGCGCGAATGCGTCAACAACAAGGAATTTCCCGAGGAATACTGGCAGGACCTCGCGGACAACGGCTGGCTCGGCGTCGCCATCCCCGAAGAGTACGGCGGCGAGGGGATGGGCATGTTGGAGATGGCCATCGTCATCGAGGAGCTCTCCCGGGGCGGCGGCCAAGGAGGAATCATCTTCGTCCTCACACCGGTCTTCGGTGGTATCGGTATCGAGCGTCACGGGACGGAGGCCCAAAAGGAGACGTACCTCCCGAAGATCGCAAACGGCGAGATGCGGTTCTGCATGGGGCTGACCGAGTCGCGTGCGGGCACGAACACGCTCAATATCGAGACCGAGGCCGAGCGCGATGGGGATGAGTTCGTCCTCGACGGGCAGAAGACGTTCATCAGCGGTGTCGAGAACGCCGACGAGATGCTACTCATCGCGCGCACGTCAGAATTCGACCGCTCGAACCCCACTCATGGGGTCTCGATGTTTCTGGTCCCGGAACCGGCCGAGCAGGACGACATCTCGCTCACTCCCGTGGAGACCACCGTGCCGTGGTTCGAGACCCAGTATCAGGTCGACATCGACGGACTGCGGGTTCACGAGGACCGCATCCTCGGGACCGAAGATGGGGGACTCTATCTCCTCTTCGACACGCTGAACACCGAACGCATCGGCGGCGCGGCGAGCGCTCTGGGGGGCGGGCTGCGCGCCATTGACCTCGCGGTCGAGTACGCCAAGGACAGGGACGTCTTCGGCCAGCCAATCGGTGCCCATCAGGGAATCCAGCACCCGCTGGCGGAGTACTACGCCAAACTCACCGCCGCCCAGCAGCTCACCTACGATGCCGCCGCCAAGTGGGACGACGGCGAGGACTGCGGGATGGAGGCAAACGCCGCCAAACTGTTGACGAGCGAGTTCGCCACCGAAGCGGCCTCCCAAGCCATCCAGACCCACGGTGGCAACGGGTTCACGCCCGAATACGAAGTGTATGACCTCTGGCAGAACGCTCGCCTGACTCAGACCGCACCCGTCTCGAACGAGATGGTCAAGAACTTCATCGCCGAACACCACCTCGGGCTGCCGCGGTCGTACTGACTCACTCGTTCAGCCAACGCGCGGTCTTGCGAACGAGCGGGCGTGGCATTACTCCGACTGTATGCCAGAGCAGTTTGTAGCCATAGCCCGGGACGATGACGGTCTCGCCGACCATCACCCCCTCGTAGCCGGCGTCGGCCACGCTCTCGACGTCCTGCATCGGGCCGCTGCCGAGCGGCGTGTCGGCCATCGACGCCCGTTCCTGAAATTCGGTATCGACCGGACCGGGACAGAGCACCGACACCGTCACTCCGTCCTCGCGGAGTTCCTCGGCGATGGCCTCCGAAAACGAGAGCACGTAGGCCTTCGAGGCGTAATAGACGGCCATGAACGGACCCGGTTGAAACGCCGCACTCGACGCCACGTTGAGGATCTTCCCACGGCCGCGTGCGACCATCTCGCGGCCGAACAGTTTCGAGAGGACCGTGGGCGTCTCGACGTCGAGACGGAGCTGGTCGCGCTCGCGGCCGGGGTCGATGTCGGTGAACGTCCCCTGCGTGGCGATGCCGACGTTGTTCACGAGCACGCCGACGTCGAGACCGCGCTCGGTCACCGTCTCGTACAGCTGTTCGGGTCCTCTGGGTTCGGCGAGGTCCTGCACGACGACCGAGGCCGCGATGTCGTATCGGTCTTCGAGCGAATCGGCGAGCGCTCGGAGCTTTTCCTCGCGGCGAGCGACGAGCACCACGTCGTGGCCGGCCCTGGCGAAGCGCGCGGCGAGCGCCCGGCCGATGCCCGCCGACGCACCCGTGATGAGTGCCGGCTCCCGATCCGAGGGCATGAGGAAACGCTCGCACGACACACCGATAGGTATCGTCTTCGCGGCAGATTTTCACCGCGGGCTCATACCGCGATGGCGAACGGGGACAACGCACTTGTGGTCGGTCCTGATAGACTGGCGCGATGGGACTCGTTCACACTCCCGCGGAGCGATTCGCCGATATCGAGGGCTACCCCTACGAGCCACAGTACGTCGACGTCGGCGGGCCGGAGATGGCCTATGTCGACGAGGGCAGCGGCGAGGAGACGTTTCTCTGTCTCCACGGCGAGCCGACATGGGGGTATCTCTACCGGAAGATGGTCCCGACGCTCGCAGAAGAGGGACGGGTCGTCGTTCCCGATTTCGTCGGCTTCGGCCGCTCCGAGAAGTACGACGACCCCGAGGAGTACTCCTTTTCGATGCACTACGATTCCCTCGTCGCGTTCATCGAGGCGCTCGACCTCGACGACATCACGCTGGTCTGTCAGGACTGGGGTGGCATTCTCGGGCTGTCGGTCGCGGGCCATCACCCCGAACGCTTCGCGCGCCTCGTACCGATGAATACCGGGATTCCGAGCGGGAACCAAGAGATGCCCGACGCATGGGAGCAGTTCCGCGATTTCGTCGAGCGTGTCGACGAACTTCCGATTGGGATGCTCATCCAGAACGCCACGGCGACCGAACTCGGGGGTGAAACGCTCGCGGCCTACGAGGCCCCGTTCCCCACGGAGGAGCACAAGGCCGGTGCACGGGTCTGGCCCGACATGGTGCCTCGGCAGGGCGGCGGCGACGGCGCGGAAACCACGCAGGCAGCCGCAGAACGACTTTCCGAATGGGAGAAACCGGCCTTCGTCCTCTTCGCCGATTCGGACCCGATCACCGGTCCGAACCGCGACCCGCTTCGGAACCTGATTCCGACCGCGAGCGACCAACCCGACGTCTGGGTCGCCGAGGCGATGCATTTCCTCCAGGAGGACGCCGGCGAGGCGATAGCCGCGGAAATCGTCGATTTCGTCGAGCGGACGCGATAACTGCGGGGCGCTCGCCCACACGTTTTCGGGTCAGCGGTGGATTCCGGAGCCGCATACCCCATCGACCGTCGCCGCGGCTACCACTCGGTGACACGCATCTCGATGGGTTCGTCCGGCACCATCGTCACCGCCGAATCCACACCCGGCTCCGTCCTCGGCGAGCGAAGGTCGAGGCGGTAGCGCCCGACCGCGCGCGAGAGGACGATCTGGTCCTCCATCAGCGCGAACTGCCGACCGATGCATATCCGTCTGCCACCGCCGAAGGGGAAGTAGCTGTATCGTGGACGGTCTTCGTCGGTCCTGGCCGCGAACCGCTCGGGCCGGAATCTCGATGGGTCGTCCCAGAGGTCGGGGTCGCGGTGGATGACGTACTGGCTGAGGAGCACCTCGCTTCCGGCGGGGATTTCGTACCCGTCGATGGTGTCGGTCTCGCGCGCCTCGCGGACGAAGACCGGCACCGGCGGGTAGATTCTCATTGCCTCCTGCACGCATCGTTTCGCGTAGGTGGGGTCGTCGCCGCCGAACGAGAACGGCGCATCCCTCCTGCCCGACGCTGTCGTAATCTGCTCGTGGAGTTCCTCGTGGACCGCGGGATTTCGCGCCAGCAGATACCACGTCCACGTCAGCGCGGCCGCCGTGGTCTCGTGACCGGCGAGCAGGAACGTCATGATCTCGTCGCGGATTTGCTCGTCGTCCATCCGTTCGCCGGTCTCCTCGTCGCGGGCGGCCATGAGCGCCGACAGCAGGTC
Organism: Halococcus sp. AFM35; assembly: GCF_051195015.1. Taxonomy (NCBI): domain Archaea; kingdom Methanobacteriati; phylum Methanobacteriota; class Halobacteria; order Halobacteriales; family Halococcaceae; genus Halococcus; species Halococcus sp. AFM35. The sequence continues at coordinate 47,049 of NZ_JBNTJU010000012.1, forward strand.
GTCGTACTCTCCTGCCTGTCCGCGGCGCTGCTCGATGAGATCGTAGACGATGCCATTTAATTCGTCGCGCGCGACGCTCACCCGACGGTTGTGCGGCGTCGGGAGCCACTCCGGGATGGTGGGGCGGACGCTGTTCGTCTGGCGCTGGAACTCCGTGCGCAAGACGTCGAGCGCCGCGGCGATGTCCTCGGCGTGGGTCTCCATGTCGGTGCTGAACATCGCCTTGCCGATGATGAGCAAGGTTACGCGCTCCATCTCGGCAAGCAGGTCTATCGGCTCGTCGCGTGCTGCATGGTTGGCCCACCTATCGAGCATCGCGTCGGTCTGTTCGGCAACCAAATCGGCAAACGAGCGCACGGAGTCCGAGCGGAACATCGGCCGGATGGTTCGGTGCTGGCGGCTCCAGTGGTCGCCCTCGCTCGTGAGTAATCCGCGACCGAACAGTTCGCCGAGTTCGTCGCGGTACACCGCAGCCTTCCGATAATTTCCCTGATTCGATTCGAGGACGTGCTGGACATACGCCGGCTCGGCCAGCAGATACGCCTCGGTGCCGTCGGTCGGTGTCCGTAGCCGGACGACTGGCCCGTAGCGTTGCCGGAGGTCTTCCAACATCGTCGCCGTGTCCTCCCGGAGGAGTCGGGCGGCCTGCTTGAGCAACCCCGTTTCGCTCGGTCCGGGAATGGGCTTTGCGTCCGTCGTGGCTGTGTTTTGCTGGGGCATGAACTGTGGTGTCGGCGGTTACTCCGGGTTCAGGTTCTCGGTGTTTTCGGTGACGGTGTCCATCATGTCGTTGAAGCTCCGCGCGCGTTCGAGCGAGCCGACGACCTCGTAGCGATTTTGCACATAGGCGAGCGTCGCGTTGAACGAGTCGTCGTTGAGCATACTGAACATGACGTTGGTCGTGCGCTCGAACCCGATTCCCGGGTCGTCGAGCAACCCCAGCCCGCCCGCAACCGTGCCCGTCTCGGGGTCGGCTGTCATGTGAAACGACACCGGCGAATGGGTGGGCTTCCAGTTGACGGCGTATTCCTCGGTGACTTCCTCACTGACTGCCGGCACCATCTCGGTGACGAGCGAGAGACCGTCCCAGAGAACAGTAATAAATTCCCTGACTGTCCCGGGTTCCTCGGTTGCGTCCGTCCCGATGTCGTCGAGCGTGCTCATCCGAGTCGAGAGCGTCTCGAAGGCGTCGGGGTGGAGCGCGAGGAGGTGTTCGATGTTTTCCGCCGCGCCGTCGAGCGCTTCCGGGAGGTTCGCCTTGAACTCCCCGTCGGGTTGTTCGAACACCGCTTCGAGGTCGTCGAAGTTCGTCTGTGACATGATTGGCCTCGTGCCCGGCCCCGGCGGCCGAACCGTTGTGTCCGGTTGTGTCGACTCTGTAATGGGCCTATCCCGTTGCATCAGCGGGTATTTATACAGCCACTCATCCGGTGCAGAAGCTACTGGGCCGCGAGCGAGAAACTGGGGGTGGCATGACGGACACGGGTGGTCGAACATGAGCGTGGCTCGATGAGTTCCCCGAGGAAATGATGCCCGCGTTTCACGAGCGCGACGATGAGCACGTCGCAAAGAAAATGGATGACCTCGAACCGTCCATCGAGGACGCGCTCGACGGACGCGACACGCCGGACTCGCTCGACGAATCCGAGACGCCGGTCGTCGAGCCGTAATCGCCAGTGCGAAACGCGGGCGGTCAATCCTCGTCCGTCACGACCCGGTTTTCGAGCGTGCCGATACCCTCGACCGAGAGCGCGACCCGATTGCCATCGTCGAGGAAGCGCCCGAGTTCCAGCCCACAGCCCTCGCCGACCGTGCCGCTGCCGATGACGTCGCCGGGATGCAGCGTCTCGTCCTTCGAGACGTGGGCGACGATCTCCGCAAAGGAGTGCTCCATCGCGCCGGGCGTGCCTTCCGACCACGTCTCGCCGTCGACTTCGGCCGTCATCGTCGCGCCCTCGACGTCGAAGGAGTCGGGCGTCACCAGATACGGGCCGAGCGCGTTGGCGAAGTCCTTGCCCTTCGCCGGTCCGAGGTTCCCCTCCATCTCGCGGCCCTGCACGTCGCGCGCGCTGAAGTCGTTGAATATCGTATAGCCCGCGATGTACGAGTCGGCCTTCTCTACTGTGATGTCGCGCCCCTCGCGCCCGATGACCGCTGCGAGTTCGAGTTCGAAATCCATTAGATTCGAGGTGTCGGGCCAGAGAACCGTCTCGCCGGTGCCACAAACCGAATCGGGGTTGCCCTTGTAGTAGATGGGTTGTTCGTACCAGACGTCGGGCACGTCCTCGCCCATCGTGTTTTCGACGTGTTCTTCGAACGCCATGCAGTCACGCAACGAGTTCGGGCGCGGCAGCGGACTCAGCAGCTCTACCTCTGTGGGGTCGAAGACGACACGCGCGCCGTTCGGGCCGCGCTCGCGCCCGCCGCTCTCGACGAACGAGACGACTTCCCGGACGGTCTCGATGGCGCGCTCGCCGCGTTCGAGAACGGCGAGCATCTCCGGCGGTACGATGGCCTCAGCGAGTTCGACCGGTGCGGCGTCGCCTTGTTCTTCGAACACGCAGGCAGAGCCTGTCGTCGCGTCGATGAGTCCCGATTCGGTGTGGATGCCGACGCGTCGTACGGGACCGAGCGGCGTATCGACTTCGAAGGTGGCGAGTTTCATGCCTTCCTCTCGAACAGTGCGACCGGCCGCACCCACCCGGCGCTCGCTCCTTCAATGGCGACCGGCGTCGTCACGAGCGGGACGTTCGTTTTTCGCGGGAGTGCATCGAGGTTGGCCATCTTCTCTATCTGGCAGTATTCGACCTCGCGACCAGCGAAGTGTGCCGGCCAGAGTTCTTCCGGGTTCTCGGTTTCGACGTACCGACGCCCCATCTCCGCGAAGGGTTTGTCGAAGCCGTAGGCGTCCGTGCCGATGACCCGCACGCCCTGCTCCGTGAGATGGTTCGTCGCGGCCGCGCTCATGCCCGGAAAGTCGGTGAGGTATTCGGGAGTGCCCCACAGTTCGTCCGCTCCGGTGTGAATGAGAACGATTTCGTCGGGCGAGAGCGAGTGGTCGAGGTCTGCGAGTTGGGCGTCGAGTTCGTCGGGCGTAATCTCGGTTCCGCTCTCCTTCCACGTGAAATCGAGCACGACCGCATCGCCACAGCACCACTCGATTGGCACATCCTCGATGGTTTTTGCGGGTTCGTTGCCGACTGTGGGACCGTAGTGATACGGCGCATCGAGATGGGTTCCTGTGTGGGTGATTGCCTGCACTTCCTCCCACGCAAGTCCCATCCCGTCGGGGAAGTCCTCGCCCGTCACGTCCTCGATGCCGAGGTCGTGGAGGTCGTCGGCGAGGAGGTCCGCGCCCGTCTCGTGGTCGAAGCGTTCGATGTCGGCTGGCCACGGCTCGCTCGCCACACCCGGTTCGATTGGAAGACTCAGGTCGATGACTCGCGTATCGGATAGTGAGAGCATACGCCCACAACCGCGGCTTCGGGGACCGTATAGTTTCGTGTCCCCCGGGTCGAACACCCGAGGTTCGAGTATCGACCGGGAGAAACAATCAATATCCCGTGGATTTTCGGGGTGAGTACGGACGATGAGTGACTCCACGACGACACCGGGCACGGACGGGCACAGCAGTATCGTCCTCGAACAGGTCGGCCGGTACGAGTCGGGCCAGTTCAACGAGGACGCCGCGGAGATCATCACCCACAGCGCCCGAACCGGGCATCTGTACGTCGTGAACGCAGACGTCGGTGGCATCGACGTGCTCGATGTAACGTCGCCGGACACTCCCGAACGGGTGGACCGACTGATTCTCGCCGACGTGTGGGATGACGCGGGCGAAGTCACGAACATCGCTCTACGGGAGGACGTTCCGCTCGAACGACCCGAAGCGGCCACGTCCGCCGAAGATGGAGGAGCGACGAGCGTGCTTGCGGTCGCCACGGTCGCCGCGACCTCGCAGGAGAACGGTCGAGTCGTCTTCTACGACGCTGCGGAACACACGCCGCTGACGACGGTCGAGGTGGGCGCGGTTCCGGACATGGTGACGTTCGCGCCCGACGGCGAGACGGTCCTCACGGCCGATTCGGGCGAGCCGAGCGAGGATTACACCACCGACCCGCCGGGGACGGTCAGCCTGATCGACATCGGCGATGGTATCGAGAACGCGACCGTCGAGTCGGTCGATTTCACCGCCTACGACGGCCGCGAGGACGAACTCCGCGAGCGCGGCGTCCGGGTGTTCGGGCCTGACGCGAGCGCCTCCGTGGACCTCGAACCCGAGTATCTCACCGTTTCGGCCGATTCCACCACCGCCTACGTCGTGTTGCAGGTCAACAACGCCTTCGCCGTCGTGGACATCGAAACCGCAACCGTGACCGACATCCACCCCTTTGGCTACAAGGACCACGACGCGACCGGCAACGAACTCGACGCGAGCGACGTCGACCGACTCACGGTCCGCAACTGGCCCATCTATGGAATGTACCAGCCCGACGCCATCACCTCCTATGAAGTGGACAGCGAGGCGTCGGGGGACGCCTCGGGCAGCCGGACGGAGTCCGGCGACGACGAGACGTATCTGGTCACCGCAAACGAGGGTGGAATGCGCGACTACGAGGGGTTCAGCGAGGTCACCACAGTGGGTGAACTGGCCCTCGACCGCGACGCGTTCGACCTCGAAAATGTGAGTGGCGTCGAAACTATCGAGGACCTACAGCGTCCGGAGAACCTCGGGAACCTCCTCACGACGACCCACCTCGGCGACATCGACGGCGACGGGCGTCACGAGGACATCTACGCCTTCGGCGGACGGTCGTTCGCCATCTGGCGGACGGACGGCACGCTCGTCGCCGACAGCGGGGCGGACTTCGAACTCCTCACGGCGATGCACCACCCCGAGTATTTCAACACCGACGGTCTCCGGAACACGCCCTATTCTCAGAGCACGGTGAAGGGGCCGGAACCCGAAGGCGTCGATGTCGGACGTATCGGGGACTGTGTGTATGCGTTTGTGGGTCTCGAACGCATCGCCAGCCTCGTCGTCTACGACATCACCGAGCCAACCGACCCGTCGTTCGTCCAGTACATCAACAATCGCAACTTCGAGGTCGACCCGCTCGCCGATGTTGAAGACGGCGAAGCCGACGTGAGCGACGCTGGCGACCTCGGTCCCGAAGGAGTGACATTCATCCCGGCGGCAGACAGTCCCGTGGACGAGCCAGTCGTTGCCGTGGGAAACGAACTCAGCGGGACGACCACGCTCTATCGGGTCCGCACGCTCGCGGAAACCGGTTCATCCACCGAATCGGAGGACGAAGACCGCCGGTGAAGACGAAGCGCGGTTCGAGAGTGTTGTCCTGAACGCGAGTCCGAAGCGCCGCCAACGACGGTCACCTCGGCGCGAAGCACGTTTATCCGTGTCTGGGCCGGCCGAAGTGCATGGTTATCCGCTCGTTCGAGGGCACCACACCGAACATCCACGAGTCGGCGCGCATCGACGAATCGGCGGTCGTCATCGGCGACGTCACCGTCGAAGCCGAGGCCAGCGTCTGGCCGAACGTCACGCTACGCGGCGATTCGGGCACAATCGTCCTCCGCGAGGGCGCGAACGTCCAGGACAACGCCGTCTGTCACGAGGGCTGTGAGATCGGCCCGCACGCGACCGTCGGCCACACGGCCATCGTCCACGCGGCGACGGTCGGCGAGCGCGCGATGGTCGGGATGGGTGCGACCGTGCTCGACGGTGCACACGTCGGACGGGAGAGCCTCGTGGCCGCGGGCAGCGTCGTCACCGAAGGCATGGATATTCCGCCGAACACGCTCGTCGCCGGCACGCCCGCTGAAGTCCGCAAGGAAGTCGACGAGTCGCCGTGGACCCATGCGGGCGAGCACTACGTCGAGCTGGCGAAGCGCCACGACCGCTCGGCCGAACGCATCGACTGACCTACCACAGCCGCGCGGCCGTGGCGAGCACCCACGCCGAGAGACACGCCGAGCCGACGAGTTCCGGTATCGCCAGCCCGCCCGGTGTGCCCGCGCCGAGCCACACCACCCACCCGAGGACATGCACGAGCGCCAGCGCGAGCGTTGCGAGACCGCGGCCCCGCGCCCCGGTGCGCACGTCGCCCGCGCCATAGAGAACGAACGCGACGGTGAACGCGAGGAAGAAGCCGATTGCCACGAGACCGTGCTCGGGGGCGGGCAGTGCGAACACGCCGACCAGCGAGAGGCAGACCGCCGAAAGCGAGAAGGCGACGCTCCCGGCGGCGTGGAGCAGCGTTCGTGCGTTTCTGGCGAGTACGATACCGAGCGGCAGCGCGAGCAGCCCCGCCACGAGAAGGCCACCGTTGAACACCGCCGTCGTGGTCCACCCAGCGCGCCCGAGGTCCGACAGCGCACTCGTCGCCATCGAGAATCGCACCGAGAGCAGCATCGCCACCCCGATTGCTCCAAGCGAAACGACAATCGAGAGCATCCCGAACGCCGCGGCGGCTCTGTTCGCTCTCGTCGCGCCGACGGGTTCGGTCGAATTTTCCATTCCGTTCGAGACCGCGACCGGTCGCCCCTTCAGCCTACCGCCACCCACTTTTCACTCCTCGGGTTGGCTCGTTTCGTCTGCTCACGGGCGGCTTCGCCGCCCGTTCGCACGGCCAGCGGGACCTTCGGTCCCGCTCGGCTCGCCAACCACTCCTCGCAAAAACCTGGACTGAAAACTCCCGCTCGCTCCCTCCGGTCGCTCGCGGTTCGACTGCTACCATCACCGCACAGCACCATGTCACACCCTCCCCAGCCGATTCACTTCGCTCGCTCTCTCTGGTCGCTCACTCGTTCATCCCTCGCGCGCTCTCCGGCCTCCGGCCGGATTCATCGCGCGCCGCCGCTATCGCAGGCCGTTCGGCCCGACGGTCAGGACCGTGCGGTGACGGTGATGCCGAGGAGGATGACCGCTCCGCCGACGACGGTGATGACGCTCGGCACCTCACCGAGCAGGACGAGCGCGAGCAGCGCGCTGCCGATTGGCTCGCCGAGCAGCGAGACGCTGACGACGCTCGATTCGAGGTGGGCAAGCGCCCAGTTCAATACCGTGTGGCCGAAGATGCCGGGACCGACCGCCATCCCAAGAAAAAGGAGCCACTCGCTCGCGGGATAGTCAACGAGCGCCGCGCCGTCGGCAAGCGTGAGCGCGAACAGGACGACCGTGCAGACCGAATAGACCACGATGACGTACGGAATCAGCGGGATTCGCTGGCGGAGCGAGCGCCCGGCGAGCACGTAGCCCGCCGCACAGACCGCGCCGACGAGTGCGAGGGCGTTCCCATAGAGTGGGGCCGGGCCGGAAACCGCTCCCGTAATGGAGTCGCCGACCGACAGCACCGCGATGCCGACGAGTGCGAGCGCCATCCCCGCGAGCGTCCGCCGGGTGACGTGCTCGGCGAGCAGCCACGACGCGCCAACGGCGACGAACAGCACTTGGGACTGGACGATGGTGACCGACGCCGCGACGCTGGTGAATTCGAGGCTCTCGAACCACGACGCGAAGTGGACCGCGAGCGCGACCCCGCCCGCACCCGCGACGAGCCAGTCCCGGTTCGTGAGACGACCGAACGCCTCGCGGTGGCGCGCAGCGGCCAACGGCGCGAGCAGGAGCGTGGTGAAGAGCACCCGGTAGAACGCCTTCACGATGCTCGGTGCGGAGCTGTATCGCACGAGGATGGCGCTAGTGCTGACGGCGACAACGGCAACTGCGAGCGCCGTGAGCGGTGGTGTCGCGCGCTCGATACGACCGAGAGCGTTGCTCACGATGGCGCGACGACGAGCGCGCGCTTACGGGTTGTGATTCGGCTACTCCGCGTTGTCCGGTACGTCGAAGTCGTGGAAGTGCTCGCCCTTCTCCTTGGTGAGGATGTTCAAGGCTGCGGCCGCGCCGTCGCCGGCCGCGATGACCGCCTGCCACTCCTCGGCGCGGACCATCGCACCGGTGGCGTAGGCGTCGTCGATGCTGGTCTCCATCTCCACGTCGACATCGACCACGTCTTCGTCGGTGAACTCGCAGCCCAACTCCTCGGCGAGGTCGCGCTTCGCACCGGTCGCCAGAATCACGTAACTCGCCTCGTGGTCGCCCTCGTCGGTCGAGACGGTGAAGCCGTTTTCGTCTGCTTCGACGTCAGTTACCTGCGTGCCTTGGTGGCGCTCGACGCCGAACTCCTCGACCTGTTCGCGGGCGTCCTCCATGAACGCCGAGCCGTCCTGGCTTTCGATGCCGAGGTAGTTGAACAGGTGGGCCTTGTGCATCCACGTCTCGTCGGTGTCGAAGGTCATCGTGTCGAGACCGTTTTTCGATGTGAACAGCGCCGCGCTGAGTCCGGCCGGTCCGCCGCCAACGACCGCGACATCGGTATCTGTCATACACGCCGGACCACGACCGCGACCGGGATAAATCGTCCGTTGGCGGGACCGCGCGGCGGTGGCTGCCTATCGGGATTCGCGCTGTTCGACCTTGTTCAAGTCTCGGACTGACGCTACGGATTTTGCCTACATTGCCGCTTTCCTCGGAGTACAATCAGTCATCGTCGGCAGTGTACGCTCCACCCCGGCGCTTGATTCGAGCAACCGCCATGCGTTGTTCATTCCGACGAAACGTCACGGCGAGCCGGAACTCTCCAACACGTACCTTCTTGCGTGGACTGTTCTGGAGTGGTTCACCATACTCTGGTGGGTCGCGCCACGGCAGTCGGCGATTTCGTCGAGTTTATCGAGTATCCGGTCTCGTTCGTGAGGGTCGAGCGCGGCGAGATCGTCTTGGGCCTTCGGAGCGAGTTCCCACGTCCACTCGCCGTCACTCATCGCCGTCCGTCCCGAACTTCTCGCGGGCCTCCTCGGCGCTCATCGTCCGCCCCTCGCGGATGTCCTCTTCCGCTTGGAGGAGCGCGACGAGTTCGTCGCGGTCGAACGTGGGGAACTCGGTGGCGTCGCGCAGCGTGTAACGGATGAACTCGCTTCGGCTGTTGAAGCCGCGTCCCTGCCATGTACCGTCTATCTCGTCGAGGAAGGACTGGGTGACTTTGAAATTTACCGTGACTATCTCGTCGTCGCCGTTATCCCCTGTGGCTGCTTCGGACATACTTCTGTATTACGCCCGTCTTACCAAGACCGTTTCGGTGGAAATCAGTACCTCCGTGTTCGCTCTACTTCACCGCTTCTCGAAATACGAACCGCGTTCATCCCCCGTATTAAAAGTAGCACCAATGGCAATTATTCGGGCGTACGGGTCGATACTCACTGGACGTTCTTGACGCGATGTTCGACTGGGCTGAAGAACGGTCTCATCTCGGGTCAAACGTAGAACGCGAAGCGTGTTATAGGAATTATCGTCGAACGTCATAGATTCCGTGGACAGGACTCGTGAGACGGGTTCGAATCCGAGTGTATCGAAATCCGAATGGTGACGATAATCCCTATAATTGTCATCGACTCTCCCGCTGTTCGACCTTGTTCAGTTCGATGAGCAGCCGGAACATCGCCTTCACGAGGTTGTCGTCGACATCGAAGCGCTGGGCGTTCTCGCCGGCCCGTTCCATCACGCGCTGCTCTTGGGACTCGTCGGTCGTCGGCAGACCCTGCTCGCGTTTGACCTCGGCGATGGCGTCGGCGACGTAGGTGCGCTGGGCGATGTGTTCGACGATTTCGCGGTCGATGGTCTGAATCTCCTCGCGCAGCTCGTCGAGGCTCATTCCGTCCGTGCGCCGTCGGTCCGGCTCGTCGTCAGCCATGTATTCCCATCGTACTCGCTCCACGCCTCTTGTACCTTCTTCAATCCTTTGCGCTCGCCGACCGCGACGTAGCTCGGCCCGGTGCCAGAAAGCGAGACACCCGAGACGTGTCCGAGCGCCGCCATCGCCGGTGCAGTTGGAAAGTCGAGCGCCGCACAGAACGCCAGCCCGTTGACCGTCATCGCGCGCTCGTACTCGCCAGCGAGCGCTCTCTCGACGGCGACCTCGACGACGGGCGCGACCCGCTCGCAGCGTGTGACATCGGCGTCGGCGCTGAACGCGCGCTCGTCGGGCGTCCACACCAGCACGTCCCAATCGACCGTTCCGCGCGCGAGCACCTCGTCGGCCGTGTTGTCGGTGACGGTGACGCCGCCGAGCATGCTCGCGCTCGCGTCGTCGAACGCGCCCGTCACGGTGACTCCCACCTCGCGGGCGGCGCGCACGCCGAGTCGGGCGGCGTCCGCGAGCGAGAGCGTCCCGTCCTCGCCCACAGTCATGTCGAGCGCGTCGCACGTCGCCAGCACCGTGGCGTTCGCCGCGGCGCTCGAACTCTTCAATCCGGCGGCCATCGGTATCTCGCTCTCGGTCTCGACTCGTGCACCCTGCCCGTCGCCGCATCTTTCGACGACGAGTTCGACACACCGCTCGATGAGGCGCGTGTCGGCGTCGGGCGCGTTCGCAATCGTGCCGGTCACGTCGCCGCCGCTCGTGAGTTCGACCGTCGCGGTCGTCTCGCGGTCGATGGCGAACGCGCTCCCCCTGCCGGTGGCGAGCGCGTTCACGATTGTACCGGCTGCCGGCGCGCTCGCGCGTCCATCCATGTAGCGGCGTCGCGCGCCGGCGAACTTACCGATGGCGGTCCCGACGGGAGCACACGGCTTTTGGCCCACACAGTAATAGTCCGTCCATGAGCTACCACAGCGAACACTCGCCCGATACCCTTTCTATCGACCTCACGGAGGCGGGCATCGCCGTCGAGTACACCGACGGCCGCGAGGTGTTCTATCACGGTGTGCCGACGACGGTCGAGGACTCCCACACTACCGCGCCGGGCAAAGAAGTCCACGTCCTCGTGACCGACCCCACCGAGACCGAGGGCGTGCTCGTCTACGTCAACGACCGGACGACCGTCGACGAAATCATCGCCGAGACCGGTGTCGGGCGCGTCTTGGTCGATGAAGACGAGGAAACTACCCTGTTCCCGGGCGTGAGCGTGCGCGCGGCAGGCCACCGCGTCACCGTCGACGCCGACCCGGAGACCGCCCGCGGGCGCGTGTTCGTCTTCGAGGAGGACGAGATGGGCGAGCGCAGCGTCGAAATCGTTACCGCGGAGGGGTGAACCGTCAGACGCCGGGCACGCCGAGCGCCGACAGCGAGATGAACTCGAAGATCGACCCGAGCAGGTACAACACGGCCACCGAGACGAACCACGCGACGAGTCCGATCCCTCCCGCGGCAATCCAGCCGCCCGGATAGCGGAAGTTGATGACCCCGACCCAGATGATCAGCAGCAGTAGCGGTCCGAGCAGCGGGATGATGTTGAGAAAGCCGAGCACTGTATAGACGATGACTCCGAGCAGGGCGGTGATAAGCGCGCTGACGAAGCTCACCGAACTGTCGGCGACGAGACGGACGCCAGCGTAGATGCCCGCCGCGCCGACGGTGAGGCTGACGACGAAGATGGCGATGCTGGTGATGAGGCTCATGATTTGGCCTTCCAGTCCATCTTGATGGTCACCGACTCGCGACTCCCCCGGAGGATCGACGAGCGCTCGCGCACGCCGAGTTCGAAGGCCACCCTCTCGCGCGGATGCAGCGTGATGGTCTTGTTGTCGATGTCGATATGGAACTCCTCGTCGGACTCCAAGTCGTCGGCAATCGCCCGCAGGCGTTCTGCGGCCTCGGCACGGTCGAGTTTCGCTTCGCTGATGTTCTTTTCTACCATACTGTTGAAACGGGTGGTTTTCAATTAAGGGTTGTGCCTGACCGCGGGGTCGCCCCCGACACGCCGGGCTACTTGCCCCGGAACTCGGGGTCGTAGTCGTCCTCGGCGAACGCCCGCGCGCCTTCCTCATGGTCGTCGGTTTCGAGCAGCGTCGAAAACACCCGGCGGTCGTACTTACGGCCCTCACGAAGGCCGGATTCGACGCTGACGTTGCCCGAGTCCTTGATTGCACGAATCGCCAGCGGCGGCTTCGCCGCGAGCGTCCCGACGAACGCCTCGACCTCCTCGTCGAATTCCTCGTCGCCGTGGACGTGGTTGACGATACTCTCCTCGGCGGCACGCTCGCCGCCCATGTGCTCGCCGGTCATGGCGAGTTCCTTGGCGACGGCGGGACCGGCCAGCCGTGAGACGTACTGGACGCCGCCGGCACCCGGCAGCAATCCCAAATCGACCTCCGGGAATCCCAGTCGACTCGACTCGCTGGCGATGCGGATATCACACGCCAGCGCGAGTTCGAGCCCCCCACCCAAACAGTAGCCGTCGATTTTCGCCACCACGGGTGCGGGAAACTCGATGACCGAATCGCGCATCCCGTGGGCGTCGAAAGCGGCGGGTGACACGCCGGAAAACCCCGTGATGTCCGCGCCGGCACAGAACGCCTTCTCGCCGGTCCCTTCGATGACCACCACGCGGACGGCGACACCGTCTCCCTCCTCGTCGCGTTCGGCGAGCATCCCGAGACCCGTCTCGATGTCCTCGCGCATCCGCATGTTCATCGCGTTCAGCGAGTCCGGGCGGTTCAGCGTCAGCCTGCCGACTCCTTCCGCTTCGTCGAACTCCACGACCACGGTATCGAGCTCCTCGTGCATACCGGGCCATCGAGGGTCGGCATCAAGATACTGCCGGTCGACATCACTCGTAGTGGCGGCGCTCGACGTACTCGTCGAACAGCCGCGTCAGGAGCTGCGTGACCGGTCCCGTGCCGACCGCCACGCCGTCGGCGCGCGCGATGGGCCGCAGTTCCCACGTCGGGTTCGTGAGGAAGGCCTCGTCGGCGTCGCGCACGTCCGCCGGCGCGTACTCGCCCGTCTCGACCGGAAACGACTCCTCGCGGGCGAGGTCGAGGACCACCTCGCGGGTCACATCCGGAAACGCCACAGCTGCACTCGGCGTCTTGAGCGTACCGTCGGCGACGAAGAACACGCTGCTCGCCGCGCCACCGACGAGGGTTCCCTCTTCGTCGCGCACGAGCGCCTCGTCGGCGTGATAATCGTCGGTACTGGCGCGTTCGATTTCGCTCCGTGCGAGTACACCGTCGAGGCGCGCGTGGGTCAGCGCCGGGGTCGGGATCGTCCGCCCTGAAATCGACCGCGTCTTCACGATCTGGACGAGCGCCGGGTCGTCCCACGCCCGCGTCCCGTCGAGACCGCCGCGCGGACGCTCTTCGGCGGTAACGATGACCGTCGGTTCGGCATCGGAAACGGGCGTGAGACCGCCGCCGACACCGCGAGTGATCGAGACCGCGAGGTGGGCGTCGGCGAGGTCGTTGGCGGCGAGCGTCTCGTGGACTCGTTCGTGTAGGTCTTCGGGAACCGCATCGGCAAAGCCGAGTCCGTCAGCGGCCCGCCGGAGGCGCTCTTCGTTCAGTTCCCACTCGAAAACGCTCCCGCCATAGGCTCGCAGCCCGACGCGAACGGCGTCGCCGTAGCGAAACCCGCGGTCGTGAACGCTCACGGTCGCCTCGCTCGCGGGGACGAGTGCGCCGTTCAGGTGATACTCCAAGCTACTGTCGACGGGCCTTCGCGCGCTCGCTCCAGCGTTCGACCCGACTCTCGGAGACGTCGATCTCGTCGGCGACGTCGGCGGGGTCAGCGTCGGCGAGATCGTCGACGGTCTCGATGCCGGCCTCGCCGAGCCGCTCGGCATAGGAGGGACCGATGCCTTTGAGCGCGTCGACCGCGTGGTCGGCGGTATCACCGGTCGGGTCCGCGTCGGTCGGACCGGCCGCTTCGGCGTCCTCGGTGGCCGAAATCGATTCATTCGTTTCCTCGGTGACCGAGCCGGTCGAGCCGGTCGCGTCGCCGCCCGCCGCGGCCGACTCCGCTGCGGTCCCGTCGCCACCTGCCACGTCGCCGCTCGCCTCGCTCGTTGCACCGTCGCCACCGTGCTCGTCGTGGTCGGGGTCAAGGTCCTCCTCGTTCGTTGGTCCGACCGCCTCGCCGGGTTCGGCGGCTCCCGACGAACTCTCCTCGTCGGTCATCGAACCGGTCGAACCGGCCGCGTCGCCACCGGCAGCCGCCGATTCGTCCGCCTGATTGTCGTCCTCGGTATCGAGGTCCGTGCTCGCGTCGTCGCCCGATGCCGGTCCCGTGACTTCACCTTGTTCGGCACCGCCCTCAGCGCTCTCATCGAGCATGGATTCGGTCGAGCCGGCCGCGTCGCCGCCGGCGGCCACTGGCTCGTCGTCCCCAGTTCCCGTGACCGCATCCTCGGAGTCCGTCGCTGGTGCGGCCGTCTCCGAGCGCCCGTTTCGCCGGTCGTTCGACCGTCCCTTGTCGAGTCCGAGGACCGATTTGATGGTGTCGAGCAGCGTCATGGGCGACCCTACCATCCCCGGACTTAAATACGTGCCCGAAGCGCCGCGTTCATTACGTCCACGGGGGCCGTGTGCCCGGTCCAGCGTTCGAAGGCCGCCACGCCCTGATAGAGCAGCATCCATCCGCCATCTATCGTCGTCGCACCGACCGACGAGGCTTCCCGGAGCAGTCGCGTCTCGACCGGCGAATAGACCGCATCGAGCACCGCGAGATTGCTGTGGAGTGCTGCGGGCGGGACGGGCATCTCGTCGCTTTCCATCCCGACGCTCGTGGCGTTCACCACCACGTCGGCATCCGCGAGTAGCTCTTCTAGTTCGTCGAGTCCGTGGCCAGTCGCGCCGTCGACCTCGCCAGCGAGGTCGTGAGCACGCTCGACGGTACGATTGGCGATGGCGACCGCCATCCCTTCGTCAGCGAGCGCAAAGGCCGCCGCGCGGCCCGCCCCGCCAGCGCCGACGACGACCGCCCGGCCTGCCAGCGCGACGTCATGATGGGCGAGCGCGCGCGTGAGGCCCACGGCGTCGGTGTTGTGGCCGGTCACATTCCCACTGCCGAAATCGAGCGTGTTGACCGCGCCGATGCGTCTCGCCAACGCGTCCGGCTCGCACACGTCGAGGGCGTCGCGTTTGAACGGAATCGTGACGTTCAACCCGGAAATTCCGAGCGCGCGTGCGCCCTCGATGGCCGTTTCGAGAGTCTCCGGTTCGGGTTCGAAGGTGACGTACCGGGCGTCCATGCCCAGTTCCTCGTAGGCCGCCTCGTGCAGCGGTGGTGACAGCGAGTGCTCGACCGGCGAGCCGATGAGTCCGAACACCTGCATGGGCGTGCGTCGTCACCCGAGGCGATAAGCGGGCCGGTCGGACCGAACGACGCCGGACCGGCGACCGACAGCAAAAGAGATAGGTGCATGCCTCGCGGTTTTCGACCATGCTCGAACGCTTTCGCCACCCGCTTGTCGCCGTCGCCCTCGCGTTGCTACTGACGGTGCCGTTTCTCGCACTCTACATCACACACGGTTTCCACCTCAGCCCGCAACCACCGGGACAGAACATCGCCCCTGGCATCGCGGTCCTCGTCGGTGGCTTCGCCATTCTCGGCGCGGCGTTCCTGCTCGCGTGGGGAGCCGAAACCGCCGAAAAGGACGTTCCAACGGCGTTCGCCATCGCGGTGCTGGCGGTGCTGGCGGTCGCTCCCGAGTACGCCGTCGACGCCCTCTATGCGTGGCAGGCCGGGGCCGACCCCGGCCAGAGCGCGGCGGCGAGTCTTGCGATTGCGAACATGACCGGCGCGAACCGCATCCTCATCGGGATCGGCTGGGCCGGTATCGCCCTCTACACCATCTACCGCGCGAAGCGGAAGGGCGACTCGGCGGTCGAGCACCACTCGGGACTGCTCGCCGACAGAGTGGTCATCGACCGCGAGATTGCCACCGAGATCGCCTTCCTGCTCGCGGCCACGGCCTATGCCTTTTTCGTTCCGCTCGGTGGCACTATCGGCATCGTTGACACCATCATCCTCGTCGGTCTCTATGTTGCCTACATCGCCATCGTCATCCGCGGCGATGCCGAGGCGTCCGAGGAGACCGTCGGCGTTCCGGAGTACTTTCAGGGGTATCCGAAGGTGCCCCGCATCGCAGTCGTGCTCCTTCTGTTCGCCTTTTCGGGTCTCGTCATCTTCTGGGCGGTGCATCCGTTTGCGAACGGTCTCGAAACGCTCGGCACGAGTCTTGGCGTCCCCGAGTTCTTCATGATTCAGTGGATCGCGCCGCTCGCAAGCGAGAGTCCCGAACTCGTGGTCGTGGCCTATCTCGTGAACAAGGCGCGCTCGACGGCCGGCTTCAACGCGCTCATCTCCTCGAAGCTCAACCAGTGGACCCTGCTCATCGGGACCCTTGCCGTGGTGTATTCCATCGCTGCCGGCCACATCGGCGGACTGCCCATCGACGAGAAACAGGTCGCCGAGATCTGGATTACCGCCGCCCAGAGCCTCTTCGCGCTCGCCATCCTCTCGAACTTCGAGATATCCGGCCGCGAGGCGGTCGCACTCTTCGTCCTGTTCATCTCACAGGTGATTGCGGAGTTCTACGTGATTCAGACCTATACCGACCCGGCACAGACGAACCTCTCCATCACCATTCTCTACGTCTATACCGTCGTCTACATGGTCCTCGGTCTCGGGCTGTTCGTCCGCCACCGCGAGAGCCTGCGCGAACTGCTCGGGCGCACGGTGACGAACGCCCGAGAGGCCGTCGGCGGCTCCGGCCAACCAGAACGGGCTGACTGATGGCGCGCTCGCTCGCCATCCTCGTTAGCCGGGCCGACCCCGCCTCGGTGGCCATCGGCGAACAGCTCCGCGAGTGTATCGAGTTCGAACACACCACCGACGACGCCCGTCCCGACGGCGCGGGCCAAAAGGTCTATCGCGCGCCGGGCGTCGAGATGCGCGAATTCGACGGACTGCATCTCGACCTCACGGACGTCGCCGCAGCGTTCACCGACCCTCGGATGGCGGTCTTCGCCTCGAAACACGCCGGCGACACCGGTCCCCTCCTCACGGCTCACCACACCGGAAACTTCGGGCCGGCCGAAGCCGGCGGGCGGGACGGCGAGTTCGCCGCGGCGGCTCCGAACGCCCATTCCGAAGTCCTCGATTCGCTCGCCGCGTACGCGCCGGCGGACTACGAGGTGGGCATGGAGTGTACCCACCACGGACCCACCGACGTGGGCGTTCCCTCGATGTTCGTCGAGTTGGGCAGCGCCGAATCTGAGTGGAACGACCCGGCGGGAGCGCGTGCGGTCGCCCGCGCAATCCTCGACTTGCGCGACACCTCGCCACGGCGCGAGCGCCAACTCGTAGGCTTCGGCGGCGGCCACTACGTCCCCCGATTCGAGCGAATAGTGCGGGAGACCGACTGGGCGGTCGGGCATATCGGCGCGGACTGGGCGCTCGATGCGATGGGCAGCGTGAACGACGACGTGATACGCCGAGCCTTCGAGCGAAGCGGGGCCGAGCGCGCGCTCATCGAGGGCGAGCGACCCGAACTCGAAGCCACAGTCGAGCGCCTCGGCTACGACCTCGTGAGCGAAACGTGGCTGCGCGAGACCACAGGCGTCCCGCTCGATATCGTTACCGAAGCCGAACGCCGACTCACGAGCATCGACGACGGACTTCGCTTCGGCGCACCCGCCGGGGAGGCGACCATCGACAGCGCCGAACGCTGGCGACTGCCCTCCGCCCTGCTCGCCGAAGCCGAGGGCATCGACGCCGCGGCGGCGCGCGAGACCGTCGCACGTCACGCGCTCGCGTTCGACACCGAGCAGTCGGGAACCCGTCTCGGCGGGCGCGCGCTGGTCGACGAGACCGCACGGGAGTCGATGCTCGATGCGCTTCTCGAAATCCTCCGCGAGAAATACCACGATGTCGAGCGACTCGGAGCGACGGCCGTGGCACGTGAGACGTCCTTCTCGCCCGAGAAAGCCGAGGAGATGGGCGTTCCCGAGGGACCGAAATTTGGCCGTCTCGCTGCCGGCGAGTCGGTGGGCGTCAATGGGCGGACCATCGACCCCGAGACCGTCCACGAGGAGCGCGAGCGGCGCTTTCGGCTCGATGGCGACGCCGAACGGAAGGGGAAAGATAAATAGGCGGCGTGCGCCACTCGCACACAAATGGATTCCATCATCGAGGACGCCATCGACGAGGCCGAAGACGACCGCGCCGAGGGCGAGACGCCGGCCGGCGAGCGCGAGGCGGGGACGATGACCAACGAGGAACTCGCTGGCGTCGTCGAGGATCTCAAGACCCAGATTACGGTGGTCGGCTGTGGTGGGGCCGGCTCGAACACCGTCACCCGGATGGCCGAGGAGGGCATCCACGGCGCGAAACTCGTCGCGGCGAACACCGACGCCCAGCACCTCGTCGAGCAGGTGCAGGCGGACACGAAGATCCTGATGGGCCGCGAGAAGACCGGCGGGCGCGGTGCCGGCTCGGTGCCGAAAATCGGCGAGGAGGCCGCCCGCGAGACGCTCGACGACATCAACGAGACCATCGACGGCTCCGATATGGTCTTCGTCACCGCAGGATTGGGTGGCGGCACGGGAACGGGTGCGGCACCGGTCGTCGCTCAGGCCGCCCAGGAAGCCGGCGCGCTCACCATCGCCATCGCCACCATCCCCTTCACGGCGGAGGGCGAGCGCCGGCGTGCGAACGCCGACGCGGGGCTCGAACGCCTCAGGGCCGTCTCGGATACGGTCATCGTGGTGCCGAACGACCGCCTGCTCGAATACGCGCCGAACCTCCCGTTGCAGGATGCGTTCACCATCTGTGACAGGGTTCTGATGCGCTCGGTGAAGGGCATGACCGAGCTCATCACCAAACCCGGACTGGTCAATGTCGACTTCGCCGACGTTCGTACGGTGATGGAAAACGGCGGCGTCGCGATGATCGGACTCGGCGAATCGGATTCGGAGAACAAGGCCACCGACTCCATCCGTTCGGCGCTGCGTTCGCCACTTCTGGATGTGGAGTTCTCGGGTGCGAGCTCGGCGCTCGTCAACGTCGTCGGCGGTCCCGACATGTCAATCGAAGAGGCAGAGGGTGTCGTCGAGGAGATATACGACCGCATCGACCCCGACGCGCGCATCATCTGGGGCGCGTCAGTGGATGAAAGCTTCTCCGGGAAGATGGAGACGATGATCGTCGTCACGGGTGTCGATTCACCACAGATTTACGGGCGTTCGGACCTTGCGGGCGAGACCAGCGGGCAGGTCGATTCGGACATCGATTACGTCGAATAGTTCCGAAGTAGTCCAAACAACACATAGAAATCCCTGTGGGCGGTAGATGGAATATGGACATCAAATACGACCTATCGAGCTACACGCGCGTGTTGAAACTCGCCAGCACGCCCTCGTGGGAGGAGTTCTCCCGTATCGCGCTCATCGCCGGCGCGGGCATTCTCCTCATCGGCATCATCGGATTTCTCATCTTCACGCTGATGAATCTCCTCCCCGGAGGTGTCTGACGATGGGGATGTACGCGGTGAAGACGACCGCGAGCCAAGAGCGCACCGTCGCCGATATGATCATGGAACGCGAGGCGGAGGAGGTTCACGCCGCGCTCGCACCGGATTCGCTGACGAGTTACGTGATGGTCGAGGCCGACGACCACGCCATCCTCGAACGGGTACTCGACGAGATTCCCCACGCCAGAAATCTCGTTCCCGGTAAGTCCTCGATTGCGGAGGTCGAACACTTCCTCTCACCGAAGCCCGACGTCGAAGGTATCGCCGAGAGCGATATCGTCGAGCTCGTCGCCGGCCCATTCAAGGGCGAGAAGGCACAGGTCCAGCGCATCGACGAGGGCAAGGACCAGGTGACGGTCGAACTCTACGAGGCCACCGTTCCGATTCCCGTCACCGTGCGTGGCGACCAGATTCGTGTGCTGGATAGTGAGGAGCGCTAACCCTCGCGTTCCAAACCGGAAATCGCTATACGCTGGCGGCCGTCCTCTCGACTCAAGTGACGTCCCACGAGCCGTTTCGCGTCGACTTGCACGTCAAGGTCCTCGACGAGCAGGTAGTCAGCCGGGCCAAGCGGTACGGACTCGACGCGCTGGTCTATGCGCCCCACTTCACGCGCTTGCCCGACATCCGGGCGACGGCGCGTGAATACTCCGACGAGGACCTGCTGGTGGTGCCGGGCCGCGAACTCTTTACCGGGTCGTGGCGCAACCGGCGACACGTCCTCGCGGTTGGTCTCGACAGTCCGATACCTGATTTCATCACCTTAGAGGGGGCGATGGCCGAACTCGACAGACAGGGGGCGGCCGTGCTGGCTCCTCATCCCGAGTTCCTGAACGTGAGCCTCGGTCGCGCGGCCATCGACCGCTATCAGGACGTCATCGACGCCGTCGAGACCTATAACCCCAAATACTGGCGCTATCATAACCGCCGTGCGCGCTCGATGGTTGCCGAACTGGCGCTTCCGGCGTTCGGTTCCTCGTATGCCCATCGCCACCGGACGGTCGGCGAGGTCTGGACGGCCTTCGCAGAGCGTATCGAGACCGGAGGCGACCTGCTCGCGGCGCTCCGTGATGGCGTGCCCCGGCGCATCGAGCATCGAGCGGGGACGATTCACCGACTGCGGCGTGCCGCGGAGTTCGCACATCTGGGCTACGAAAACACCGTGACGAAGTTCGACAGACTCGTGCTCTCGGGGACGGAGCCGACCCATCCCGAACGGGACGTCTATGAGAGTCGCTTCGCGGACGTGCGAGTGTACTGACGTCAGCGCCGCAGGAGGGCAAGCGCGCTCGCAAGCAGCGCGACGAGCGCGAGGGCGATCCCGAAGCCCGGTCCCTCCGAGCTGCTCGTCGTGTTCGCGGCCGCCTCGGTCGTGGTTGCGGTCGGGGTCGGCGTGGGTGTCGGCGTCTCGACGTTCCCTGCCGGGGCGAAGACGCTCGCGTTGTCGACCTCTTGCACTTCGGCGACGACGCGGTTGCGCTTGATGTTGACGAAGTTCACGCCTGAGGGTTTGCTCCAGTTGCCGTCGAAACGCCACATCCGGAGACTGTTCTCTGTCACGTTCGCCCGCGTCACGTTCCGGTCGTCGTAGCCGATGCCGAGACGGAGCGAACTGTTCGGACTCGTGCCGGCCGCGCCGAGGCGCTGGCCGACCGTCGAGCGGTTTTCGAGACCGCCCGGTACCGGGCCGACGCCCGTGAGTGCGACGTCGCTGGCTCTGAAGGAGACGTTGCCGGCCGAGCGCGTCGTGAACCGTTCCCCGACGACGTTCGTCGTGTTCCCCACGGTGTAGAGGCTCCAGCGGCCGTTTTCGACTGCGGTGACGTTTTCGAGTCGGGTGTTGCTCGCGGCGCGCAAGCGGATGCCGTGGCGGCGGTTCGCGCTCGCGTTGACGTTCTCGATGGTGCCGTTTTGGACGTCACGATAGAGGACGCCGGTCGTCCAGCCGGTCGTCGAGACGTTTCGCACGGTGACGTTCGAGAGGCTCGTCAGCGAGTTGTTCACCTTCACGCCGACGCTCTCGGAGGCGTTCGCCCCGTCGATGGTGTGGCCGCCGCCGTCGAAGACGACGTCGCTCGACAGGATTTGGACGCACGTCGATTGAGAACTGTTCTCGATATCCGACGTGAGCACGTACTCGCCGTCGTCGGCGATGGTCCGACACGAGTCGATGGGCGTCGGTGCGCTCTGTGCGCCCGCGGTGCCGGCGACGCCCGCAGCGACCAGTGCGAACACGACCACACAGACGCCGACGGTTCTGCCTGCAGTCATCGTGTTCGCACCGAACCACCCGCGAGTGATACCTGTTCTGCTCTCGACTCACGCGAGACCGCTCGCGCGGAGTCCGCTTTCGAGGAGTCGGCGCGGGAGGTCGGTAGCGAGCGCGGCGGCGACCGCGAGTTCGAGCGCCGTGATGAGCACCATCAATCCACCGGCGTAGCGACTCCGTGCCGAGACGCCGATGGGAACGTCGAACTCGGCGCGGTCGAACGGATAGAACAGCGCAATACCGCGTTTCGACCCCAGCAAGTCGAGCACGTAGTGGGTGGCGACGCCGACCCAGACGAGCCGGAGGTTGCCGAAATAGATGGGATAGACGAAAAACAGGAGGAGTACGGGAAGGTTGTGTAGCGTCTTGCGGTGGGTGCCGAAGGCGGTGTCGACGTCGGGAACGAGCGCGCCGAGGGTCACGGGCACGGCGATGGCGACGACGGTCCAGAGCGTCCTCGCGTCCAGTGTGGGGGCAGCCAGACAGCCGAGACCGACGCTCAGGACGAGTGCATTGAGTACGTGCCCGCGCTTGTTCATCCTCGGCTCCTCCGAGGCGGGTGGTCCCTAAGTCGTTTCCTGCTCGCGGTCGCGGAGTGCATCGAGCACCGCCGCAAGCGCGCGCCGGGCGATCTTTTCCTTTATCTCCTCCCGTGTACCGCCGAGGACGTGATGCTCGACCGTGCTCGTCGAATCACCGGTCGTCCACGGCGCGGCATGGGCGACGCCGATGAAGACGGTGCCGACCGGTTTCTCGTCGGTGCCGCCGTCGGGACCGGCGATGCCGGTAGTCGCCACGCCCCACGTCGTATCGGCGGTGTCGCGCGCGCCGCGAGCCATCTCACGGGCGACCGGCTCGCTCACCGCGCCGTGGGCATCGAGGCTCTCGCGGCTGACCGCGAGCAGCGTCCGCTTGGCCCGCGAGGAGTAGGTCACGAGCGAGCGGTCGAAGTAGTCGCTCGACCCCGGTACGTCGGTGAGCAACGACCCCACGAGTCCTCCAGTACAGGATTCGGCGACCGCGATGGTGGCGTCGGTCTCTCGAAGGGCGTCGCCGAGTCGCTTCTCGATAGCGTCGGAATCCGGCATGGACGTGTTCCGGGTCGCCACGAGCAATAAACCAGCGCCCACGACTTCCGAAAGACCGAGTACGAGCCGGGAATCAGGGAACGTATGGACTACCAGACGCCGCAGTTCTTCCGGCTGATGCAGTACGCGGCGGCCAGCGATGACGAAGTGGTCGGGATGGTCAGCGGTGGTCCCGACTGGGACTCCCCGCCCGCGATTGGCGATGGACTCGGCGAGTACGCCGATTTCGATGGGGACGACTACCAGTATCCGCCGAGCGCGGGACTCGACGCGCTTCGAGAAGAGATCGCCGCTCGGCGCGGTGTCGATATCGAAACCGTCGTCGTCACCAACGGCGCTGGCGAAGCGAACTACCTCGCGCTGGCGGGCGCGCTCGACCGCGACGCCGGCGAGGAGGTGCTGCTCACCGACCCGGTGTACCCCTACTACCCCGGCAAGACGCGACTGCTCGGCGGCGTGCCTCGATACGTCCCGGTCGATTCCGATGGCTCGCTCGACCCCGCCGCCCTCGATGAGCGCGCGAGCGACGAGACGGCGGCCATCGTCGTCAACACGCCGAACAATCCCACTGGTACGGTCTATCCCGAGGAGACGATGACCGAATTGGTGAACGTCGCCGAGGCACACGACGCGATACTCGTGAGCGACGAAGTGTACGACCACTTCGATTACACCGGCGAGTTTTCGAGCGCGCTCGCGGTCGATTCGTCCCATCGAGTCGTGACGAACTCGTTTTCGAAATCGATGGCCATCACGGGCTTTCGCGTCGGGTATGGGATTTTTCCTCGGGGACTGGTCGAGGGCGCACGCACCCGTCACATGCTCGTGAACGTCGCCGGGAGTCGGCCCGCCCAGTACGCCGTGCTCTCCGCGCTCCGCGCGACCGGTCCGGAGTATTACGAGCGAAACCGCGAGCGACTCCGCCAGCGAATCGACACGTTCACCGACGCCCTCGACGCTGCCGGTGCGGAGTACAACGCCCCGGACGGCGGGTTCTACGTGATGGCGCGCTTTCCCGATTTCCCGGGCACGATGGACAACGCCGAACGGCTCATCGACGGCGCAGGCGTCGCCGCCATGCCCGGTGAGACCTTCGGCGAGGCGCGCGCCGACTGGTTCCGCTTCGCGCTCGTCACGCCCGAGGTCGAACAAGCGGGTCGCCGGCTGGCCGAGTTCTTCGGCTGACGATTCGGTGCTGGCGCGGTATAGCGGGGTGCTGTCGGCGCGCGGGAGTGCCGAAGGCACGACTCACGCGAGGGATGAGTGGAGTGAGGGCGTAGCCCGAACGGAGCGAATCGGCTGGGGAGGGTGTGGCTGTCGCGGTGCGGTAGCGGAGCCGGTAAGCACTCGAACCGCGAGCGAGCCGCAGGCGAGTGAGCGGCTCTTTTCAGTCCAGGTTTTTGCGAGGAGTGGTTCGCGCTCCGCGCGAACCCGACGAGTAAAAAGTGGGTGTTTACACCACGCGGCGAACGAGGTCGTACAGCGAGTTGCGAACGCCGGCGGGGAGGAATCGGGCGTACTCGGCCGCCTGTGCCACCGCTCCCACGGGATAGCGCGCCGGCGGGTCGGGCGAGACCGCCGCATCGAGGATGGCGTCGGCGACTTCCTCGGGACTGACGGTACCGACGCCGCCCTCGACCACGGTGCGATAGTCCTCGAAGTAGTCGTAGAACACCTCGTAGGCTCCCGAGCGCTCCAGCCCGTCGAGTTCGTCGTCGGCGCGCTCGTCGAAGGCGGTGGCGACTGGGCCGGGCGCGACCACCGACACGTCGATGCCGTAGTCGGCGACCTCCGCCCGGAGCGCCGCCGACATGGCTTCGAGCGCGGACTTCGAGCCGGCGTAGACGCCCCGGCCGGGGGTGGCGAAGCGGCCGGCGGTGCTCGACACGTTGACGATGCGGCCGTGGCCGCGGTCGCGCATGTGTGGCAGAACCGCGCGGGTCAGCCGGTGCGGGCCGAAGGTGTTGGTTGCGAACTGCTCGCGCACCCGCTCGGTGGGGACGTCCTCGATTGGCCCGAACTGGCCGTAGCCCGCGTTGTTCACCAGACAGTCGATGCGGTCCGTTTCGTCGACGATGCGCTCGACCACCTCTTCGACTTGCTCGCCGTCGGTCACGTCGAGCGCGGCGGTTGCACAGCCCGCCATTTCGAGGTCCGAGATGTCGGCTTCGTCGCGGGCGGTCGCGTAGACGGTCCATTCGGCATCGAGGAAGGCTTCGGCGGTCGCGCGGCCGATACCCGACGAACAGCCGGTGATGAGTGCGGTCTTCGCCATTCTATTCCATCCCTCTCGGGCCGGGTAGTTAACTTCCGCCGTTCGCACGCCGGTTCATTCCGTCAGGTCGCGCTTCACCGTATCGGCGTGACTGTCGGCGAGTCGCGTCGGTTCGGGGAGTTTGTAGCCGTCGCACAACTGTTCCGTGATGTCAGTAGCCGTCTCGGGACCGACGCGATGGCCCGGACTCACGTACACCGGGTTGATTTTCCGCGTTCCGGACTCGTACTGGCGGGTCTGGAGCGCGTAGCCGATGGTTCCCTCTGCTTCGACGTCCTCGTCGGCGTCGATGGCGACGCGCGCACCCTCCGGAAGTCCATCGAGCGAGCCGCGGGGCGTGCCACAGAGCAGGCCCTTGGCGACGCCGATGCTGGGGAGGTCGAAGACGACCCCGAGGTGGGTGGCGAGACCCGCTTCCCGGAAATGGATGCGGCCGCTGCCGTCGAACACTGCGATATCGGGGTCGATGGAGAGGTTCTCGAAGGCGGCGACGACGGCTCCGGCCTCCCGAAAGGAGAGCAATCCCGGCACGTACGGAAACTCACAGTCGGCCACGGCGCTCGCGCGTTCGATGACCGTGCCGCCACGCAGGGCGACGACCGCACCCACGGCCCTGTCGTCGAGGAAGGCTTGGTCGATGCCGACCACCACGGGCGAATCGCCGGATGTGAGCGTGTTGGCCGTCGAAACGGCCGCCGAGTCGAACGGGTGGTCGTCTGTGAAGGTCGCTTCGGCGGCGACCGCGCGCTGGAGAGCCTCCATCTCCTCGCGCGAGCTTTCGGGGTCGGGGACGAATTCCGGGTTGACTGGCTCCATCAGAACGGTCCACGCCCGCGTCCGGGACCGCCCATACCGCCACCGCCGCGCCCGCCACCGAACTGGAGCTGGTCGGGCATGCGCTGTCGGCCCTTGACGCGCCGGCCGTAGGCGAGTCCGATGAGCAGGCCGACGAGGTGGGCGACGTTGGCGACGCCGGCGATACCTGGCCCGCCGAGCGCGCCCGAGACCGAGATGACGACGTAGCCGGCGGTGAGCAGCCATATCGGGACCGGGATGAAGAAGTAGAGATACACCCTGAGGTCGGGTTTGATGACGGTGAGCACGCCCATCACGGCGAGTGCGGCCCCGCTCGCGCCGAGTGCACCGGTAATGCCGCCTTGGAGCATCTCGATGCCGATCTGGCTCAGTCCGGCGAGCGCGCCGCTGCCGAGAAAGAGCAGGGTGAACTCCCGCGAGCCGACGTAGTTTTCGACTATTCGGCCGAAGAAGTAGATGACGATGGCGTTGACGAGCAGATGGAAGAATCCCCCGTGAGCGAAGATCGAGGTGAACCACGTCCAGACATAGAATGGATGCTGTGGCGAAATCACGAACACTGCGCTCCATAGCTGAGAGCCGGGCGGTGCGCCAAAGAGCGGGAAGACCATGAACTGCAGCGCGAAGGTGACGAACATCAGTCCGAGAAAGACGAAGGTCATGTTGCCGCGGAAGTAGCCGAGCGGACCACCAGTACCGGTATCGAACAGCCCCGAGAGCCAGCCCGAGGACTGGCCGCCCCGGTTTTCCACGCTGTCGTCGAACCCGCTGTCGAAGACGCCCGAGGGGTCGTTCCAGTTTTCGAGACCGGGGCAGTCGTGGCTCTCGGGCAGGCGGTGTTCGCCACAGAACGTGCCGCCGCAGTGTCGGCAGTGATACGGCATGTTCTCGTTTTTGCCACACACGTCGCACGTCGCCATTGTCGAACCATTGCACCGGCGAGTCAAGTCGGTTGGGGTCCGCGCTCGCGGTGGGCTGTGGTCGCGGTGCGGTAGCAGTGCGGTGGCGGCGCGGCAACAGCGCGGTGGTTCCGAACTCGGCGGGCAGATCTCTCACAAACGAATCGGTTTGAAATCTATTCAATTACTCACGCTGTATCGATGCTAGTGGGGACGATCTCCCAGTCTGTTTCAAACCACGTCGTTCGCCCGAGTAGAGGGCTAGTTGCCGGTTGATTCCCCGCGTACGGACGATTGGAACTCGTCGTCCACGGACGAATATTGGTCTTCGTCCTCGGGGAAGTAGCAGGCGGCTGTGTGTCCCTCTTCGGCCGCTTCGTCCAATCCCGGTTCGGCTTCTCGGCACTCTTCGCGGGCTTTCGGACACCGTGGCGCGAACGTGCATCCCGACGGGAGATCGACCGGGTTCGGCGGTTCACCGTCGAGCAAGACTCGGCTGCGGTCGATAGACGGGTCTTTCTCGGGGGATGCCGAGAGCAGCGAGTTCGTGTAGGGATGTTTCGGCTGTGAGACGATTGATTCGGTTTCGCCCATCTCGACGACACGACCGAGGTACATGATGGCGAGCCGGTCGGAGACTTGCGTGAGGCTGGCGAGGTCGTGGGAGATGTAGATGATGCCGATGCCGGCCTCGGTTGCGAGGTTCCGCAGGAGATTGAGGAGGTTGACCTTCAGCGAGACGTCGAGCATCGACGCGGGTTCGTCACAGATCAGGAAGTCCGGGTCGAGCACGAGCGCGCGGGCGATGGCGACGCGCTGGCGCTGCCCGCCCGATAGTTCGTGGGGATACTGGTCGAGAAACGCCGCGGCAGGCGTGAGACCGACCCGTTCGAGGGTCTCGATGACCGCTTGCTCGCGCTCGTCGGTCCGATAGTCGTGTATCGTGAGCGGTTCGCCGACGAGGTCGCGTACCTGCTGTCGGGGATTCAACGCATCATACGGGTCCTGGAAGACGAACTGCATCTTCCGGCGGAACTCCTTCATGTTCCCGTCGCGGTACTCCTCGAAGGACAGCCCGTCGAAGGTGATGTCGCCACCGGTCGGCTCCTCCAAGAGCGCGATGGTCTCGCCGAGCGTGGACTTCCCACAGCCGGATTCGCCCGCGACGCCGAGGATTTCCGACCGCCGAACGTCGAGCGAGACGCCATCGACCGCCCGAACGTGATTTTGCTCGCGGCCCCGCAGCTTCTCCACGAGCGGCTGACTCTGTGCGTAGTGTTTTTCGAGTCCGTCCGTTTCGAGCAGCAACTCGTCGGCGGTGGACTCCGTTGGATTCCCCTCGGCGATACCCCATGTCTCCGGGTCCGTCGCGTCACGACGCATTCGTGCGGCCTGCTGAACGTGATGGCAGGCCGAGCGCTGGTTGCGGTTCGGGAGTGCAACGATGTCCGGATGCGATGCTTCGCATTCCTCCGTGGCGAACGGGCATCGGTCCACGAAGACACACGACGAGGGTTCCTCGGTGAGATTCGGCGGCGACCCCGGAATCGACACCGGGTTCTCGTCGGTCTCCTCAACCGACGGGAAGGAGTTTTTCAGTCCCATCGTATAGGGGTTGGTCGGGTTGATGAGGACACTCTCCACACTCCCCTGTTCCATCACTTTGCCACCGTAGAGTAGGGACAGCTCGTCGCAGGTTTCGGCGATGACGCCGATGTCGTGCGTGATGAGCAGGAGTGAGCTATCGATCTGTGCTTGGATGTCGAGGATCGTATCGACGATCTTGTCCTGGACGATGACGTCGAGACCGGTCGTCGGCTCGTCCGCGATGATGAGGTCGGGGTCGAGTGCGAGCGCCATCGCAATCGTGACCCGCTGGCGCATCCCGCCCGAGAATTCGTGGGGGTAGTCGTCGATTCGGTCCGGGTCGAGACCGACGAGTTCGAACAGTTCCCGCACCCGGTCGCGTGCCTTCGCTTTCGAGACGTTTCGGTGTTTCTGGATTGCCTGCCGTATCTGTTCCCCGGTGGTCATTACCGGGTCGAGCGAGTCCATCGCGCTCTGGGGGATGTAGGCGATCTCCTCCCAGAGAACGTCCCGCTGTTCTGCGGTCGGAAGGCCGGTTAGCTCCTCGTCCTTGAATCGGATTTCGCCGGATTCCACGCGGCCGTTGTCCGGAAGCAAACCGAGAATCGCCTCAGCGGCGGTCGATTTGCCGGAGCCGGACTCGCCAGCGAGACCGTAGTTGACGCCTTCTTCGATGCTGAACGAGACGTCGTTGACGGCGTGGACGGTGTCGTCTCCCGCACTGTACGTGATCGTGAGGTCGTTGATGTCGAGTAGCGTCATTGGTTGGTTTGGATTTCGGGGTTGACTCGCTCTTCGTACCGGCGGCCGATGAGGAACACCGAGGTTGTGACGGCGGCGATACCGATGGCGGGCGGCAGGACCCACCACCACGCGACGCGGATCGCACCGGAGGCGAACACCTGTCGGAGCATCCGTCCCCAGCTCGTGGCGGTCGGGTCGCCGAATCCGAGGAACGCGAGGCTGGCCTGTGCGGCAATCGACCACGCGACGCCGTAGGCGGTGTACAGGAAGCCGGTGGCGAGCACGTTCGGCGCGATGTGATAGAACATCGTCCGGAGGTGGCCGGCCCCGCTCGCACGCGCCGATTTGACGAACGTTCGGTTTTTGACCGCAAGCACTTCGGAGCGCACCACCCGCGCCGGCATCTTCCAGAGGAACAGCATGATGATGAGCGTGATGAGCCAGATGTTCGGCCTGACGAACGTCAACAGTAGCAGCGCCATCGGCATGAACGGCAGGGAGAACGTCAAATCCGTGAGCCGCATCAGGAACTCATCGACGCGCCCCCCGAAGTAGCCGCTCGTCAGCCCGACGAGAAAGCCGATGATGCCCGTTCCCAGCCCGCCGAAGATTCCGACGAGGAACGTGGCCCGCGCCCCCGCGAGGAACTGGCTGAACACGTCCTTGCCGAAGGAGGTGGTGCCGAACCACGCAGATAGACTTGGAGATTCGAGCACCGCAATCGACCCGGCGGGATTCCGGACGCTGTACGCAATCGGGTCGTGCGGCGCGAGCATCGGGCCGAACAGCCCGAGGAAGGTGAACACCGCGAGCACGACCGCGCCGGCGAGGGCGAGACGGTCGGCGACGAGGAATCGCAACTGGTCCATCACCCGGCTATACTCTCCAGTAAGCCGCTCGCGGAGTGAGATGGAGCCGGTGCTCATCACACACCACCCCCGCTGCCGGAGACGGTCGGGTCGAAGTATTCGTACGCGCTATCGGCGAGGAGGTTCATCACGATGACGGCGAGCGCCATGATGAACACGGCGGCCTGAATCAGCGGGTAGTCCTGCTGGCGGATGGCGACGACGAGCAGCCGTCCGATACCGGGCCACGCGAACACGACTTCGAGCAGGATGAGTCCCTGAAACACCATCCCGAGCCTGAGCGCGAAGTACGTCAGGATGGGGAGCATCGAGTTCCGACCCGCACGCAGGAGCTGCTCGGCTTCGGTGAGGCCCTTTGCCTTGTGGAGTTTGAGGAACGATGACCCTTTCTGCTCGACAACCCCGTTACGCGCGAGCAACAGGAAATCCCCGCTGTAGTAGAGCACCGCGACCGTGAACGGCAGGATGTAGTGCTTGAGGAAATCGAGCGAGAGATACGTTTCGATGAGACCGTCGGGTGAGGCCGTCAGGCTCCGCATCCCGAACGTCGGGACGAGTCCGAACTGGTAGCCGAAGACGATCAACAGGAAGATAGCGGTGATGAACACCGGCGTCGAGCGAAGGAACGTCGTGATGACGATGCTACCCTTCTCGACGCCCGAGCCACGATTCCAGCCGGCGTACATTCCGAGCAGACTGCTCAAGATGGCGGTCGTGATGAGTGCCGGAATGAGCAGTATCAGGGTGTTCAGCAGCTTCGGGCCGAGAATCGCCCAGACCGGCTGGCTCCGCCGGATGGAGTAGCCGAACTGGAACGTCAACAGGTTCTGAATATATTTGACGTACTGCACCCAAATCGACTGGTTCAAGCCGTATTTCGCCATGATCTCCTGTGCCTGCGCCGGTGTCAGGTTGCCGGTGGCGATCAGCGCCGAGAACGGCGACCCCGGAAGCAGCCGGAGCACGACGAAGATCACCGAGATGGCGACGAGGGTGAGTACGGCCGAGATGGCTGTTCGTTTGACGAGAAACCGTCTGAAGTCACTCATGGCTCGTCTCCCGTGTTATTCCTTATCGTCCTGTGCGACCGCCGGTCGGGTGTCGTTCGTGTCATCTGTTTTCGTCCGTCGATTGGTTGGTCGTGGAGAAGTCGGGCTGGCCGAGTTCGGCCCGGCGCTCGTGGGTGTTTCCGTTCTGGACGCGTTCGACGAACGCGGCCCACGCCCGTCCGTTCGGAAACCGAAGCGTGCCGTCGTCGCTCCACGTGTAGCCCGCCTTTCGGAGAATCGTTCGTGCGGCGTCGAGGTCGTACCCGTACCGCTTGACGTCGGAGTTGTGCCAGTCTTTGAGTATCGGCGAAATGGGATTTTCGCCCTGTACGGTGGCTCTCCCGTTCAGAAACGTCTCCACGAAGCCTTTCTTATCGATGGCCTTCGCCAACGCCACCCGGAACTCCTTGTCGCGGATGAGCGGTACCGAGAACATGAGTTTGGTGTCGAGCGGCGCGAAGTTCTTCGCGGTCATCTCCGAGATGGCGTCTGGCTGACTCGCGCGATTGGCCTGTGTATTCGAGAGAACACCGTCAACCGCATCGATGCCGCCGTTCTGGAGCGCGCCGATCATCGCCGTGATGTTGGCGACGTTGACCCACGTGAGGCTCTGTATGCCGGGACCGCTTTCAAACTGCTTGCCGAGCACAGCCGAACGGAACGACTCGTCCCACATCCAGTGGTCGTCCCATCGCTCGGTGATGAAGCGTGTCGCCTGGCTCCAGTCGACGAATTGGAACGGTCCAGTGCCAATGGGATTTTCAGGATTGTGCTGGGAGGGGGCCGTTATATCCTTCCATCGGTGTTTGGGAATGATCGTACTTTGGACGACACCCTGCGTCATGAACGTCGCGTCGGGCGAAGCGAGGGTGAATCGAACCCGTCCGCCACCCGACCGCGACAGCACCTCAACGCTTTCGACCGGGTCGTAAAACGGGACGACGCTCGTTGCACTGTGTTGTTTGAAATATTCGATGGAAAACTTGACGTCCTCGGGGGTGAACGGTTTGCCGTCGTGCCATTTCACCCCCTCGCGGAGGTCTACCTCGACCGTTTTGTCGCCAACGAACCCGCCGCCGGTCGCAAGCGCGGGAACGACCTCCAAGCCCAGTGATGCGTCGAACAGGCCATCGTAGAGATACCGAAGCCGGAACTCCTCGGCCCCGCCCGCCGACCACGGTTGGTTGAGCGAGTTCATCGACGTGGTGGTGCCCTTGACGTAGCTGGCGTCGTTCGTCCGCGGCTGGAGGTTGACCTCCGTCCACTGGAACGTATCGCGGGTGGGGCCGCAACCGGGCACCGGGATGTACCCACTGAATTTTCGGGTGTTCGCCGCCGTGATGACGTCAGGGAAGAAGCCGATGATTCCACCGACGTCCTCCGCGAAGATGGCTTGAACCTGCTTTATCAACCGGGCACGTTTCTGCTCGTTCCCGGTGATTTGGTCCTGTTTGCGGAGGAGTTCGTTTATCTTCGGATGCCAGTAGTTGTCGTAATTGAACGCGCTCTCCTTGTAACGCCGCATCAGCAGCGCGTTCGGCCCGATTCCACGAACCGGGTCCGGTCCGTGGGTACTCATCGACACCACGTTTTCGAGTCCTGCGGTGCTCCAGCTCTGGGCGTAGAGCTGGTTCAGCGGCCGGTCGATGATTCGGGCGGGCGCACCCAACGAATTCACGCTGTCTTTCATCATCAGCGCGTACTGTTTCATCCACGGGTCATCCTGGCTCGAAAACTCCATCGTCACGGGTTCGAGCGGAGCGCCCGCACGCGCGGCATAGTCGAGGGGTGGTCCTTCGGCCTTCGCTTCGGCATCGAGCGTTGGCCAGTCGTGCCAGTACTTCGTCTCGACGCTCGCGGGTGTTCCCTTTGGAACCTTGGCGTCGAGGGCGTTGGCATCGCTGTTCCCGGCGAGGGACGAGCTACACCCCGCGAGTGTGGACAGGCCGCCGGCCGCGGCGGCCGCGAGACATCGACGACGGGTTACCCGCCGTGTGTCGTCAGTTTCTATCGGTCTTCGATGGCCGTTCGGTACCATGCTACGGGTTGCCAGAAGACAGGCGTGTCTTTCAGTCTAATCCCGATACCGCTCGGTTGGGACCACACTTCATATGGGGGACGGAATATTACGGCATCGACTGAACTGTTCTTGTGCTACTCCTCGCGTGGACCGTAGAGTAGTGCGAGAAGATTTCGTTCGGCGACTCGCAACCGCTCGCTGGCCGTCGACTGAGAGACGTTCAGTTCCTCTGCGATCTCGTTTGTAGACGCCGTTCGTGGCACGTCGAAATATCCCATTTCATAGGCAGTTTCGAGGACCGCGAGTTGCTCGGGGGACAGTTTCGTGGTGAGGACTTCGGTTATTCGTCCACTATCTAGCGGTTCGCCAGGCCTTTCGATCTGGCTCACGCTCCGTAACTCGAACGCACCCAACGATTCCTCGAGGTCGTCCGCAAGCGAACGGAACCCTTCCCAATCTCGCGCGGTAACGACGATCTCGAACTCACCTTCCTGCAACACGATCCGGTTCGGAATCGCTTCTCGACGGAGTACCAACCCGAGAATAAAGGGATACGACTCATTGGCGATGATTGTGAGGCGGCGGACAGTGATATTCGATGGACCTGTTGGAATTTCGTGCGTATAGAACAGTTCCACGCCCCAGACCTCCGCAATAGCGTCATGCGGGTCGAAATCGACCGTCGACGATATCGTGAGCGACTCGATCCATCTCCCGTCCTCGATGTAGAACGCATTATCGAGTTCAATACTGCGAACGTCCTCAAGCCGGACATCGAGCTTTTCCATAACGCCCGTCGGAATTGTTTGGAATTCGACGCGAAGGATCGTTGCTCACTCCGTATTCACTAGTATCGTCAACCATGGTATATGCCTCACGGAAGACGCTGTTCGAATCGTCCTCCGTCAATGATCGAAGTTAGTTCCTCGGCCCGAGTGAGGAGTCGAGAGTCGTCATCCGTTCTTCGAGTGCTTCTGGCGACAAAGTGTCGATACGAGAGGAACACACTCGCGTGCAGTCGGATTTCTGTTCTCGCCCGACTGTCGTCACGTCGAACCGATGCGTTTCATCAGCCGCCGGCATTCCGGACAGGACAGCGACGCCCCTTCATCGCCGCTGAGTTGGTGACCGCAGTCGACGCACTCGTAGATGAACGATCCCATGAGCGTAGAGTGAGAAAATATTGCGCCAAGCTATATGAAGCTGTTCGCCACTCACACGCCGAACTGCCACTATTCTCGCTCACACCTCTCTCACGCCTCTACATGGCTTGCGCTTGGGGCATCGGGCTTCGTCATCGGCTCGTTCGGAGCGTTCGGGAACCGTATCTCCGCGGTCTCTCCCTCTCCTGGCGGAGCTGTCTCTGACCGCTGTGCCATCTGCAAATTCCCTATACTCAGCGGTAGAACCCGCAGTGAGAACTGCCGATCAGCGGGGCAACTAATTATGGAGGGGGCACTTGTCGGGAGTATGCGATTCGAAGACAGGACGGTTTTCGTCACCGGTGGTGGATCGGGAATCGGCCGCGCAACGGCCCAGCGCTGTGCCCGCGAGGGAGCGACTGTCGTGGTTTCCGATATCGACGCCGACGGCGGCGAGGCGACGGTGAGGGCAATCGAAGACGAGGGCGGTCCCGGCGACGCCGTCTTCGAAGCGCTCGATGTGACCGACGCGACGGCAGTCGCGGAGACGGTAGACGACGCCGCCGCGAGACACGGTCTCGATGTCATGGTGAACAACGCGGGAATCGCCCAGCGCAGCAGTGCAATCGAGGAGTTCCCGCTCGCAGAGCGCGACAGAATCTTCGCAATCAACGCCAAGGGCGTTTGGAACGGCTGTCGGGCGGCAATTCCCCACCTGAAGGAACAGGAGTCGGGAGCCATCGTCAACGTGGCGTCGCTGGCTGGCGTCATCGGCCAACCGTGGTCGGCCGCCTACGCGTTCACGAAGGGTGGCGTCGCCACATTCACACGAACGATTGCGGGCGAACTCGGCCGCTTTGACGTTCGCGCGAACGCCGTCTGTCCCGGGTTCACCGACACGCCGATGGTGAGGGGCGAACTCGAATCGCGGGACGATCCCGAGGCGGCACGCGAAACGCTCGAACGTCAGTATGCCCTCAAGCGCATCGGCGAACCAGAGGAGATCGCTGCAGCGATCTGTTTTCTCGCCAGCGACGACGCATCCTTCATCACTGGTCACGAACTCGTCGTCGACGGTGGGTACTCCAGTGGGTAAGATATCACTGTAACGAAAAATCAGACACGCTGAGAGCGGCTCACACGGGTTTGCAACGTCAGTACCGCTATGTGACGTATGGAATATCACGACTCCGAGGCGGCGAAAGAGGTATATCGCGCGTGGAGGCCTTCATGGAATACTCTCGCGCGAACACGAGGCGCTCAGGTCCGGTGAGTTGGCCACGGAGACGGAGATAGTAGTTCAGAGGTAAGTATAAGTCGATTCGACAAGACATCCGAGTCATGGTGGATGCTACTATCGATGTCATCGACCGTGGGGTGCTCGAAGCCGACCTGAACTACCTCGTCGAGGGCAACACGCTCGGCAGCCACGACGAACCGAACCCCGACACCGACTACGCCGAGATACCAGTCCCGAATTTCGTCATCGACCACCCCGAGGGAACTGTCCTCTGGGATACCGGCTCACATCACGACGCCGGAAACGGCCACTGGCCCGAGGGACTCGTGCAGGCGTTCTACCCGAAGGACGCCCACGAACACCGCCTCGACGACGACTTGGAGGAGGCGGGCTACTCCATCGAGGAGATCGACTGCGTCTTCCAGAGCCACCTGCACTTGGACCACGCGGGCGGACTCGAATTCTTCGATGGGACGGATACTCCGATTTTCGTTCACGAGGAGGAACTCAAATTCGCCTACTACAGCGCGAAGTCCGACGAGGGGAGTTCGGCCTACGTGTTGGGCGATTTCGACCACGACCTGAACTGGCAGGTACTCCACCGCGACCGTGAGACCCACTTCGAGGACGTGGAGTTCGTTCGGCTGCCCGGCCACACTCCCGGCATGACGGGAACGATGGTTCAGCTGCCGGACGAGACGGTGGTGTTCGCCGGCGATGAAATCTATATGGCCGATAACTACGAAGACGAAATCCCTCTCGGCGCGGGATTGCTGTGGAGTCACCGCCACTGGTTCCGGAGCATGAAACTCCTGAAGGAACTCGAACGGAAACACGACGCGGAGATCGTCTACGGTCACGACCCGAACCAGTTCGAGCAAATCGAAGACGGATGGGGATAAGATGAGCTACGACCGTTCGGTTTCCGCTCCGAAACACGACCTCTCACCCGAGACGGTCTGGCACTTCAAGATGCCCGAAATCCGGTTCGGCCGCGGTTCCGTCTCCGAACTCGGCTTCCAGTTCCGCGACCTCGGCGTCGAAGAGGGGGCACACGGCCTGCTCATTACCGACGAAACGCTCGTCGATCTCGGCCATGCCGAGCGTGTCACGGACGAACTCGACGACGCTGGCTTCGAGACCGACATCTACGATGGCGTCGAGCGCGAACCCTCCATCGCGGCCATCGACGAGTGTCTCTCCTTCGTCCGCGACGAGCAGGGCGAAGCGGGCTATGACTTCTACGTCGGCTTCGGGGGTGGCAGCTGTATGGACACCGCAAAGGCGACGCGAGCAGTCATCGAAAACGGCGGGGAGGTGCTCGATTATATCGCCGAACCCACAGGCAAGGGCGAGACACTCACCGAATCGAACGTCCCACTGATACTGATGCCGACCACGGCGGGGACGGGTGCGGAAACCTCGCCGGTGGCGATCCTCTCCGTCGAGGAGCAGAACATCAAAGAGGGGATTTCGAGCAACCACGTCCGCGCCGACGCCGCCGTGTTGGACCCGACGTTCACGACGACGCTTCCCCCGGACATCACCGCTCGAACCGCGATGGATGCGCTCGACCACGCCATCGAAGGGTACACGACCCACCACTTCGACGACCTCCTGCACGCGAGCGATCCAGCGTCACGGCCGACGTACGCGGGTCGGACGCCCGTCACCGAGCAGTTCAGCGAAGCGGCCATCGACCTCCTCTCCTCGAACGTTCGACAGGTGGTGAACAACGGCGACGACATCGAGGCTCGGTCGGCGATGTTACAGGGCGCGCTGTTCGGCGCGATTGCCGGGCTGACGGCGGGCGCGACGCTGTGTCACGCGATGGCCTACCCGGTCGGCAATCGCTATCACACCTTCCACGGCGAGACCATCGCGGTACTCACGCCCGCCAGTACGTTAGGCTACAACGCCGCGAGCGACCCCGAACGCTTCGCGCGCGTCGCCGAGATGCTCGGGGCCGACACGACCGGGATGAGTACCCGAGAAGCTGCTGACGAAGCCAAAGCCGAATACATCCGCCTTCAGCAGGACCTGAACGTGCTCCCCAGCGGGCTCGCGGAGCTTGCAGGCGTCTCCGAGGACGATATCGACTGGCTCGCAGAGCAAACCGTCGACACCCAAGAGCGACTGCTCCGAACGAACCCGCGACCAGTCACGCAGGAAGACGTCCACGACATCTTCATGGATTCACTTCATAACTGGGAGTAGAACGACAAGCGGTGGCCGTGTCGGCGAACGAGGGAAATTCCCGTGGAGCGGTTTCGTGAAATAAGCCCACATGGGAACGCTAGCGACTCAGCGAACAAAAAGGAGTGCCGTCGAGATTTCCGTAGCCAGCGACGGGACGATGTCTCGGCAGCCCCAGCGGATTACACGGCTCCTTACCCCGCTCCCTCTTCGCGTTCACGCAGCGATGCCCGTCTGACTTTTCCGGTTTCGGTCTTCGGGAGTTCGTCGACGAATTCGATTTCGCGGGGATACTCGTAGGCTGCCAGCCGCTCCTTGACGTGTTCCTGTAGTTCGTCCCCGAGGTCCGTGGAGGACTCGTAGCCCTCGGCGAGAACGACGAACGCCTTCGGGACCTCGCCGCGCTCGTCGTCGGGCACGCCGATGACCGCCGAATCGGTGACGGCATCGTGGCCCGCGAGGCTCTCCTCCACTTCCTCGGGACCGATGCGGTAGCCCGCCGAGATGATGACGTCGTCCTTGCGGCTCTTGAAGGTGAAGTATCCGTCCTCGTCTACCGATCCTAAATCCTCGGTCAGAAGCCAGCCGTTCTGCACCTTTCGTTCGGTTCTTTCGGGTTTGTTCCAGTATTCCTTGAAACAGACCGGATCCCCTTCGTAGCGCACCGCTATCTCGCCGATGTCACCCGTTTCGACCGTCGGTTCGGCGGTCTCCATGTCCACGATTTGAATCTCGTGGCCCGGTCCAGCACGCCCCATCTTGCCTTCGCGGAACTCGGCAATGGCGGTGCAGTCGCCGATGGTGACGTTTGCCTCGGTCTGTCCATATCCCTCGTGAACCGCCGCACCGGTGAAGACCTCCTCCGCCCAGTCCACGATTGACTGGCCAAGT
Organism: Halococcus sp. AFM35; assembly: GCF_051195015.1. Lineage (NCBI taxonomy): Archaea > Methanobacteriati > Methanobacteriota > Halobacteria > Halobacteriales > Halococcaceae > Halococcus > Halococcus sp. AFM35. Next base: position 85,466 of record NZ_JBNTJU010000012.1, read on the forward strand.
GACTCGCCGCCGCTGGCGATGGTACGCATTGCTCCGACATCGTTGTCCGACGAATCGACCTGCATCATCATCCGCAGCGCGGTCGCCGGCGCGAAGAAGTTCGACACCTCGTATTTCTCGACCAGTTCGAAGGCCGTCTCGGCGTCGAACGCTCCTCCGTCGTAGGCGAGCACCGACTGGCCGTAGTAGAGTCCGGGAAACACCACGTCGAACAGCGTCGCGACCCACGCCCACTCCGAAGGCGTCCAGAACACGTCGTCCTCGTTGAGTTCCATGTTGCAGAAGGTCGTGACGAACAGCGGGAGATGCCCGAGGAGCACGCGGTGTGCGTGGCGCACGCCCTTCGGCTCGCCCGTCGTTCCGGAGGTGTAGATGATGATGGCGTCCTCCTCGGCTCCGGTTGTGGCGGTCTCGAACTCGGCGGATTTCTCCTCGATGGCGTCCCATAGATCGGATTCGTTCTCTTCGGGGCTAGCCCCAACGGTCAAAACCGTCTCCAGCGCGTCGAGGTCGTCGCGCACCTCGCGCAGCGGGCCGACGTTCGATTCGTCGACGATACACGCCACCGCGCCGCTGTCGTCGAGTCGATACGAGAGCGCGTCGGGTCCGAAGAGCGTGCTCAGCGGGACCGAGACCGCGCCGAGTTTCCACGCGGCGACGTGGGCGAACACGGTTTCCGGCTTCTGTGGCGCGTTCACTCCGACCCGGTCGCCACGTTCGACACCCTGTTGGGCGAGGTGATTCGCCAGCCGGTTCGTGACCTCCTGCATCTCCCCGAAAGTGTACGACCGCACTTCACCAGTCTCGTTCTCGGCGTACAGCGCGACGCGACCCTCGTCGTCGGCCCATCGGTCACAGAGATAGTCGGCCATGTTGAACTCCTCGGGGACCTCCCATTCGAACTCGTCGTGGAGGTGGTCGTAGTCCTCCCAGTCCCGTTCGTAGAAGTGATACGCGTCGAGACGCATTCCGGTGTCGGTCGTATCGGTCATTGGTATCAACCTACACAGAAATGTGGTCGCATTCGGGATAAAACTATAGGGATTGGCAAAGCTTCTCGGGTCTGTTCCTCAGAAAAGCCGGGGACGCAAAACCAACCAACACGGGGAATGTATGGATACTTTTGCCAATCCCTATAGGTTCAAACAACAGGCTATCAAACATATCCGACGGGTGCGGTCGTTCTCATTACAGCTAACGTCGCACATATCGAGATCCCCAGTTCCAATGCACAGCGACGGTCCTTCCGATATCGTCCATTGCGTTCGGCGTGGTTCCGGTTCAGAAACCGAGGTCGAGCACCCGATTGCCGACGAGCGACAGGCAGATCACCGAGAGAAACACGACGAAGGTCCCGAAAGCGATGCCCCAACCAGCAGTATCCGCAATCGTTCCCACGACGACGCTTCCAGTCGCACTCAACATCATGTACGTCGTCCGCACGAGACCGAATCCCGCACCGCGCTCTGCACTTGAAAGATTGTCCACAAATCGTGGGAGGAGTGCCGCACCCCAGCCCATCGAGACGCCGATGAGAACGATGCCGACGAGGAGAACGCCCAATCGCGACCCGACGAGGAGCAACGTATATCCGCTGATTCCGAGCACTGCACAGAACCCCGCGGTCTCTTCGCGACCGTACCGGTCCGACAGCGAGCCGATACCGGGCTGTGTGAGGCCTTGGATGACGAAGTACGCCGAGAACAGTGTGCTGGCAAACGTCACCGAATAGCCGTGATACGCGATCAGAAACGTCGGAAGAAACGACGCCGTCGCCTGCCAGATGAACTCGAACAGAAACGCCAGCATAGCAGTGAAGGCGATCTTCCGCCGAGAGAGCAGTTCGAGAACCGGCTTGAGTGCGAACCGATTCCCCATCGGCTGGTCGGGTCGTGCGGGTTCCGTTGGTCGTATCTTCCACCGAAAGAGAACGAACACCGGCAACGCAGCGGCGGCTCCGAGTGCGATTGCAGCCCGCCAGCCGACCCATTGACTGACGGCGGCCGCCGCAATCGGTGCGAGCAGTCCCGCCAACGGAGCACCCGAGTTGTGAAGGCCGATTGCAGTGCCGATGTTGTTCAGTTCGCGGGTCAGGAGCGTCGTCGCAACGCTATAATGTAGCCCTGCAACGCCACCCAAAACCAGTGTGAGGACGAGGAATACGGGCATCGATGGCGAGAGCGCGAGCAGGGCGCTGGCGACCGTCGTCAGTCCAATCGCCGCAAGGATGATGGGCCGCTCGCCGTATCGGTCGGCGAGAACACCGCTCGGGAACTGTGCGAAAGCGTACGCCATCCAGAGACCGGTCAGGGCGAGTCCGAGGACGCCGGTCGACGAATCGAACGTCTCGACGATCTCCGGCACTACAGGACTGATGACCAACCGGGCGACCATCGTCGCGAAAAACGCCAGCGTACAGAGAGCGACAAGCGTCACTCGATAGTCCCAGACTCGCTTCACTATCCGTGCTACTCGCGTGGCCCGGTAAAACGTGCTGACTCGTCACGGAACGCATAGACATGGTTATCAGATGGGGCAGCCCGAGGCGAGTGGGTCACTCTTCAGCGGCGTCGACTACCTCGTAGCTGATGTTGCCGTCCCGGAGTTCGTCCGTATGCGCTGAAAGGACGCTCGTCGTGGCCAGCAACAGGATATCCAGTCCTTTCGTGGCTGCCTCCCGTACGGCGGCGACGGTGCCGAACCGAATATCCGGTTCGAGGCTCGCCGCGCGGACTGCGGCCAACGCTTCGGTGCCGGCGGTCGCAACCAGTTCGTGCGTGTCGGCATAGTCGGAGACCAGAGTGGGGTCTACTGTTGCACTTCCCCCGTTTTCGACCTGCGGAATCGAGACGACCGTCACCATCCCCATGTCGTGGTCGACGATCCCCTCGAAATCCGTGACGCCGACGTCTCGGTCGGCAGTTGCATCCGTTACCGCAACTGCGGTTGCGTTGCCGACGTCGCCGGACAGCGCCCGCAGGACGCCCTCCTGCATCGTGAGCGAGACGGTCTCGCCCTCGCCGATGTCCGTCGTTGCGATGGCGGTCTCGATCTCGACCTGCCCGATGACGTCCTCGGAGACGTGCTGGACGAACGCGTGCAGCTCGTCGGTCTGGGACATGAGCCAGTCGACGCCCTCCTTGGTGACCTCGTACCGGCCGCGGCCGTGTTTGGTGACGTATCCTTCTTCGACGAGGTCCAGCAGGTAGTCGCTCACGGCTTGGGCAGTGACGCCGATGGCGTCGGCGATTTCTTGTTGACTCACTGCCGGCTGCCGCTCCGCGATCTCCACCAAAATCTGATATCTGGTGGCGTTGCGTTTGCTCTGGAGAACACTGGAGCCGTCGGCGTCGTCAGTATTCTTCGACATTGGTCATGTTCAGCAGTGATTGCCCAAATGTTTTTGCTTTATTCCGGATACAGTTGTCTTAGGACCCTGGCTGTGGCTGTTTTCACAACTTCAGTTTTCTCGAACCAATGACCGTTTTTGTAGTACCTGCGAGTTGTCCACGGTGATGTCGCGTCTCGCTTCCACGCGACGGAAGACGGACGAAGCCAGGGAGGCGACGGAATGGGGACGCACTGGCATCTCGATGGCGGACGGACGCGAGCAGGCCGTTGCCGTATCTGACAGGCTTATGACTGGCACACCCTCAGTAGCGCCATGAACGGCGTCGTCGGTGGAGCACGGTCACGCGTCGGCAAGAGCGGTGCCACCCTCGCGTTCATCGACGTGCGATGAGATGCTCCATCGCTACACCGAATCTCCTCGTCACACTCGTCGACAGCCGTCGACTACTGGAGGAGCGATGGGACTGACGGCGGTGGCGTCGATGGGTCTCGCATTGGCCCTCGACCGCCTCTTCGAGGAGTTTCCAGCCCGCGTTCATCCGGTTGCGCTGTTCGGCCGCCTCGTCGGCTGGTTCGACCGTCCGTGGTCCACGCCGCGGCCGGTGGGTACGGTCGTCGCGCTCGTTCTCCCAGCCGGAACCGCCGCTCTCGCGGGCGGTGTTACTGTCCTTTCGGTACGGTATCATCCACTCCTCGGAACGGTCGTCGCAGCACTCGCGCTGTTCACGACGACGAGCCACCGAATGTTGCTCTCGGTCGCCACGGAGGTGGTCGAGCGGACCGAAACCGACCCCGAGCGTGCCCGCGAGTCGGTACGGGCGCTCGTCGGCCGCGATACGGAAAGCCTCTCGCCGGGCGAACTGCGGAGCGCCGCGGTCGAAAGCGTCGCCGAGAACCTCGCCGACGGTCTCGTCGCTCCCCTCCTCGCCTTCGCGCTCGGCGCACGACTGTCACTCCCGCTGGCGGTCGCGGCCGCCGTCTGGGTGAAGGCGGTGAACACGCTCGATTCGATGCTCGGCTATCGGTCGAAGCCCGTCGGTTGGGCGAGTGCTCGCCTCGACGATGTCGTCATGTGGCTTCCGTCCCGACTCGGTGCAATGCTCATCGCTCTCGCGGGCCGCTCACCGGCGGCGCTCTCCCGCGCTCGGTCGTGGCGCGACGACCCACCCTCGCCCAACTCCGGTTGGCCGATGGCGGCCCTCGCGGCCGTCCTCGGCGTCGAACTCCGGAAACCGGGCGTCTACGTGTTGAACCCGAACGCCGAACTGCCGACGGTCCCCAAGGCTCGGCAGGGGATTCGCGTCGTCGCCATCGCAGGACTGGTCTCGTTTCTCCTCGCGGGGGTGGTCGCGTGGCTCTGAGAGCCGTTCGGGGCGCGCTGGGATTCCTCTCGCGGCTTCCCGTCGGTCACGACGACGCCGCGTGGGCTGCGTTCAGGACGACGCCGGTCTCCTTCCCGCTCGCGGGCTACGTTCTCGGCGCGCTGGTCGCGCTTCCGCTGTTGCTCCCCGGACCGTCGCCGACGGTCGCACTCCTGTTCACTCTCGGCATCTATCTCGTGACGGGCATCAACCACATCGACGGCGTGACCGACCTCGGCGACGCGCTGGTCGTCCACGGGGGGCCGAGCGAGCGGCGCACGGTGATGACGGACACGACTGTCGGCGTCGGCGGCGCGCTCGCGGTCGCGCTGGTCGTCCTCGGAGTCGTCACCGCCGGAATCGGACTCGCCGCGTTCCCGGTCCGGGCTGTGCTCCTCGTCGTCACCGCCGAGGTTGGGGCCAAACTTGGAATGGGAATCTTGGTCTGTCTCGGTGCGGCCGACCACGAGGGTCTCGGCTCGGCACTCACGGCGAACGCATCCCCTCGTTCGGTCGCCTCACCGGTGCTGGTCGCGGTCCCTGCGGCGCTGCTGACGTGGCCGCGCGTCGTTCCTGCGGTGGCGACGCTCCTCGCCGCCGTTCTCGCTGCGCTCTTCGTCTTTCGCTGGGCACGGGTGAATCTCGACGGCGTCAGCGGCGACGTTCTCGGCGCGACGAACGAGGTCGCTCGCGTTGCAGCACTCCACGCGGGGGTGATGGCATGGACGCACTGGTGATGTGCGGCGGTCGTGGAACTCGCTTGGATGCCGACACCGAGAAGCCCTTGTACGACATCGACGGTCGCCCGATGGTGAACCGGGTATGCGACGCACTCGTCGCCAGCCGCATCGAACGAGTGTATCCTGTCGTCTCGCCGCATACGCCGCGGACACGCGACTATCTCGACGGCCGAATCATCGCGGCACCGGGCGAAGGCTACGTCGCCGACCTCCAGTACGCGATAGAGCGCATCGACCCACCCGTTCTCACCGTGGCCGCCGACCTGCCGTTGCTCGCCGGCAACGCCATCGACGCCGTGCTCGATAGGCACACGAGCGGGTCGCTCACCGTCCGCGTCCCCGCCGCGCTAAAACGACTGTTGGGCGTCAGCATCGATACGACGATGGATTTCGATGGACAGGAGGTCGCACCGACCGGCGTCAACGTCGTCTCGGATGGGGACGCCGAAGACGTGTTCACGACCCACGACGCCCGGTTCGCGGTCAACGTGAACCGTCTCGCGGACGCAGCGGTTGCGGAGGAGTTGCTATGAAATTCGAGGAAACAATCGATATGATGGGGGATGGCATCGACACCGTGATGCGGAAGGGCTGGTTACTTCGTCGAGCGGCGTCTGGAGGTCGGTATGAGACGTGAGACGGTTCGTCACGTCGGGCGAGAACCACATGGAAGTAGCGACGACGCTGACGTTCTCGATTTCAGTGCAAACACGAACCCCTGTCTTCCGGATGGCGTCGAAGACGTCTACCGCGAGGCGTTCACCGCGTCGCGCAGCTATCCACCCGAACCGCCGACGGAGTATTGTGAAGCGGCGGCGGAATACGTCGGCTGTGACTCCGAGCACGTGACTCCGACGCCGGGCGGACTCGCCGCCATCCGACTGACCATCGAACTCGCCGTCGGCGAGGGTGACTCGGTACTGGTCCCGTATCCGAGCTTCGCCGAGTACGCACGCGAGGTCCGCCTTCGGGGTGGGGAGCCGTCGTTCGTCCCGCAGGACCGAATCCTCGAAGCGGACCCGGCCGGTCACGCGCTGGCCATCGTCTGCAACCCGAACAACCCGACCGGCAACGCCTACGACACCGACGCGCTGTCGGCGTTCGCGGCGCGGTGCCGGGGTGCCGGGACGCCGCTGCTCGCCGACGAGGCGTTTCTCGGGTTCACCGACCGGCCCTCGCTCGCGGGGACCGACGGCGTCGTCGTCGCTCGCTCGCTGACCAAACTCTTCGGACTGCCGGGACTCCGAGCGGGGTTCGCGGTCGCAACGGGTGCGTTCGACGAGGCGCTCGCCATCGCTCGTCGGCCGTGGAACGTGAGCGCTCCAGCACTGGCGACCGGTTCGTTCTGCATGACCCGGGAGGAATTCGTCGCGGCGACCCGCGAACGGGTTCGCACGGAACGGAACCGGATGCAGGCGGCGCTCTCCGGGGCGTTCGACGTGTATCCGTCCGACGCGCCGTTCGTCCTGTTCGACATCGGCGACAGGGAGGTCGAGGAACTCCTGCATCGAGCACGCGACCACGGACTCGCGCTCAGGGACGCCACCACGTTCCGGGGTCTCGACTCGCACATCCGCGTCGCCGTGCGCCGGCCAGAAGAAAACGACCGACTGCTGGAGGCGCTCGATGTTTGAAACCACCGTTGCCGATGGCGTGCTCGGGATTCATCGGCCGGGAACCCGCTGGCTCTCGACGGGATGGGATGGCGGGTTCGAGCGGGCCGCGGCCGCCTACAACGTCACGGTTCCCGAGGGCTGGGAACGCACCGACCTCGGAGCGTACATCGACGAGCGGCGGGAGCGAGCCGGATTTATTGCTACTGGCCCGACGCTGCTCACTGGCGTCGAGATGCGCCACGCGCGGGGCGCGCGGCTCGACCCCGTCGTCGCGTACGCGACCGTCGGCCTGTCGAATCCCGCCGTACTCCCGATGGAACCGACGGAAATAGACGAGGTACCGCGCGACTGTCCATCCCGCATCGGGACGGTCAACCTTCTCGTCGGGACGACGCGGTGCCTGAACGAGGCGGCGCTTGCGACGCTCCTCGCAGATGTTGGCTAGATAGATTCGTCATGCACAGCTATCTGCGAAATTTAGGCTATCAGTACAGATTTGAGTTCAACCGTGAATGAGCAAATTTATCTGTCTGATCTCATATTAGTATATTCATAATTCTCACTCCTCGTGTTTCTGCGAGTCGATGGGGTGGTTAGAGAAACTCTCCTAGCGGAATTACACCACCGATCCAAAGAAAAAACAGAGCTAGGAGAATTAATCCCACTCCAACCAGTTTGGCGAAAACTCTCTCTGGTTCGCTCGCATCGTCGGCATCAACGTCCGAATCGATAACCCCAGATATTCGGAGACCACCGAGCCGTGGATCACGAAACTGGTAGAGTCCAGCGAGCAAAGATACAACACCAATTCCTATCGACAACCACGACATAGGTTCGGTATTGGCTCGAATAGAATAAAGTTTAGGTGTAGAGAATTAGTCTGTGAGCGTCGCCTCTCGTGCTCGTGCGAGTTGGTCGATCACAGCATCCGCAGACTGTTCAACCGACCAGACAAACGCCTCAGACGGCATTCGCTTCTCCTTCACTGTGTCGAGCTCGTTCAGGAACGCACCCATCTGATTGATCGCCGCATTCAGTGCGTTGTCGGCCTGCTTCTGCTTTCCACGACCGATAGCCCTCTGTGCATGATCGATTTTCTTCTGTACGTTCTGAAGCTTTGCTACGAACGAGCGTTCCTTGTTGCCGGGAAGGCTCGAAACGTCTCTGAATCGCTCGACTAACTCTTCGATGAGGTCCGTTGCCGCAGAGAGAAGATCATCTTTAGTTAGTATAGGCCATTGCAGACTGCGAGATTGAGTCATAATAGTTTGCTTCCGAACATGTATGTCGATTACTATTCAGGTGCGGCTATTCAATGTGTCCGCAAGAAGTCGCACATGAATTCTCACCAAACTGCCCCTGATACAGAATCGGAGACAGAGGAGGTATCGGAACCTCAACAACGTCGTTAGCGCTAAACGCACGCAAGCTCCTAGTGTAGAGTCCACATCACAAGACGGTGAAGCGACCGAGGAGATGGTTCACCACACGGTGTTTCGCTATGACTCAGATGTCGAAGCCAAACAAGACCCACAGTTCGACACTTCTCCATCCCGTACAAACGAAGCATGACGGTACTGAACGCACTCATCTACGCCCGTGATCACTTCGATTCGAGTCTAATGTCAAACATTCAAACTTAGCCATCGGACTTCTCTCTTGGTCACCGTCCGATACCGCCATGAGCACAGCGTGGTCGAACGTGTTCGGAAACAACGCGAGGTAGCTGGAATCCATAGGCGGGGGTGATGAGTGCAATTCCAAGCGGTCTCAGTACGGACCAACAGCCGCCGATGACGGTCCCACTACGACACTTCGTTGTCGGATTCGGTTTCCTTATTGGAGGTGGGGCACTTGGAAGTACGAACACACTCGTCTCCGTTCCTGGGTTAGTGACGTTGGCGCACGTTCATCTGCTGCTCGCGGGCTGGGTTTGTCTCACGATTATGGGCGCGATGACGCAATTCGTTCCCGTCTGGTCCGGCGTCGAACTACATTCACGTCGACTCGCCGTCGTCCAACTGTGGCTCGTTACGATTGGCCTCGTTGGGTTCGTGGCGATGCTTCTCATCGGTTATCTCCGATGGCTGCCCCTGTTCGGCGCGATCATGCTCGTCGGATTCTGGGTGTTCGCCTACAACATCGGCCACACACTGACAACCGCCCGCCCGCTTGACGTAACTGAACGCCACTTTGCGCTCGCGCTCGGGTTTTTCGTTCTGCTGACGGTCTTTGGCCTGCTGTTGGCAGTCGATTTCACCTATCCGGTATTCGCGCCGCTGTCGATACCGCGCGAACGCATCGTCACGACGCACGCGACGCTTGCGGTCTTCGGCGCGGTCCTCACGACCATCCTCGGAGCGCTCTATCAGCTTGGGACGATGTTTACCCAGACTAGCCTCTACGGTATTGACATGCATCTGCGTCGAATCGAGGAAGTCACGTATCCGGTTGGCGTAATAACGCTCGCTCTAGGCCGGCTTGTGGCGATGCGCTCTGTAGCTCAGGTCGGCGGCCTGCTCGTCATTGTGAGCCTTCTCGGGTTCAGCGTGATCCTTGCTCGCCGTTTGTACGAGACGCAGGTCGAGTGGACACCGATGCTGTCACGATATGCTGTCGTCGCTCCTGCAATGGTACTTTGGGCAGTCTTCACGATACCGACATGGCTCGTTAATCCTCTCGCTCGCTCGTCGTTGTTCGGCGCACCCAGAGCCGTGTATCTGCTCATCCTCGGCATCATCGGCTTCGTCGTGTTGGGAACGCTCTATCATATTGTTCCGTTCATCATCTGGGTGCATCGCTACAGTGACCTGCTCGGCTACGAGAAAGTGCCGATGATCGACGATCTCTACAGTGCGCGTATCGCGGCCGTCGATTTTGTCACGATACTTCTCGGCACGGTGCTGATCGTTCTCACCGAGTGGTTCGCGCTCCCGAACATGGTACTGGCCGTCGGCGGACTCTCTGTACTGGCTGGATTGTGCCTATTTGTCGCCAACATGTTGCTGGTCATTCATACTCACAGCCCACACGGATTGCGAGGGATACTCGTCTCGAGGCTCGCAACATCCAATCAGCGGCGTATCGCTGAGTCACAGGAACCGCCATCGGATAGATGGTAACGTGTCTGTGCCGATCATGTTCGGGAGAAATTGGATATTCGTACTCGGCGTCTGTTCTAGTGAGCCGATCACCGATGACAGCAACTACTCATTCCGAATCCACGACCAAGCCGGAGATCACGCGCCTCGATACGGTAGAGAAGACGCCACACGCAGAGGTGTTCGACCACCACGCGCCTCGAACCATTCGGCTAAAACTTGACGCGGGACAACAGATGCCCGCGCATCGACACCCCGGCACAAACATCGTACTTCACCTCCTCGTTGGCGAACTCGACCTCGTTCTCGACGAGGACACCCATGCTCTCGCTCCGGGTGATCTGATACGGTTCAGCGGCGAGTGCGAAATTTCACCGTGCGCTATCGAGGACAGTGTGGCAGTAGTAGTTTTCGCCCCATCCGAGTAATAGGAGTTAATCTCGACTTCTTCCAGCACTGAATATCGGGCTCACTACTCGGGATTCTTGACGGATGAGAATCACCACACGTTTAGTTTCTGTGGTGCAGAACGCCAAGCCTCCCTCCTCAACGAGCGCGAGCGATCTCAATTCGTGCAGCTCCACGGTCGTCAACTATACTGGATTTCTACTGAATGGTTTGTCGTTAATGACTGATGAACATAGATATACTGACGGCTAAAAATTCACGTAGCTCCAGCTATTAGTGGCGGTATGGCGGCTCTCGAAACCGTCTCTGCTGAAGACCTCCGCCAAGTCCTGGCGGAGGTCGATGATGCTGATGCCGTACAGCGTCTGATGGCGGCGATCACCTACAAGGAGATCGACCATCTGACTCAAGGGGAAGCCGCCGAACTCTACGGGTTTTCCAGTACCTGGGCCTCGAAGTGGTTCAACCGTCTCGAACGGCTCACCGACGAGCCGTTCGAGGACATCGTCTACGATGAGCCTCGATCCGGTCGGCCCTCAAAGCTCACCGAGTCAGAACATCAGCGGTTCGTGGATGATCTCCACGAACCGCCTGAAGAGGCTGGTCTCGACGCGCGTGCGTGGACGGTTCCGCTCGCCCAGCACTACCTCGATCAAAAGTTTGACGTCGAATACTGTGACCGTCACGTCCGACGGCTGATGACCGAGGCCGGGCTGTCACGACAGACAGCCCGGCCGCAGTACGTCAATGCCGACGAACGGGCCCAAGAAGCGTTCCGTGAAGGGTTCAAAAAAAGCTCGCCAATCTGGACGACGAGTACACGGTCGTAGCGATCGACCAGACTCGGCAGGAACTGGCGAATCTCGTCTATGCGTGGTTTCCCGAAGGGGAGCGCCCGACACTGCCGGTGTCGGGCGCGTGGGAGAGTCTGAAATTGCTGGGCGGGATCACTGATGACGGCGAGACCATTCGTCTTTAGCTAACTCCAGCAGTTGGTTGAGTGGCGGTAGCGAACCGTTCTTGTAGGACTGGGCGCTCTTGAT